>JBAUIB010000307.1:0-3935 GCA_049680585.1 Phormidesmis sp.
GTTCTCAATCATGCCAAAGCACTGACGGCCCTGTTTGCCCCGACCGTCAACTCCTACCGCCGCTTAGGGGCTAGCATGACGGCTTCGGGCAGTACCTGGACCCCGCGCTACATTTCCTATGGCGGCAACAATCGCTCTCAAATGCTGCGAATTCCTGAGGCCGGTCGGTTTGAGTGTCGCCTGATCGACGGCGCTGCCAACCTGTATTTGGCCTTAGCTGGGCTGCTTGCCGCAGGGCTAGACGGCATCAAAAACGAAACCTCTCCAGGTGAGCGAATTGACGAAAATCTCTTTGCTCGCGGCGCAGAATTTCCTAACTTGGACACGCTACCGACAAACTTGCTTGAAGCGATCGCGGTTCTCAAGCAAGACGATTTGCTAATGGCCACAATGGGCGAACTGGGGGCAAAAACATTTTTCGAATTTAAGCATAAAGAATGGAATGAGTTCTGTTCTATGGTGACCGACTGGGAAATGAACCAGTACATCGATATTTAGTCTCAACTCAGTCTCAATGGCCTCACATCATGGCATCTGCTCTCAGCACCTACAGCTTTCCAACCAAAATTCGCTTTGGCCCAGGTGCACGCCGTGAGCTAATAGCCGAACTCGCCACGCTAGGCATTCAGCGGCCACTGATGGTGACCGATAGAGACGTCGCGAAGCTTCCTTGGTTTGAAGAGATTGAACTGTCTTTAGAGGAGGTCGCCTCAAAGACTTTTAGTGGCGTTTGGGGCAATCCAGTCGTCTCGCAGGTAGAGGCGGGTCTTAGCGCGTATTCCACCCATGACGCGGATGGAATTATCGCAGTTGGGGGCGGTGCGCCGATGGATGTGGCAAAGGCGATCGCCCTGATGGCTCATCACCCAGGCCACTTGTTCGACTATGAAGACGGTGCCAGCACGCGGCCAATCGATCAGCCGATTCCCTCGATTGTGGCGATTCCGACGACGGCGGGTACGGGCAGCGAAGTAGGCCGCAGCGCGGTGATCTCAGATGATGAGACCCACACTAAAAAGATTGTTTTTGATCCGCAGCTATTGCCGAAAGTGGTTTTAGCCGATCCAGAGCTGCTGTTAGGACTGCCCGCTAAGATCACAGCAGCGACAGGCATGGACGCGCTGACTCACCTGATTGAGGCTTTCTTAGCCAAGGGCAGCAATCCGCTGTGCGACGGCATTGCCCTAGAGGGTATTTATCTCGTCTCACAACATCTTAAAGACAGCGTTTTGTTCGCTCAGCAGCTCGCCGCCGGAGAGCCATTTGACACAGCGAAACAACAAGCGCACCTAACCGCGCGAGCAGGCATGTTAAACGCTTCGATTATGGGCGCGATCGCCTTTCAAAAAGGACTCGGCGTCACCCATTCTTGCGCACATGCACTGTCCACCGTTTGCAACACGCACCACGGATTGGCCAATGGCGTGATGCTACCAGCGGCCATGCGCTTTAACCTAGCCGCCTCACCTGAAAAGTTCTTAAGAATGGCGCGGATTGTCCAGCCGCAGGCAGAAACAGGCGAGGCGCTGATCGATTGGATTGTTGCTCTTTCTAGTGCTATTGAGATGCCGCCTTCGTTAAGCGCACTTGGAGTATTGCCAGAGACGGTCGAGCGACTGGTCAACATAGCGATTGACGATGCCTGCCATCCGTTTAATCCAAGGCCCGTCAGCAGAGATGATTTCTATGCGATTTATCAGGCGGCGCTAGCGGCGTAAGGACTCTTTTTTATGATTAATTTTATTTTATGACTGATTTTATTTCTGTGATCAATCCTGCCAGCGGATCGCTGATCAAAGAGATTCCGGCAGATAGTAGGGAATCAGTGACAGCTAAGTATGCAAGGGCGCGGGCAGCTTCTGGCGACTGGGCGGCGCGACCAACCACGGACAGAATTGCGCCGATCAAAGCGTTCAAAGATCTGCTCATTCAGCAAGCAGACTCACTGGCCGCTACGCTCACAGCCGAAACCGGTAAGCCTATCGCTCAAGCCAAAAGCGAGATTCTCGCAACACCTCAGCGAATTGACTTTTTTATCGAGAACGTTAGCGCCGTATTAGCACCTGAGTCGGTGTATCAAGAGCCACAGGGCGCGCTGCCAGGAACCGGATCGCTCGAAGAAATCATTACTGCCGATCCGCTGGGGGTAATTGCGAATATTTCAGCCTGGAACTATCCCTACTTTGTGGGCAGCAATGTGTTTATTCCAGCGCTGCTAACGGGCAGCGCAGTACTGTATAAGCCTTCAGAGATTGCGACAATAACGGGTCTAGCGATCACTCATTTACTGCACGAAGCGGGCGTTCCAGAAGATGTGTTTGTGCCGGTAGTGGGCGCGGGACTGACGGGGGCGGCGCTGGTCGAGCAGCCGATTGACGGGGTGTTTTTCACCGGCTCTTATGGAACGGGGCAAAAAATTGCGATCGCCGCTGCGCCAAAACTAATCAAGGTGCAGCTAGAGCTCGGGGGCAAAGATCCGGCCTATGTCTGTGAGGATGTGGATGCGATCGCTGCCGCTAACGCCCTAGCGGATGGCGCGTTTTACAACAACGGTCAAAGCTGTTGCGCCATCGAGAGAATCTATTTGCACAGTAAAGTGTATGAGCCGTTTTTAGAGGCTTTTTTGCAGGCGGTAAAAGGGTTCAAGCTAGGTGAGCCGACTGACCACGATACGTACTTAGGCCCGCTCAGCCGAAAACCTCAGCTAGCCGTATTAGAACAACAGATCGCCGATGCTTTGGCGAAAGGGGCAACGCTGCAGTGTGGCGGCCAGCGGCTTGATCGCACTGGCTGCTATTTTGCGCCGACGGTGCTGAGCGAGGTGACAGCTGACATGGCGCTGATGCGAGAAGAGACTTTTGGCCCTGTCATTGGCATTCAAAAGGTGGAGAATGACGAGCAGGCTGTGCAGCTGATGAACGATACCAACTATGGGCTAACGGCGGCGGTGTACTGCGCAGAGCGCGAGCGAGCGGTGCAAATTTTGAGCCAATTAAAAAGTGGGAGTGCCTACTGGAATTGCTGCGATCGCGTCAGCCCCAGACTGCCCTGGAGCGGACGAGGGCACTCCGGCATCGGCTCAACGCTTTCTGTTGAGGGCATCCGGGCCTTTCTCCAGCCGCGCGGCTGGCACCTCAGATCGGCTTGACAGGCAGTTAGGGTCAGCTCAGCCAAGCATCAAGTGATCTATGAGGCGACCGGTGCTTCTTCTGAAACAGACGCCGTTTCTTCGTCGGTGAGTAATAGCCGCTGGTGTGTCTTCACCAATTTATAGGTCAAAAAGATCAAAAGCACGCCCATGTAAGCCGTCAGCGCAGCCCACAGGAGAGACTCGCTCTGCTGATAAATCGCCAAGGCGACCAGTGGCATAAAGCCCACCGCAAAGCCTATGAGCGCCCCATTTCGCAGGGTCGCGCCATCTTTAATACCCGTAAAATAGCTCTCCAGCATAAAGGCAGCGGCGGTCAGGCTCAAGAGCGGAACTAGCCAGCCGGTATACTGCTGCATGGCCTCAGAGACCTCTGAGTGATTGGTCAGTAGCCCAAAAACTGTGCTGGGCAACAGCAGCGTAGCTAAAGCAAATGCAAGCGCGATCGCCAACCCGCTCACCAAAGCAACTCGCAGCACGGGCAAAATCTGATCCTTGCGGCCCTTCCCTTTAAAGTTGCCAATCAGCGTTTGAGACGTCATGCCTACGCCCTGCACCGTAAACTGGCTGAGCAGCGCAATCTGCAATAGCAAGCCGTTTTCTGCTAACGACTTGGTGCCAAAGGCGGCGCTTATATTGGTAAAAATGGCATAGGCCGAAATCAACGCCAAAAACCGCACTAAAATGTTGCCCTTCAGCGCGATCGCTGATGTCAGCGCTTGCCGGTCCATCACTTGCACCCAAGCCGGCTTTAACAGGGGCCACTGCGAGCTGCGATGGATGCTAA
>JBAUIB010000308.1:0-29238 GCA_049680585.1 Phormidesmis sp.
TCAGCAGCTCATAGAAACCCCAGCCTACTGGCAGGCCATTTATCCATTCCCCTTCGTTGATTTGATTGAGCGCTGGTCACAGCAGCGATCGCTCAACCCACTGCTAGTGACTGCCCTAATGCGACAAGAGTCACGCTTTCAGGCCGATATCCAATCGGTCGTTGGCGCGGTTGGCCTGATGCAGGTAATGCCTGATACCGCTGCTTGGATAGCGGAGCAAACGGATATTGGCAGCTACAGCCTGACGACGCCTGAAGACAACGTCAAGCTCGGTACCTGGTACCTCGACTTCACCCACCAGGAATTCGGCAATAACTCTCTGTTTGCAGTGGCTAGCTACAACGCAGGTCCTGGCAGCGTGGCAAAGTGGATAGACGAGGGCGGCTTTACCGATGCCGACGAATTTGTTGAAGAAATTCCCTACCCGGAAACCAAGGGCTATATCAGCTCTGTTTTTGGCGGCTACTGGAATTACCTTCGGCTCTACAATCCTGAAATCGCTGCCAAAATCGCTAATCTATAGAGCTAGTTTTATAAATAGCCTTTAGTCTGACAAAGACATCTTGTTAGCTGCTCGCTTTGGCCCTTGCGTAGATCTACGGAATGAATCTACGCAATACTAGGTTCTTAAACACCGACACCCTCTCTGCTTCCTTCGTCCAGATCATTGATAGGATGTTGCTTGATAGGAGGGTTCGGTCAATCCGCGATCGCACCCACCCCTCACGGTAGTCGTTGGTCTCATGGAGTATTGTGACTAAATTTAGTGCCCCCCAGCAAAATCAACTGGCGCAAATTGGCGCATTTTTGCGTGACCACAGAGCCAAGCAAGAGAAGTCTCTAGAAGACATTGCTATGCGCACCTACATTCGTCCACAGCTGCTCAATGGCATTGAGACGGGTGATCCAGATCTGCTGCCCGAGCCTATCTTCGTTCAAGGATTCATTCGCCGCTACGCTGAAGCGCTTGGACTCAACGGCACCGAGCTTGCTCAACAGTTCACCGTTAGCTCTATTCCCTCCACCCCTCGGCCCTCTCGTCAGCCTGAGCCGATCAACAGTTCGACAACTCGTCTTTCTCGCGCGGGTGACGCGCCACCACCGACATCACGGACCCCCGCCGAAACGCCGATATTCAGGCCCGAAAGCGTTTCCCCTCCAGCGGCAGAACCCACAGCAGTGACCCCTCCAACAGCAGAACCCGCCGCCGCTGAGATAGAAAACCATACCGTTATTGCAGAAGCGACTCCTGAGCCAACCCTACCGGTGATCGCTGAAGACAGTGGCCCACAGGAGGAAGCGCAAATCAATCAAGGCGACCACGAGCAAAGCGAGAGCGGTTTTGCTCAGGGCCTAAACGGCGATACAGCGACTGCCATTGACGATACCGACCTGGAGCTGGCTTCTCCGTTCAATCCCCCACTAGATGAGACGACTCTAACGCCCCTCGACAGCCGAGCTTCAGCGGACACTATTAGTCAATCAGACGTCCGTGCTGCTGAAACGCAGCCACCCGAGGAATCGGTTGCAAGCCCTGAGGTGTCCTTTGAAAGCAAAGTTGCTGCGTTTGATCAAGCCAATCTAGCCCAGAGTAATCAAGAGACCCCTGATTTAGCCCCTCCCGTAGAGTCTGTTAGCTCGAGCGAGATATCTCCAGAGACTCAGGCGGCAAGCAGCGTCAGCGAAGAGTCCGCTGATTCAACCCCAGAGCTAGATATCAGCTCAACTCAGGAAAATGACTTAGATAGCCACAGCTTGGATCATAGTTTGGACGATAGTTTAGGCGAGGATGGTTTAAGCGCAACGCCTCCACCAGCTATGCCGATAGCCGCAGCCCCTGTCAGTCATTCTACGCTTCCGGTTGGCGTTGAGCTACCGGCGAGTACTGAGCATCAGGCTACTGACACTCACAACCTAAAACCCTTTGTCATTGGTGGTTTGCTGGCTGCGCTGCTGACAGCTGGCATGGTTGTTTTTGCGGGTATGTTGCGGGGTGGTGGCGATCGCCAGCCTGAGATTGCCACCAGTCCAAACGCCGCTGAGCAATCCGCTGACGCTCCTAATGCAGAAGCCTCGAGCAGCGATCCTGTCGGCTCAATCGAACCAGCCCCTGCGACGCCTCCCCCGGCGAGCACAGCCCCGGTATATGTCGAAGCGACTGCCACCGGCGAAGCGTGGGTTAGCATCATTGCCGACGGTAATCCTATTTTTGAGGGAACGCTCAATGCCGGGGACACCCAGCTGTGGGAAGCGCAGAAAAATATCAGCGTATACTCAGGAAACGCAGGTGCGCTTGAGCTAGCTGCCAATGGCGAAGAAGCTGAAGTCATGGGCGCACCGGGCCAGCCACAAGAAAAGATCTTCCCTTAAAGAAACCGATACAATAGAGCCCAAAGCGGTTAGGCTGCTCTTGTCTCGACCGCTTCTTCTTTACTCAATGACTCGCTTATGACGCCTCCTGCTGATCTTGAGACGGCAAAGACTGCCAACCTCTCTGTGCCAGATGAGGTGCTAGAGGATCAGGCCCGTGATGCCTTTTTAGATGAGGTCCCTGGCGATATTGAGATGTCTTTATTTGACCATCTCGATGAGCTCAGGCAGCGAATTTTTTATGCCTTGATTGCGGTCCTACTAGGTGTTGTGGGCTGCTTTGTCGGGGTTCGACAAATTGTTGAACTGCTGGAAGTGCCTGCCCAAGGTGCCAAATTTTTGCAGCTCTCTCCGGGAGAGTATTTCTTCGTCTCTATCAAGGTCGCGGGCTACAGCGGTATTTTGATTGCCAGTCCGTTCATTCTCTATCAGGTCATTCAGTTTGTGCTACCGGGGCTGACTCGCCGCGAGCGCCGTCTGATTGGGCCAGTGGTGATTGGCTCGAGCGTACTGTTTTTTGCAGGTCTGGCCTTTGCCTACATCGCGTTGGTTCCTGCTGCGCTCAACTTTTTTATTAACTACGGCGCTGATGTTGTTGAGCAAATGTGGTCCATTGACCGTTACTTTGAGTTTGTGCTGCTGCTCCTTTTCAGCACGGGCTTAGCTTTTCAGATTCCTGTGGTGCAGCTATTGCTCGGTCTGCTAGGCATTGCTAGCTCTGAGCAAATGCTCTCTGGCTGGCGCTACATCCTTCTAGGCGCTGCTATCCTCGGAGCCGTCCTGACGCCCTCCACTGACCCGATTACGCAGAGTCTGTTAGGCGGTGCGGTGCTGTTTTTGTACTTTGGCGGTGTCGGGCTGGTTAAGGCAATTGGCAGATAGAACAATTTATCGAAAAGTGCCGCCCAGAGATGTCGCCAGAAAGTCCGCTGAAGAATAGCCGCTAGCGTTTATTTCAAAGGAAAGCGCTAGCGGCTATTTTGCATGATAGAGAGATAGAGGCGATTATATTTTAGGCTTATAGCGTGAGAGCTCAAGTTGAATCTAGTCCAGCCAAGGCCGCTTACAGCTATCGCTGCTGAATAGAGGGGGTAGATGCGTTGGAATGATTGGGCCTGTCAATTGAGCGCCTGCTGGTCAAGCGTTGGAGCGCATAACCTCTTTATTACTTTCAGTTTGCTGGCCGAACAAACTGTCCAAATAGATGCGGCTGACCTGACGTTTGGTCACGCCATTCTGCATTAAGAATAGTGATATCGCTGCGCAAAACAAACGATCTTGACTCCATCCGGAATGCACATCTAAATAGTGCTGGACTGACGTGTAAAGCTCTTCAGGGATTTCGACGGATAAACTGACGGATTGCTGCATCGCAAAGGCTCCTTCTATGAGGTCTGGTTCGTGGGTTTCTAGCTGTGAATTTCTAGCTGTATTTCCTAACTGTGAATTTCTGGCACGGCAAACTCGCACATCTCGCCCGCAGATTCACTGTCAAAAGTCCTGTCAGTAGAGAACCATTAAAGACAAGCGAATAACTTAAAGCAGGCGAAGCGCTCTGTTTCAGTGCTCATCATTGTGAAACATGGTTCTAGAAATAGCAACGACCTCAGCAGCGGCTGGCAACTTTACGAAAATTTTCGATTTCCGTGAAATAGGTCTTTCACCCTGTTTTTTGTTGTGAATATTTACATCAATCACTCATTAATGGATTGGGGCTGCCTATTTTTGATAATCCACAGAAGCTAGTGTGATTCCCTACTCTCGTCATTGGCTGTGGAAAACTTCAATAAGCCTGTGGAAAGCCTGTGGAAAACCTGTGGAGAAGTCGTCTGTCATGCAAAGAGTTGTAAATTTATTGCTTTGACCAATTTTGTTTCGCTGCAAAGTTAGCGGATTAGTTCTGTATCCAGTTTTACAGAACCCCAAAAGCGCAGCTCTCCGGGCACCGATCTTGAGATCTTGAAGCTGAGCAACCAGAGGATGTATAGCCGTTTCCTCATGCAAGGGGGTTTCTATGCAAGTAAGCCCTATCAAGAGGGCTCAAAATAATCGGCAACTTTGGTCAGCAAGTCTCTGATTTCAATCGGTAAATGACGGACGACTTTGCGATCGCTCATCCTCACAGGCACCAGCGTGACCTGAGCGCTCAGACAAAGCAGAGGTTTGACCGTCAAGTCGTCGGGGGCCGATTCGATCTCATATCGCCAGTTGATTCGAATCCCCTGGCTTGGTGCTAAGCGCGTCTTAACAGTTGCAGCCATGCCTAGCGTTAGCGATCGCCGGTAGCGAATATCCAAGGCGACAACCGGTAAGTCGTACCCCAAGTTCACAAAGCTGTCGAAAGGCGCGCCTACTGCTCGTAAGCACTCCACGCGCGCCGATTCTAGCCACGTCATGTAAGTGCCATGCCATACCACCCCGCTGTAGTCTGTGTGGTGCGGCTGCACGCGGATAGGGTAGTCAAACCAGGTCGAAGGCATAGGGGGAAGCGCTGTGGTGATAGTGGACCGTAATTTTGAACGCAGTTATTCAGTCATATAGCGTTACCCGGATGCATTCGGGTAACGCGAGTCACTTGGCCTGTTGTTCTGTAAGGCTTTCACCAGGGCAATCGTATTCAAGCCAAGTGAGAAACGCTATAGATTCAGCGACTGACGCTTTTTATTTAGCCAAGTGTTTTAAGTTTGGTGATCAAGTAAGTGCATTCGTATCGGTTTGTTTCTAAGTTTATAGAGTGACTGTCGCACTATAGACGGGATAGTAGGAGATTTTGTTGAGTCCATGAATGAAAATATTTTGCTGGCTGATTCGGGTATTGGCAATACTCGAGACATGATGAAGGCACTGATGAAAATTCCCTTGCTGGGGCGATCGCGCATCACCATTTTGCATGTGGTGCCCCCCCAGTCCTCTGCGGCTGCTATGACGCAGAGCTGGGAAGCAGGCGGCCGAACGCTGGCTGAAGCAGTCAGCGAGCTCAACTTAGACCCAACTCAGGTCAATGCGCTCTTAAGGGAAGGCGAGCCCAAAGACGTCGTCGGCAAAGTCGCGGATGAAATTGATGCCGGTTTAATTGTGATGGGCTCTAGAGGGCTCAAAGGGCTGCAGGCAATTCTGGGCAACTCCGTTAGCCAATATGTATTTCAGCTCTCGTCACGACCGATGCTGCTCGTCAAAGACGACCTATACAGCATTCAGGCCATCAAGCGGATTTTGGTGGCGATTGATAAGTCCGACTCGGCCAAGCAAAGCCTAGATGTTGCCATCGATTTTGCTCGAGGCATTGAGGGCAGTGAAATTATTCTGGTGCACACGGTCTCTAAGCTCAACACCAAGCTAGGAGACATCGTTCGCGATAACCCCGAGAATGACCCGGTCCTGGCCGATGCGATTTCAAAGGTGCGCAGAATGGGTATTAAGTACCGGTGTGCGGCCCCTGAAGGTAAACCCGGTGCGCGCATTTGCGAACTGGCCGAGCAGCTAAATGTGAATCTGCTGATTCTGGGTTCGCCAGATCGCCGTCCGACCATTGCGAAGAAAATGCCCGATCTAGATCGGTTGCTGGGCGAATCGCTCTCTGACTACGTGCGCGTTTATGCCAACTGCCCAGTGCTGCTAACCCGCATGGACGACTAGAAGCGGCCTAGAAATGGATACCTAGAAATGGATGCCTAGAAGACGAACTGGCAGGGGCGTCGAATGGCCTCGTATAGGGTTGCTTCGTAAACGGCCTGGTCTACCTCAAATGAACCAAAGCGAGTGAGATGAGGATTCGTGATTTGAGCATCGAATAGGAGGAAGTGGCGCGATCGCAAATGCTCTACCAGCATTACCATCGCCGCCTTAGACCCCTCTGGAATGCGGTAAAACATCGACTCGCCGATAAAAGCCCCACCCAGCACAATCCCCAAAAATCCCCCGGCCAGCTCGCCACCCTGCCAGGTCTCAAAGCTATGGGCATATCCCGCCCGATGCAGCCGAAAATATACCTCTTTCAGCTCGTCCGAAATCCAAGTCGTCTCACGGTCCGCGCAGCCTTCTACCACCGCCTCAAACGCCCGATCAATTGCAGGCGAAAATCGCTTTTGGTTCAGCACCCGCCGGAGCGATTTTGGATAGCGAAAGCGCTCATCTAACGGAATCAGCGATCGCTTTTGGGTGGAATACCAATTGAGCGTACGGCCATCTTCCTCAGCCATCAGAAAATAGCCTTGAGCGTAGCACTGGACAATCTGAGGAACGGAATAAACCATACAGCTATCGTAAACCGATGAAAACCACAATCCGCCACCGCACGTAAAGTAATGCCAACTTTCGGACCGTTACGATTCATCACCCTTTAGCCTTAAAAGACGTGAAGAAGGCAAGCATACAGACGGTTAGCATGTCCGAGTCAAAAAACGTTGAGCCCATCGAATCCATCGAACTGCCGCCGCCCGAAGATGCGGTGAGAGAAGGCCAGTGGCTCCAAGCAACCTTGCACAAGTGGTTAGACGAAGAGTTTTTACCAGAGATTGTAAACGAGCACATTGCCGCCCGCGCCTCCCAGGTATTTGTCCGTCAGCGGATGGAAGGCGAGAATAATCTCAACGCGCTCGTGCTCGCCATCTTGACAGAAATGCAAGGCTACGATTTCTCGAAAAGCTTCTACAGCGAATTTGCAGTAGCCAATGCCGTTGGTGATCTGCTGCTAGACAGTCTCGGCATTGAGCGATGCTGCGGTAACAAAGACTCATCCCACGGATAACTCTAGCTTTACGCGGTGTGTCAGGTGCAGTGTGTTAGCTCAGATTTGTTCGAGCCTGCTCGCAAAGCACACAAAAAAGGAGCCCGCAGCTGTGCGAGCCCCTTTCTGAATAAACCAATGAACTGACCAAACGAGCTAGTTCTACCAGCTAGACTTGACAACGCCGGGCAGTAAACCTTGGTGAGCCATTTCGCGCAGCGCATTGCGGCATAGCCCAAAGTCGCGGTAGTAGCCACGGGGACGACCTGTTTTCCAACAACGATTGTTGAGGCGACTCGGTGCGCTATTACGAGGCAGCTGCTGAATTTTACGGTGAACTTCCAGCTTCTGGAATTGATTAGGTGCTTCGTCAAATTCCTTCAGCAAAGCCTCACGCTTAGCAGCGTACTTCTCAACTAGTTTTTCGCGCTTTTTCTGGCGCGCAACCATACTTTTTTTAGCCATGAGGCAGGGTTTAAGTTTATTTCTATGACACGGTCTCTAATACTAATTGAATCTAATGACCTTTGTAAACCGTCTGAAGCCTGTTAATTTTCCTCTGACGTCTTTACCTTCGTTGCCTTAATCGATTTGCTTTCTCTCGACTGCTTTGTAGCCTTTGCTTTGACAGCCTTTGCCGATGCCTTTCTCAGCTTTGCAGCGCCAGGACAAATATCAAGCAGATCACAACGGCTGCACTGTGGGCTGCGGGCTTTACAAACGGCTCGCCCGTGATAAACCAGGCGAATTGACCAGTTTTCCCAGTCAGGCTGAGGTAGCCGCTTCATCAGATCCTGCTCAACTTTCACAGGCTCTGTGTGTTTGGTCAGTCCTAACAGCCCTGAGGTGCGCTTCACATGAGTATCGACAGTCACCCCTTCGTGAATGCCAAAAGCATGGGCGAGGATGACGTTTGCCGTTTTTCGGGCCACTCCGGGTAAAGTTGTCAGCTCTGCCATCGTGCGCGGCACTTGAGCGCCAAACTCCGTCATGATTTTTTGGCAGGCGGCTTGAATGTTCTTGGCCTTATTTCGATAAAAGCCTGTAGAGCGCACCAGCGCTTCTAGCTCCAATACGTCAGCACTCGCTAGAGCAGACACATCTGGAAACCGCTCAAATAGCGCAGGCGTCACCCTATTTACCCGCTCATCTGTACATTGAGCAGCCAGTATGGTGGCCACCATGAGCTGCACGGGTGACTCGTAATCTAACGAACAAGGGGCCTCTGGGTACATCAGCTTAAGGCGTCTAAGACACTCCAGCGCCCGTTGTTTGGGGGGCAGTTTTTGAAACGCCCTGAGCAGCGGTGGCGGCATATCGGGCAGGGGAATCGGAATCGCCTCATAGCGATTTGCTTTATTTGGCCCAGAACTCATTACCCCTGCTCACTGCTAAACTGACTGTTTCAATTACTGTCTCAAGTTTTGCAGAACCTCAAGCTGAGTGGTGTCTCGAATGATGAGAAAAACGCCCAGACCCAGCAGCAGAAAGATACCGGTCTGCATGACGTTTTCTTGAAAGCGCATGGGTAGTGGCTTACCGCGCACCGCTTCGATTAGTAAAAAGGCGAGCTGCCCCCCATCGAGAGCCGGTAATGGCAGGATATTGATAATAGCCAGGTTAATACTGATAATGGCGGCAAATGGAAACAGGCTTCTGCCGTCGGCACTCGCCAGTCCCGCACCCTGTTCTACAATTTTCACCGGGCTACCCACTTGGCCTGCCATAGAAGAAAAGTTAGTGAACAAAGCGACCATGCCGCCAGCGACCAGCTCAGTCTTTTGCTGAAATTCTCTAGCGGCGAGCGTGAGGACTTCTACAGGGCTGTTAGCCGGTCGGTAGGCCGCTGTGCCGTTGGGCAACAGTGCTACTCCGATAACTGGACTACCGGTGGTAGGGCTCAGTTCAGGGGTGACCGTAATTTCTATTTCCCTGTCGAACCGCTGAAGCCTCAAGTCTACGGGTTTGTTAGGACTGGCCTGAATAATTTTGATCAGCTCTTGCTGAACGGTTTCATCCCCATCGAGAACCTGATCGTTAGCAGCCAGAATGACATCTCCAGCTTTAATACCAGCAGCAGAGGCTGGCGTATTTTGCATCACTTCAGGAATCAAAACACCAGGCTTGAGGTTATAGCTGTCGGGCACACCAATACTGCCAAACTGCACTACAAAAACTAGGTAGGCAAAAATCATATTGGCGACGACGCCTGCGCTGATAACGATCGCGCGATCTAGTACGGGGCGGTTGCGCAAAAGATCCGCGTCGTCAGCTGGGATGTTGCTCTCTGGATCATCATCAGGAAACCCCACAAATCCGCCCAGCGGGATTGCCCGCAGCGCATACTCAGTTTCTGGACCTTGGAACTTCCATAAGATGGGTCCAAAGCCGATAGAGAAGCGGTTGACATGGATGCCCTGTAAACGAGCGGCCATGAAGTGACCTAGCTCGTGAACAAAAATCAGCAGGGCCAAGACCCCAATTACGGCCAGTACAGACATAGAAACGCTGCGTTAGGTTAACTTTTGTTTATTGTACAGGGCCAGGCTAGGGTCTGTGTGTGTCCTCAGAGGGAGGCCAGAGAAGGCCGAAGGGAGGCACTAACAGCAATCAATCGTCGCTTTTCCCATATACGATTGCAAAACTTCAGGCACCACAACCGTCCCATCGGGCTGCTGGTAGTTCTCTAAAATAGCCGCCATTGTCCTTCCTACTGCTAGGCCAGAGCCATTGAGCGTATGGACATATTGAGTGCCTTTCTTACCGGCCTCTTTAAATCGGATATTCGCTCGACGCCCTTGAAAGTCCACGCAGTTAGAGCAGCTAGAAATTTCTCGATACTTTCCAGCAGAGGGCAACCACACTTCTAGATCGTAGGTTTTAGTCGCACTGAAGCCAATATCGCCTGTGCACAGCGCTAGCACTCGGTACGGTAGCTTGAGCTGCTGCAAAATATTTTCGGCATCGCGGGTGAGCGCTTCTAGCTCGTCAAAGGAGTGCTCCGGATGGACGAATTTATACATCTCGACTTTGTTGAACTGGTGCAGGCGGATGAGCCCGCGGGTATCGCGGCCATAGCTACCCGCTTCCCGGCGAAAGCAGGGGGTGTAGGCGCAGTAGTTAATCGGTAGCTGATCGGCGCTGAGGACTTCGTCGCGGTGCAGATTCGTGAGGGGAACTTCGGCGGTGGGGGTGAGCCACAGGTCGTCGCGATCGCACTTAAACCCATCTTCGGCAAACTTAGGCAGCTGACCCGAGCCCTGCATAGACTGAGAATTCACCAAAATCGGCGGCAGGATTTCGGTATAGCCAACGCTCGTATGGCGCTCTAGCATAAAGGCAATCAGCGCCCTTTCTAAAGCGGCTCCAGCCCCTATCAGCGTCACAAACCGGCTCTGGGCAACCTTTGCAGAGCGCTCAAAGTTCATGATGCCCAGCTTTTCGCCAATCTCATAGTGGGCCAATCGGCCATCTGCGGGTGGAATGTACTCATCACCCCAGCGCCGCACCTCCACATTGTCCGCTTCGCTTTTGCCTTCGGGCGTAGAGTCGCTGGGCAGGTTGGGAATGGTGAGCAAAAAGTCTTCGATTTGCGTTTTGAGCGATCGCTCCTTAGGCTCAAGCTCACCGATCTCCTGTTTAATACGATTGCCTTCCGCTCGCAGCGCCTTAATCTCATCGCTTTGAGGATCAGCCCCTTCGCGAATTTTTTGACCGACTGATTTACCCACTTCGTTGCTCTGAGCCTGCAGGTCTGAGCGCGTTTTTTCAATCTCTCGCTGCTGAGCATCAAGCGCGAGCAAAGGCTGCAAGTCGTACTCGCCTCTTTTCGCCAGAGCGGTCTGAACCTGGGCGGTTTGATTACGAATGAGCTTGATATCCAGCACGGTCTTTAAGTTCCTTATCTATAGCGTTGGTCACTTAGCTTGCATACACTTTTTCTGGCAAAAGCCTTACAGGACAAAGGGCCAAGTGACTTGCGATGCGTGGATGCTATCTGCACACCGCTTATGTTAAGGCTGCAATTCCCATAAGCAAGGTTAGCAGAACTGATCCATCAAAAAGGATTTAATTAAAGGCAAAGGCAATCTAAAAGGGCGATAGGTCCAATCGACCCATCGCCCTGGTGGCCTATTCTTCATTTTTAACCCGTCAGCTAAAAGCAGGGGCTATCAGAAAACTACTGTACCTGCTGAATTTCAGCAATTTCGGGAATAAATTCGCGCAGGCGACGCTCAATCCCCATGCGGAGCGTCATCGCCGAACTCGGACAGCTGCCGCAGGCGCCCTGCAAGCGTAGCTTTACAATAGGGCCATCGAGTTCTACAAGCTCTACGTTGCCGCCATCGGCCATCAAATAAGGGCGGAGCTCATCTAGCACCTGTTCAACATTGGGTTCGGTCAAGGCAAGGGTTGCCATAGTTAGGATACTCTCCGAGTAATATCTGGTGATTGCTCTAGTTTAGCGGTTCTATCGCGCTGTCGGTGAGCGGGCTTTGGAGCTGATCTAGCCGTGCTAGTACTTCTTGGCTGTGGATAGCAGGGCGCACGCCGAGAAATCGTTCTCTCAGTACGCCAGATGGATCGATCAAGTAGGTATGGCGCATAGACATCGGCGTCATCCAAGAGCCGTAGGCCCGGCTGACTTCGCCGTTAGGATCAGAGAGAAGTGGATAGGCGATCGCCTCAGAATCACAAAATTCTTGATGCGAACCAACATCGTCTGCGCTGACGCCAACAATCTGCGCGTTATGGGCCTGATATTGACTCAAATCACGCTGAAATCGCTGAGCTTCCAACGTGCACCCAGGGGTAAAATCGCGCGGGTAAAAGTAAAGGACAACCCATTCTCCGGCGTAGTCCGATAGGGAAATTTTACCTTCCTCTCGGTTGGTTGGTAGCGTAAACGCAGGCGCAGGCTGATTGATCGTAGGCTGCGGGCCACCCAGAGCATAGGCCACTGGCACAGACGATGTGAAAGCTGCTATCAGGCTGAATAGGGCGCTTAAGCACAACGTCAAAACTGTTGTCAAAATCGAGCGGCGAAGCGTCATAAACCTAATAAATAATGGATGCTTCCAAGTCTATAATGCGCGGGCATCTGGTGCGATCATGACCGATCTGAGAAACGATAGTCAGGCCCTCCGTCAGTTCGCCAATGAGTTCGCCAGTGAGTTTTCTAAGTGAGTTCCTAAAATGAAAAAGTACTGGCGTGAAAGCTGGGCCGTGGCTCGGCGCATTTTAACCGAACTGTTTCGGCGGCGGCGTAGCCTCATTTCCTGGATGATATTTCCAGCGCTGATTTTGATGCTCAACGGATTGATTACCGCCGAGCGTGCAGATACAACTGTCAGCACTGCCTTTCAAATTGCGGCACCGCCCACGCTGGTTGGCGCAGCCCTGTTTTTTAGCTGCTTAGGCGGCGGCGTGGCTACTGTCGTTTCTGAGCGAGAGCAGCAGACGCTCAAACGGCTATTCCTGTCGCCTCTGAGCGGGGTGTCTTATTTTTTAGGAATTTTTCTGGCCCACAGTGTGATCGGTCTGGGACAGACGCTGGTGATTTTTGCGATCGCTCTTTTCGCTGGTGCCACTTTCCCCAACGCTGCCTGGCTGCTAGCTGGCGCTATCATCGGGCTCAGCATTCTGGCCTACGTTGGGCTCGGCTTTGTCCTGGGCACTCAGTTTGCCCGTCGGACCGAAGATGTCAGTGCTTTGATTGCGGCTTTTGGCGTCCCTCTAATGGTTTTAGGCGGCGCTTTTTTGCCTATTTCTCTATTTCCTGACTCTTTACTCAAGATTGCCCGATTTAATCCTATCTACCATATGACAGAGGCGCTCACCGATGCTCTGCTCAACCTAGAGAGTCCCGTCGGTGAAAACGGCGCACATGTTTGGTTCCTAGCGACGTTTGCCGCCATGATGGTGGGCGTCGGCTGGGTCTCGTATCGGCGAATGCTCATGCAAGAACGGCGGCTATAGAATCTATATAGCAAATGTCCGCTTGGCACTGTCGAGCGGAGCAGTCGCTCCTGCAACGACCGCCTTACTAGCTTGATCGATGCTAGATACCGATAATCTACAGCTATCTGGAATATATATATCAGAGCGAGTGCGACCGTTTCGAGGCTTGCCAAAGTTTTGCACCCAGTAAAATCCATAGTCAGAGCGACCGGTTGCATCAAATAGTCCAAAGCCAACTTCCGTAAAGTCTTCTCGCAAAATATTTGATCGGTGAACGTCGCTACTCATCCATCCTTGAAACACGCTGTTTGCAGAGGACTGTCCGGCTGCCAAGTTCTCTCCAGTCGCAACGTACTGATAGCCTGTCGCGGCGATGCGTCCCCTTGAGCTAGAACCATCTTTACCCGTGTGACTAAAGAAGTTTTGCGTGGCTAAATCTTCAGCGTAGTTCTGGGCGGATTGACCGAGCTGATATGAAAACTGGAGTTCTCCTACCCCGGCGTCCTCTCGAGCTTTGTTCGTGAGCACTAACAGCTCCGAGAAAAAGCTGCCAAGCTGGTCACATTCTTCGCTTTGGGTTGCAGCCACTTCTTGTGTGGTAACCACTTCTTTGACGGCAGCGCGATCGCTGTTATTGCTCATTGGCTGACCGCTAGCGCCACCGCTGTAGCTAGCGACCGCTAAGCTCACGACTGCAACACTCCGCCAGGCTGTCCATCTCATTGCAAAAATACTCCGAGGTTCAAAAATGCTTAGAAGGTGCGTTGAAAAGGGGCACTAGGCAGGGGGGACTGAACAGATGCTTAGAAAAGTTACGGCTGAAAGCGCTTTGCTATAAGCGCTTTAAAGCTTGGCAGGCAGATTAGTGCGCGCTCAAAGCCGGATGCTTCGAGCTCACTCAAGCGCACAAAATTGAAAAAATTTGATCTAGGCGAGACCAGGACTATCTCGCACTAGAGCCGTTTCCTTACAGGCTCTCAGATCTCAAAAGGGTAATTCTGTCAAGTGGACTGATGTATGCAGCGTAAAGCTTCATAGTGACATTACAAACTTACTGGTTCACAAAGTACAGCCACATCCGTGTTTTTGGCGACTCCGCTGTTATGTGCGGTACCTTTGCAGGAGAGAATATACGCAGGTGGAGATGCCTGCGCTGGTAAAAATAAACATACGCAGGTCAACACTGTTCGCAAACGCGCGAGTGCATCCGTATGTTTGTATGCGACGGCGGAAAGCAGGTCACTTTTGATGACACTGATAATGCAATGTTGTGACGTCGCCTCAGAAATCTTAAATACTTCGGGCGGCTGTCAGCCGCCGCAGGGCCCGCAGGCCCTAGTCAGTCGTAAACCAGCGCTCTCTCAATCGCTGGAGTCGAATTCTGCTGGCGATATACCAAGGCCAGCGATGATATTCAGCCAGTAGCCAGATAGACATCACGCTATGGCTCAATAGCGTCAACCCTGTCCATACCAGCGGAAAGTTGGAGGTCTCTAAGGGGGGAAAGACGTAGTTGGAAAGTGCAATCAGCCCTACCGGCACAATCGTTAAGCCACCTGCAAAGCCCCAGACTATATAAGCGGCTGTATCCACTTGGTAGGCAGTGCGCCATCTCTGGCCGTTCCATGACCAAGCCATTGGTTGCAGGCTGTCGGCTAGCTGCAACGACTGAGTCTGTAGATTGGCGGTGAAAATGTGTCGGCAGAAGCTGCAAGAGAATGCGTCCATAAGGGCGATCGCATGTAGCTCACCACTCTCACAGGCCGGACAGCGGTAGGTACGATCAAGCGTCAAGCCCTGAGGATTACCTGCCATCTGAAAATCTTGCCTGTTGAAGCTATACATTTGAGCTATATTGCACCGTCTTTTCGCTGAGCTGCTGCTGTCCGATCGCCTGTAGCTCAATCAGCAGCGCGTCGGCTTCTGCTTGCAGGTGCAGTAGCTCAACTTGATGATCGGGTTGGTAAGGGTAGCGCTTTACCTCGATCCAGCAAACCTTGTCACTATTAACCTGATTGCTGTTGCTCGGGCGATTGAATGCCTGCTCCGAGCGGTTTCTGGCAGTATTCACATCTGCAGATGGCTGCGCTTGTGTTGTTATAAGCATAGTTTTATTCACGAACTTTTATTTACAACAGATTTATTGTCAGCAGATAAACGAGTCTCTTGCTAGGACATTTGACTATCTGCCTTTTTATATCAGTTTTGCGTGTCGATCAGGTTTTGTATCAGCAAGGTGGGTGTGATTAATCAGCTCTAAACGCTAGTTATTTATACTTATCAAAAAGCAATACTAATTGTAACTTAATCAGCAAACTTGATATTAACGAACTTAAAAATCCATTCGGATCCAAATCTGTGGCAATTTGCTAGGTGGTTGCGATCGCGCGACACCATAACCCGGCTATTGAGGAATGTGCACTGATGCCTGCGATTGAGCAGGAAGGCTTCAAGGTAAACTTAAAAAGCTCACTCGAAAATCTGGTATCCGGAAAATATCGTGACTCTTAGCCTCGGCAATCCTCATTCTCAGCCTGTTCCACAGCACACAGGGGTTGAGCAATCAGCCGCTAGGAACGTCAAGCACAAAGGCTGGCCAGGACTGATTGAGACCTATCGCCAGTATCTACCAGTCAGTGAGTCCACCCCTGTAGTCACCCTGCACGAGGGCAACACGCCTCTAATTCCCGTGCCAGCGATCGCCCAGCGCATCGGCAAATCTGTCCAGGTGTTTGTTAAGTACGATGGCCTCAACCCGACCGGCAGCTTCAAAGATCGCGGCATGACAATGGCTATCACCAAAGCCAAAGAAGCGGGCGCGCAGGCCGTGATCTGCGCCAGTACAGGCAACACCTCAGCGGCAGCGGCGGCCTACGCGAGGCGAGGCGGTCTGCGTGCCTACGTGGTGATTCCAGATGGGTATGTCGCGATGGGCAAGCTGGCCCAAGCTCTACTTTACGGCGCAGAAATTTTGGCCATCAAAGGCAATTTTGATCAGGCCCTTGCCTCTGTCAGGGCAGTCGCAGATCGATATCCGATTACTCTGGTCAATTCAGTTAATCCGTATCGCATAGAAGGGCAAAAAACCGGTGCGTTTGAGCTCGTCGATACGTTGGGTGATGCCCCTGACTGGCTCTGCATACCCGTCGGCAACGCGGGCAACATCACAGCCTATTGGAAAGGCTTTAAAGAATATCGTCAAGCCGGGCTGTGCACTCAGCTGCCGCAGATGATGGGCTTTCAGGCGGCGGGCGCGGCTCCGCTAGTAGCCGGCCAGCGAGTTGATAAACCAGATACCTTTGCAACGGCTATTCGCATTGGCAACCCGGCTAGCTGGAATCAGGCGATCGCAGCTCGAGATGAGAGCGGCGGCGCATTTAACGCGGTCACCGACGATGAAATTGCCGCAGCCTACAGTTTGCTAGCGTCAGAAGAAGGTATTTTCTGTGAGCCAGCGAGCGCTGCATCGGTTGCCGGATTGTTAAAGGTCAAAGATCAGGTGCCCGCAGGGGCCCGAATTGTCTGTGTTCTGACCGGGAATGGGCTGAAAGATCCTGAAGCTGCCATCGAGCGCAGCGGCAATCAGTTCAAGTCAGGACTCAGTCCCGAAGCCGATAGCTTGGCCGCAATCATGGGCTTTTAAGAATGTCTAAAGATATCTCTTTTATCCTTCGGCTCCAGAGCGCTCTTTTGCGAGCAAGTCAACCGTATCTCCTAGCGCCGCCGTCAAACTTTCTCGCGTTTGTCTATGCGCTGCCTGCTCGACTATCAGCATCCGCTTAAGCTGCTCACACTGCTTTTGGCTCGTTATTAGCGCTGTCTGTAATTGCGCTACCGAGTGCTTACTCTGAATGCTCGCGATATCTAGGTCGAATCCACTGTCATCTAGGCGAGCGGGGCTATCTGCACTGGCCGTCTGACCTGCTTCGATAGGAAGGTTTTCCTCTGGCAGCTTTTGAAGCGCAGCTAATTCCTTTTGTAGCTGTTCAATTTTACCGGTATAGGCCGCAACATCTCGCCGCCGCTGTTGTGCTTCGGCGTCGTAGAGCTCGCGCAAGTTATCTGCACTGGCGTATGCCTGATCGCGATCGCGCTGGAGTTCTGCAACCTGACGCTGGAGCGACTGTATTTCAGCTAGCCACTGAGCCACATCTTGAGGCATTCCTTCCTTCCTCTTTTAAAACAGCAGCTGTGCCAACGTACTTGGGGCTGGCAAAATGATCAGCACCAGCAACGTCAGCGACAGTAAACCTAAAGCGTCACGCCCTCCGTTTAGCTCACTCACGTCATTGAGGGCAGGCTCTGCCGCCGGAATAAAAAGCAGCAGTATGGCCCATAAGAAAAATTCGTTGTAGACAAACGAAATCAGCAGCATTAGCAGCCGAGCAATTTGGCTAACTACAGCCGCCGTCCGTTGGCCGTACATCGCATGCACAATATGACCGCCGTCCAGCTGGCCCACAGGCATCAGATTCAGCGCGGTAACAATCAGCCCTAAGCAGCCCGATATCGCGACTGGATGCAGCTGTAGCGCACTGCCAGCTTGCAGCGCACTGCCCAATGCCAATTTACTGGCAACCAGCAGCATAATGGATCGGCTCGGATCGAGTGCTTCAAACGTCAGTAGCTGTGACTGCTCGCCCGGCGGTATGACCAGAGGCACGACCGTAGAATGGGCCAAGCCCCATAGCAAAATGGGCAGACTCACAACCAGACCCGACAGCGGTCCGGCAATGCCAATATCGAATAGGGCACGGCGATTGGGCATGGGCGATCGCATCTGAATAAATGCCCCAAATGTCCCTAAGAAAAAAGGCACTGGAATAAAATACGGCAGCGTAGATTTGAGCTTGTGATAGCGGGTCGCTAGATAGTGCCCACTTTCATGCACCCCCAAAATAACCATTAGCGAGATCGCGTAGGCCAGCCCTTGGTATAACAGCGTCGAATCCGTTCTGATCGCTTGTAGATCTTCGCCGCCGCCGATGAAAGCAACCCCTGCAAAAGTCGTCGTGACTAGCGTCATGAGCAGGAGAGCGATCGCCAAGCCGGGCCGGGTAAGCTTAGTCGGATGGCGCCGCTGCTGCCCCTTTCGAGGAACGCCTTGGGGGGTGTTTTGAGACGTGTCTGAAGGGCC
The DNA here is from genome assembly GCA_049680585.1 of Phormidesmis sp. GTDB lineage: Bacteria > Cyanobacteriota > Cyanobacteriia > Phormidesmidales > Phormidesmidaceae > Phormidesmis. The sequence continues at coordinate 18,195 of JBAUIB010000308.1, forward strand.
ACTCGCGGCGACAGCTTGCGCTTGAGGATTGGGCACTAGCGCGAAAAAGGGAGTGCCATTAAGCCCTTCTTGAAACAAGACTAGGAAGCGATCGCCAAAATTGCTCTCTACATTTCTCTGCACCGCCTGATATGCCTCTCCCGGCGATGTCTTAAGCTTGCCCTTACAAATCATCGCTTGAGGGCGATACTCAATATTTTGTAAATAGTAAACCGACCAAGGGAAACAGCGCTGCAAGAGCGTTTCCTCATCGCGAGTGATCGGTTTTGTCGGGACCTTCTTGGCGGCGTTTCTGGCCGCATTTTGAGCCACGTTTTGAGGCGAGCTCCCCCCAGCTTGACTGCTGGCATTTGAGCCCGAGCGTTTCCCTCGCTGAGACGCAGACGCACCGGCTACAATCATCGCGGCATATAGCAGCGGGCACAAAATCAGCAGGCCATACACCAGCATCGGCGGCGGCGGCTCTTCTCCCTTGAGCAGCATCCACAGCGTGAGCACCAAGACGGGTGTCATCATCACTAGCCAGAGCATCCAAACAGGCGTCGTCGTCACATTGGTGAAGCTGCGGCTAATCACCAAATACGTCACCACTCCTAAAAATAGAGCCAGTAAAACAAGGGGCATGAAAACTTCGCCATTTGCGATCACTACGCATCTGTCATTGTAGGTCAGTCCTTCCAATCTTTGATAAGTTGAAAACCCGCTCCTTAAGCAAACGCTGATTCGCTCACCCAAGGTTTCGATCAATGTTAGTCTCGACCTCTGCTGCCAAAACCAAACAGCCTCAAGCTGTTTTTGACACTATTTTTGCCTTTCCGCCCAACCGCGAGACGCTCGGAGGAACCAGCTATCTTATTTTAGAAAAGGCTAGTGTAGAAAAGGCCAGCGGCGCACAGAATGCAAATATTTTGGTTGATTGCCCTGCCTTGAACGACATCAATCAGGACTTCATCGCAGCGAAGGGCGGCGTTAGCACTCTTTTCATCACGCATCGCGGCGGCATGTCGCAAGTCAGTCAATTTCAAAAAGCCTTCGATGCTCAGGTGCTGATTCAAGAGCAAGAGGCTTATCTGCTACCTACGGTGGCGGTTGAAAGCTTTCGGAGCGATCTCCAGATCTCACCAACCAGTCGCGTATTTTGGAGCGCTGGCCACTCCCCTGGCGCTGCTTGTCTTTACCACAGTTGCTATGGCGGCGTGCTGTTCACCGGTCGCCATCTACTGCCGGATAAAAGCGGGGCCCCTACCCCCCTCAGGCTGTCTAAAACCTTTCACTGGCCGCGCCAGCTACGCTATGCTCAGCAGCTCCTCACAGATTTTACGCCAGAGACACTCAGCTATATTTGTCCAGGGGCCAGCACCGGTTTTTTACGGGGTGAAAAGAAGATTGAGCGAGCCTACAGCCAGCTTCAATCCCTCGACTGGAGCGCTTTAGCCACTGTCGAACCAGCGCTGTAATCGACAAGGCCCTTAATCCGCACCTTCAATCTGCCGGAATATCGACACTCTCTTCAGGCAGCGGACAGACACCTACCATGACGTCTCCTGGATAAATCAGCCAAGTTCGCTGGGCAGGCTGAGACAACGTTCGCACCAGCGGAGAAATCTGTGTGATTTCTTTAAGCCCTCGGCTGGTTTTAATTTTTATCCCCTGCTGGTAAGTTTCGTAGCCTTTGCTCCAGATGTGCCGCAAGCCACTGTAGCGATCAGCGTCAACGCCTTTTGCCATGAGCTGCTGCTGTACGTTCAAGAGCAGTTTTTTCTGTTCTTCGGGGGTCGCGTAGGTGACATCCAAAGCTTTCAGCAGTCTGCGGTGGAGGTATCGGCGGCAAAAGTCAGCCAAAATAGGATCTGTATGGTGCTGCCACTGCTGTAGGTGATAGGTAAAGACGATATCATCCCCGTCTAAATAGCAGTTCAGCGGCAGCTCTGTCATGGCGCTCAGTAGCCACCCTTTTACTGTTGCATCCGCTTCTATCTCGCCTTGTTTTAGCAGCTCCCGCGCCCGACTAAAAGCCTGCGCTAACACCCAGGTGGCGGCAAGATTTTTGGGATGATTGTAGATCTGAAGATGCATAAAAGAGCGCACCACCAGATAGTGCTCAATAGCGGCTAATCCCTTGCGTTTGACCACAAGCTGCTGGCTGAGCGGATCGTAGTCGAGGGCTAGCAAGATACGGTCTAAGTCGAGCTGGCCGTAGGACGCGCCTGTAAAGTAGCTGTCTCGCATTAGGTAATCGATGCGATCGCAATCGAGCTGACTCGATACCAGTTGCCACACACACGCGACCGGATGGCGGTGGGTATACACCTGAATAATCGCCTGCCATAAATCCGGCGAAAACCCATCTAATAGCGCTCTGATCTGCGGCGAGTGTTCAACAATCGCCATCGTCCAGTACTCATGCTCACAGCCAAATATCTCTTCTGCCGTATGGCTAAATGGACCGTGGCCAATGTCATGCAGCAGCGCGGCACAGAGTACGGTCGCTCGGTGCGATCGCAACTCTTCATGCAGATGCGCGAGGCGATCAAAGGCTCGGCGTGCCACTGCCATCACCCCTAGCGAGTGAGTAAAGCGTGACGTTTCCGCACCGTGAAACGTGAGACTCGCTGGCCCGAGCTGCCGAATCCGCCGCAGCCGCTGAAAGGCCGCCGTCTCAATCAGCTCAGTTAGGAGCTGCTCCACGCGATCCGCGCTGTCTAAGGTGATAGCGCCATGCAGCGGATCGTGGTAAGTCCGTGTCATTTCAGAGCGGTTGCAAACGACTGACTCAGCAATGAGACGGCGGCTTGGTACTGATCATCTCCCTCGCTGCCAAACTGTTTTCTCTGCTGAATAGAGGCTTCTACCAGTTGGTCGGGCGTAATTCCGAGCTTGTTGATATCGCGATGGTTGGGCGTTTCGTACTTAGCGACAGTGACAGCTAGGCCCGCTCCATTGGGTAAATCAAATAGGGACTGAATCAGACCCTTGCCAAAAGTGGTCTCTCCGACGAGCTGAGCGCGGCCGTTATCCTGCAAGGCCCCGGCCAAAATCTCACTGGCACTGGCCGTGCCTTTGTTCACTAGCACCACCAGCGGATCGGGAGTAACTGCTCTGCCTGTAGCGTCGTAGTTACCGAGTGTCCCTTGACGATTCACGGTATACACGACCGTACCGTCATCTATCCACATGCGGGCGATTTCAATGCCAGCCTGCAGCAGTCCGCCTGGATTGTTTCGCAAGTCCAAAATGTAGGCATCTGCCCCCTGCTGCTCAAGATCTTCTAACGATGCCTTTAGTTTGGTGACTGCATTCCCGTTAAACTGTCTGAGCCTCAGATAGCCTAGCTTTGGTAGTCCGCCCTCAGTGCGCAACTCAGCAGATACCGGATTGATTTCGATGCGATCGCGCCGCACATTGACATCAAATGGTTCGCTGTCAACCCGGCCTACCTTCAGGCCGACTTGGCTGCCAATCGCCCCGCGCATCCGAGCCGCTGCCTGATCAAGGGTGAGCGTGCGGGTTGGGGTGCCGTTAATTTCTAAAATCTCATCTTGGGGCAGTAAGCCCGCCTCTTCTGCGGGCGAACCCTCAATTGGGGCAATGACTCGCAGGTTTCCGGCTTCGTCATCTTTGGCAATCTGCAAGCCAACGCCTAGGAGCTCACCATTGGTATTGGTCTGCAAGCTCTGATACTGCTCAGGCGGCAGAAATCGCGTGTATGGATCGTCTAGTACCGCCAGCATCTCCTGAATCGCGCTGTAGGTTGATGGCCAGTCAGGCAACTGCTGCCTCAGCACTTTCTGCCGGATAAACCACCAGTTTTGATGGTTAAAGGTCTCATCAACATAGCTGCGGTTGACGATACGCCATACTTCCATCACCATTTGCTGCTGATTGCTAAAGGCCGCCGCCACTGAGATAGTCCCTGGGAGGTTGAGACTGCTAGGGCCACCCACAGCAATGCCTAACCAAAGGGCGATCACGATGCTTGTGCTCCCGACTGCCCTCATCATCGCCTGTAAGATCCGTTGTTTCATCTATTTCCTCATGGCCTCAGCAAACGCAGCCTCAGTAAACGTCCTCAAATGTCTTCACCCAATTTGTTCAGAGCTGATCACAGCAGCCCTCAGATACTTGTTCCGCTAGCTCGATGATACAACGTCTCTTCAGCCGGGGAGCTGCGCGCTACGAGCAGCGCTTTAACGGTTGCCTCGACCTTATAAAGTCGCGTCTAAGATGTAACAGAATGTAAACTATCTGGTAATATCCGTTTTCCTTAAGGTTTCTCTATCTGCTTAGCTAGGCATTCTGCACACAACCCTCTAGTCTCGAAATCATCGGGTGTGGGCTGAGTCTTACCAAGCGCCGAGCGCTCACTCTGCGGCGCATCCGCCTGGAGGTTAGTTAGGTCACGAATCCTCGAGCTGTGTTACATTTTTTAGTATTGGTACAAACTCTTCAGACACAGAATTTTGCTGCATGTTTACTAAGCAAGTCACCGACTCCTCAACTTACAAGTGGTTTGATGAACGGCTAGAGATTCAGGCACTCGCCGACGACGTCTCCAGTAAATACGTTCCTCCCCACGTCAATATTTTCTATTGCCTTGGTGGTATCACCCTCGTCTGCTTCATCATCCAGTTTGCGACTGGATTTGCAATGACGTTTTACTACCGGCCTACTGTGACTGATGCATTTGCCTCAGTGCAGTACCTCATGACTGATGTGAATTTTGGTTGGCTAATTCGCTCTGTCCATCGCTGGTCTGCCAGCATGATGGTACTAGTGATGATCCTGCATGTTTTCCGGGTTTACCTCACAGGTGGTTTCAAAAAGCCCCGTGAGTTGACTTGGGTAACCGGCGTTATTTTGGCTGTCATTACCGTCTCCTTTGGTGTGACGGGCTACTCCCTCCCTTGGGACCAGGTCGGCTACTGGGCGGTCAACATTGTATCCGGTGTACCCGGTGCGATTCCGGTCGTCGGCGGCACGATTGTTGAGCTTATGCGCGGTGGCGCGGGGGTGGGTCAAGCAACTCTAACTCGCTTCTACAGCCTGCACACATTCGTCCTGCCCTGGTTCATTGCGGTCTTTATGCTTTTGCACTTCATCATGATTCGCAAGCAGGGCATTTCTGGTCCTTTGTAAGAAGTCTCTGTTCGAGTGATTTGCGATTTAGAGGTTTGCACCTGTATGGATTGTTGTAAACCTCAGTCAAAATCGCTCTGAATACAGCTCTTATGAGCTTCGCTGCGCGCTTGCTGAGCTTGCGCCCTAGGAAAAAGTACACCTTAGGTTTCTTTTAGGCAGGTCGCAGCTCAAGCTAAACTATGTATTAGCTGTCGATGTCATTATTTTAGGAAGTGAATTGATGTCAATCCTTAAAAAGCCGGATCTCAGCGATCCGATGCTGAGAGAGAAGCTGAAGAAGGGCATGGGCCATAACTACTATGGTGAACCGGCCTGGCCCAACGACCTTCTCTATGTGTTCCCTATCGTAATCATGGGAACGATTGCCTGCTGCGTAGCGCTAGCTGTGCTTGACCCTGCGCTAATCGGTGAGCCTGCCGATCCGTTTGCAACACCGCTAGAAATTTTGCCTGAGTGGTATCTGTATCCTACGTTCCAAATGCTGCGGGTCTTGCCTAACAAGCTTTTGGGAATTGCGGCAATGACGGCCATTCCTTTGGGCCTCATGCTGGTTCCTTTCATTGAGAACGTCAATAAGTTTCAAAACCCTTTCCGTCGTCCTATCGCAACTGCCGTTTTTCTTTTCGGTACCGTTGTGACGATCTGGCTCGGAATCGGGGCAACTTATCCCATTGATACGTCTCTAACACTCGGTCTTTTCTAAGATATTTTCTTTTTAGACCCAAGCTATCTAAAACCGCCCAGACTCTTCGGAATTTGGGCGGTTTTAGTATCTTTGCGGTGCGCTTTAGAGAATGATTTTTCCAATGATGCGATCGCGCCCATCAATACAACGCCGTTAGATGCGTTCGCACGTTGGCCATGCGAAAGAATAGCGCGCGCTGAGATCGCCAGCGAGCACCAGATGAGATGATAGATTGGGAACGTTAATCAGTGTGTTGAATGCTAAGTTTCGCAGCCGAGCCGGAATTAACTCAAAAATGCTTAAACGGCCTCAACTGAGCGTTACCAGCCATTTAGAAGAGCTATCAGCGGTTCAGCAGTGGTTTCAGAGACTGGTTGTCCGCTTCGCTGTCGAAAACCCCTGGATCAACGAGCAGTTCGATCAGCTGAACCTAGCGCTAGCGGAAGGGTTTACCAATGCTGTTCGGCACGCGCATGCCAACCTACCTGACACCACTCCAATTGACATAGAGCTGCTACTGCAACCTGAAAAAATCGAAATTCATATTTTTGACCAAGGTCCCCCGTTTGATCCCAGTAGCCTGAGCGAGCCTCAGCCAGGCTCGCTTCGAGAAGGTGGCTACGGTTGGTTTCTCCTTAGGCGGTTGGTAGACGAAGTAACCTATGAGCGCGCTACACCCACCTCAACAGCGGCCAATCTAGCAGAAAGCCAGAATCTAGAAGAAAGTCGCGTGAGTAACCAGAGAAACTGTTTACGAATTGTGAAAACTTCGAAGGTTATATGAACTCTCAGACCAGTTGGCCTTGGGCAGATCGGTCTAAGCGACTTTGCTTGCTAGGATTTACGACAATCGTTGTGAGGATTGCAGTTAATCCTACCGAGATACGAAAAAACACTTGATTCAGTGCTAGAGACATGCCGAGCAATGGCAAAGGGGCGCTCATGACAAAAACTGCACTCATTACCGGGATTACCGGTCAAGATGGCTATTACTTAAGCCATTTGTTATTGGGCAAAGGCTACCGCGTCGTTGGTCTTGTTCCACCCGCTAGGCAGAGTAGCGTGGCCAAACTGGGCGATTTGGCTGATCGAGTTGAAATTTACTCTGTGGAGCTGACCAGTGCGCCAGCGCTGACAGAGGCTGTAGAGCAGCTTCAGCCGGCTGAAATATACAATCTGGCCGCGCCTAGTTTTGTGCCGGCGTCTTGGGAAGATCCGCTGGGAACCTTGGATTTGGTGACTGGCACAGCCACTCGCTTGCTGAGTGCGACTCGTCAGCTAGGCTTGCCTACTCGCTTCTATCAGGCCAGCTCTTCAGAAATCTTTGGCGATGTGCGCTCTGCCCCCCAAACGATAGAAACGCCCTTTCGGCCTAAAAATCCCTACGGTGCTGCGAAGCTGCATGCCCATTGGACAATGGTGCATCATCGCGATCGCTATGGCCTCTTTGCCTGCAGCGGCATTTTATACAATCACGAATCCCCTCGCCGCCCGCCGCAGTTTGTCACTCGCAAGATCTCTTTGGCAGCGGCGGCGATTAAGCTAGGTCTGCGCGATCGCCTCTCTATCGGCAATCTAGACGCTAGACGCGACTGGGGCTTTGCCAGCGATCATGTAGAAGCGATGTGGCGCATGCTTCAAGCCGATAGCGCGGAAGACTATGTAATTGGCACAGGCGTACTGCACTCTGTCCGCGATTTGGTCGCAGTGGCCTTTAGCTACGTCGATCTCGACTGGCAGAAATACGTCGAAACTGACCCTGGCCTGATCCGTGAGGACGAGCATTTTCAGCTAGTCGCCAATCCGGCCAGAGCCAAGAAAAATCTCGCTTGGGAGCCGAAAGTTAGCTTTGAACAACTGGTTGCAACGATGGTGGAAGCAGACCTAGAACGGCTAAAGGCCGGTACGATCACGCCTGTAGGAGTGATGTGACCATGAAGCATGCGTTCGTATTTATTGAAGTATTTGGTTGTGAGGGTGGTATTCAGTCCTACATTCAAGATGTTTTGAGTGCTTACGACCAGTTAGCGCGTAGAACGGACGTGTCTGGCGCAACCGCTATGAGCGCTGACGTTTTTTTGCTGAGAGATCACCCTCGTGAGCATCTGCTAAGGACCGCTAGCCTTAGATATCATTATTTCAATCATGATAGTCAGATGCGGGCACGCATTCAGCTGACATTGTCTCTAGCGGCTTATCTAATTCGCAATCGCCCTGATCATGTTTTTTGTGGACATATCAATCTAGCGGTCATGGTAGGCCAGCTGTGCCGCACTCTGAATATTCCTTATACCGTACTGACCTACGGCAAAGAAGTCTGGTACGAACTGCCTGCCAAAGAAAAAAAAGCGATCGTCGCTGCCAAGCGCATTTGGACCATCAGCCGGTATAGCCGCGATCTGGCTCACGCGGCCAATCAGCTCCCCAAAGAAAAATTCGATATGCTTCCCTGCGTGGTTGATGGCAGCGTCTTTACCCCAGGCGCACCGCCCGACGATCTGATCGAACACTACCAGCTCCAAAATGCACGGGTGCTGACGACTGTGGCCAGGTTGTGGCCAGGCGATATCTACAAAGGCGTAGATGTAACTATTCGCGCTCTACCTAAAATTTCTGAAGCTTTTGCCAACGTGAAGTACGTCGTGATTGGGCGAGGTGATGATCAGCCTAGGTTAGCTCAGCTAGCTGAAGATCTAGGTGTTGCCAATCAGGTAATCTTCGCTGGATTTGTCCCTGACGACGCGCTTATCGATCACTATCGTCTCGCTGATGTATACGTCATGCCCTCAAAGGAAGGCTTTGGGATTGTGTATTTAGAGGCGATGGCCTGTGGTATACCCGTAATTGCTGGTGATGATGATGGCTCTGCCGACCCTTTGCAGGATGGGCGTGTGGGCTGGCAGGTGCCTTACCGCGATCCCGACGCAGTCGCCGCGGCCTGTATTGAAGCCCTTGGTGGAAAGGACCAAAGGTGCGATGGGACTTGGCTTAGGCAGCAAAGCCTAGATAGCTTTAGTGCGCCTGCTTTGGTGACCCGTTTAGGTGAGCTACTCGGCATCGATAAGCGAATTAACTCGGCGAAAACTTAGCCGATTAAGGTTGACTGCTAGGTTCAGTACGGTTTGCCAGCTTTTCACAGATTGGGCTTAGCACTAGGATGGAAGAAACATTCTGGTGATTCGTCACTGGCGGAGGATCGCAATGAATCAAAATTTTAACCAGCTGAAAGTTCGCTTTCCCGGCTTGGGATGCTGGGTGTTTATCCTAGGTGCGGCCTGGCTGCTAGGAGCGATTGGCCTCAGCGGCATCATCAAGTCTATTTTTGCCTTGGTGCTATTTATCTTCTTGGCACCTGTACTGGCTTTCTTTGCCCTTCAGTTTTGGGTGCAGCGGAATTTGGTGAAAGGCGAGTGTCCCGTGTGCGATCAGTCTCTCGCAGGGCTTAAAAACTCAAAGATGCCTTGTATAAACTGTGGTACAGAGCTGTCAGTGACAGGAGATGGATTTGAGCGCTTTGCTAGCGACGGGGTGATCGATGTGCAGGCAGTTGATATGCAATCCGGTACTCAGTTTAGTTCTCAATCTGGCTCTCAAATGACTGCCGTCGATCTTTCACAGGCGGCTGCGCCTACGATTGATGTGGAGGTGCAGCGCCTGCCTGGTGACAGCTCAACGTGATGACTTAATGCGATTGAAGTCAACGCGATTGAAGCAGTGCTAAACAGTAGATAGACGACAGCGCTATTGGCTAATCGACAAGGTGTAGGGATGGCTCTCCCCGCGGCGATCGCCCACATACACTCGGTACTCACCCTGATTCAGCAGTCCCGGCGCTTGAATTACCCCGCCGTCATAGTTATGGGCAAATACGCATTCCCGAAAGCCGCCCGGACCAGTAATGAGCAAGGTGTAATCCCCTTCGCTTTTGACCGTAAAATTCAAAGCGGAAAACGTCTCACTGACGCTGACTATTTGACCGCCTTCAGGGTTGATATTACCGCAAGCAGAGCTTTGAGAGCCTCCGGTTTGGCCGGTTAGCTCTACGGGAGCGGTTAAGGGCGTACGGGTCGTTGTTGGCTGCGCTTCTGCTGCTGAGCCGATGGATAATGCTGCGGCAAGGGCAAATAGCAGAGGAGAAAGACGATTCATGGAACTCCTATGGGAAAGACAGACAGGCTGCTAGCTAAAAGCAGCACTTGCTCTCTCTCTATGTAGTGTGTATTTTGATCGTAATATTCTTCCCTCAGCCTCTGTAGATAGAAATGTGACACTTCATCGAATGGTGAAGGATAATTCCGATGCAAAGGACCCGGCTCAACACGCTGTTTAACCAAACGACCCTTCGCTTCAGGCAATGGGTTTTTAATCCTTGGCGGCGACTGGCGATCATCTTACTGAGCTTACTATTCGGCAATTTTTTTGCGACGGCGATTTCGGCGACCGCTGGGCAAACAGCTCAGCTAGATGTGACGATCTCTGCTTTTCTGGTGATCGGCGTAGAGTTTATTAGCTGGCTATACTATCGCTTTACGCCTCGCCGCCCACAGGTAGATGCGGCTGGGAGACCGCTTGATGGGCTGACTGCGCCAACAACTAGTTCGAATGCTCCCACTATGAGAACGCCGGATGTGCTGGTACCAACGGGGCTTGACCCTGGCCCGGTGCGATCGCGATCTACCCTTACTGAGTCGCTCAATGCTTTCAAGCTAGGGATGATCTATGGTCTCTTTGTCGAAGCCTTCAAGCTAGGTAGCTGAGGGACTACTGTTTATTACACTGAGCAGAGGATGCGGAGGAGATGGCGCGATCGCTCCTCAATGGCTTGCCAGTTACCGCCTTCTACGTCTGCTTTGGGAAACAGCGCACTCGAAAGGCCGACGGCGATCGCCCCTGCCGCGATTAAATTAGGCGCGCTCTCAGTCGTAACACCCCCCGTTGGTACCAGCGGAATTGAGCCAAGGGGGGCGACGATGCTTCGAATATAGTCGCCGTTACCGAGCCTTGAAATCGGAAAGATCTTGACGCTAGTGGCACCTGCCTGCCAGGCCGTGACAATTTCAGTGGGTGTCATCGCACCCGCAATCATAGGCAGGCTGTGAGCTTGAGCCAGCTGAATGAGGGTGCGATCAGTATGGGGCGTAAAGCAGAACTGAGACCCCGCAGCGATCGCACTACGCAGATCAGCAGCTGTGATGACTGTGCCAGTCCCAACCACGCAGT
>JBAUIB010000309.1:0-2419 GCA_049680585.1 Phormidesmis sp.
TCTCTACACCTTCCCTCTCGACGAAAGCATGAAGTATGCACAATGAAGACGGAATTTGAATTCATCCTTCATCGTTTATACCGTCACCTTCAAAGAGGGCTTGGCTCGGTATTGCCATGAAGTGTCGTAACTGCGGTCAGGAAACAACCAATCCTGTGTTTTGCAATCGTTCATGCGCAGCCTCTTTCAACAACAGGAAAGCGCCGAAGAAACGTAAGCGTCAAAAGTTATGCAAACACTGCGGAGCAGACATCTTTGGCAGACGAACTACCTGTGATGGCTGCAACCCATCTTATGTAGATTGGTCAAAGGTTACCCTGTCTGAAGTTAGGCAAAAAGCGGCTTTTCAACACTCTGCACGAGTGAGACAGCTTGCTCGCAAACTTTATCGTCAATCAGACAAACCTAAGGTCTGTCTTATCTGCGGCTATGACAAGCACTTTGAAGTGTGTCATAAACGACCCATCAATGATTTTCCGGATGAAGCATACATCTCAGAAATCAACGATCTTGAAAACTTAGTTGCACTTTGCCCAAATCACCACTGGGAACTCGACCACGATTACCTCACTTTTTAGGTTTCACCGAATTTGACTACATTCACACATAGGGTTTCCCCGTACGGTGCCCGGTAGTTCAGGAGGCGGTTGCTCTATCCATCTGAGCTACAGCCCCAATCAACTAGCAACACGAACAGAGGGCTAGAAGGCTCACTGCTTTTGATTGCTAGCTACTCAAGATGATATAGCAAGACGCTTCTTTTTCGTCCTAACTTTTATAGTGAACGGATGGACTCGCTTGTTCGCAATCCCAGCGCTCCTTCCACGGTTCGCCGCCGACTTCTAATCCTGCTAGCTGGCTAGTTGTATCTACAACCAGCCATTCAGCTCTCGCCCCTTGCCGCTGCCACATCTGTAGGCGTAATTCGCCGTGGGTGGTGTCTCGGCACAGCCACTGTAAGCCTGTTCGAGTCGGCACTCGGACCCAAGCGCCTGCATCTGCCTCATCTGTACAACGGCCGGTTAGCGCGACTCGATAGCGATCGCTACGGGCGCTCAAATGCCAGTAGCCCCAAGGATCGACTTGCCAGGTAAACGGCTGTTTGGTCGAGATAAATTCGTAGAACTGGCCTTGGTAGTGGATGCCAATGAGCCCTACGTTTTCGATATGACTGAAGACCTCGCGCCGCCCGCCCGCTGCCGTGACGCTCAGCGTGGGTTCGGCGGCAAAGGCATTGCACTGCATCCAAAACCATTTGGCGGGAAAGGCCCCTCCCCAGTTTTTCTCAGCGTAGGCCGGGGCATCTGTAAAGCTGTATGGTTTGCCTCTCCAGGTGATCTGTCCAGAGGCTAGGCCGTGGGCCATCAGCACCTGCCAGCCCGGTTCGAATACAGGAAAATAGGATAGCCAGCCTGCGGTCGCTCGCTGAACAAGCGCGCCCCAGCCTGCGAGCGGTGTGATGTGGTAGTCCCACTGAGCCGCTACTTTGCCAGAGGGATGGAGCAGTTTGCCCTGATGATGGCGATCGCTCACCTGATAGCCCTCTTTTACCGCCTGCTCAAAAGACTCAGCAGGCAGGTAGCGCGGCTTGCCGCCGCCTGTCGCCTGTCGCCAGTGACCTAGCCCCAATCGATGCGGCCAAGCCCAAAACTGGGTCACATCTGGAAATGTCCGGCAATAGTACGTCTCATCCGGTCCTAAAATTTGCGCCGCGCCGCCGCTATAGTCGCTGCCACCCGCCGGATCGTCAATCGAGTACATAAAGGCGAAAGACTGAGCGATCGCCGGAAGCGTTATCCGAAAGTACCAGCCTTCAAAAAATCGATCAGCCGCGCCGCTAGCATACCGCCGCCAGTGGTAGCCGCTATGCGGCGTCTGTAGAGGAGAGGGACGCGTATTGGTATGAATAGACATTAAGCTTCCACCCAGCGGGGCACGTAGCGCCAGCCCGTCTTGATCTGATCGCGCCACTGCTGGTAGTCAGGCTGCTTTTCTTCTACGAGTGCCCAAAACTGCCGGGAGTGGTTCATGTGCTCGGTGTGGCATAGCTCGTGGACCAGCACATAGTGGACCAGCGGACGCGGCAAAAAGAGCAGCTTGTAGTTGAGGCTGATGTCTTTTTGGCTAGAGCAGCTGGCCCAGCGCGTCTTTTGGCCGCGCACGGAAATGCGACGACAGGGTAGATTTAGCTCGAAGCCCAGCTGCCGCAGCCACGGGGCCAACTCTCGATGGGCGCGGTGAGCGAGCCATTTTCTCAGCACGGCCTGACAGCTCGGCAAATGCTCGGTATTTCCCTGTAGGGTCAGCCGATTGTCGAGCGAGGGAACGCACAGCGTTTTGTTTCCTTCCTGGCGCTGGTATTGCACGGACCAAATTTCCAGCTTATGTCTGTCTAGCTCAGGGCTGTCATGGCGTTTGC
>JBAUIB010000310.1:0-27889 GCA_049680585.1 Phormidesmis sp.
CTATCTAGAGACCTGTCAGGAGGCTTTGGAAAAAGCGAAAGCAAAGTTTCGATCTCTGCCGAATCCGGCTGGAGTGGCCAGCGGAGCGGCAAACCTTTACTACTGCCTGAATCAGCTAGAAGACGGCATCGAAGAGATAGAGCGATTTACCTATACCTATGACGACAGCTATTTGCATACGGGACAAGAGCTGTTTCGGATTTCAGCGGGTTTGAGAAGAGAGGCCAAAGCAGAGATTAAGGCGCGTTTGTATAGCACTTTTGTAGGGCCGGGCAGGTGAAGCGATCGCAGCAGATGGAGGCGAAGTTGCTACAATGATGATTCTTCCTTTGTGCTGCCTAGATTAGGCCCTGTCCGCTATGGTTCTTCCTATTGTCGCAATTATCGGTCGCCCAAATGTGGGTAAGTCGGCACTAGTGAACCGATTGGCAGGCGGGCGGCAGTCTATTGTATTTGATCAGCCAGGGGTGACGCGCGATCGCACTTATCAGCCTGCTTTTTGGAAGGATCGCGAATTTCTAGTCGTAGACACAGGCGGTCTGGTTTTTGACGACGATACCGAATTTTTACCCTTCATTCGTGAGCAGGCGATGGCCGCGCTGGTGGAGGCTTCCGCGGCGATATTTGTGGTAGACGGTCAGCAGGGGCCGACTGAGGGCGATCAGGAAATTGCCTCATGGCTGCGCACGCAGGGTGTGCCAGTGGTGCTAGCTGTCAACAAGTGCGAATCTCCCGACGAAGGCGTGATTCAATCGGCTCAGTTTTGGGAGCTCGGATTGGGTGAGCCCTATGCGGTTTCGGCCATTCATGGCAGTGGATCGGGCGAGCTACTAGATGATTTGGTGGAGCATTTGCCGCCTGCTGATGAGCTAGCAGAGATTGAAGAATATCGAGTAGCGATTGTCGGTCGGCCGAATGTGGGCAAATCTAGCATGCTGAATGCGTTTGTCGGTGAGAAGCGCTCAATCGTGAGCCCGATTTCAGGAACGACGCGAGATGCGATTGACATGGTGGTGACGCGCGGTGACACTCGCTACCGATTAATTGATACAGCGGGCATTCGCAAAAAGAAGAACGTGGAGTTTGGCCCAGAGTTTTTTGGCATCAACCGAGCTTTTAAGGCGATTAAGCGGGCGGATGTGGTGCTGCTGGTAATTGATGCGCTTGATGGGGTAACTGAGCAGGACCAGAAGCTAGCTGGACGGATAGAAGAAGAGGGCCGTGCCTGCGTCATCGTCGTCAATAAGTGGGATGCGGTAGAGAAGGACTCGCATACCATCTATGAGTTCGACAAGAAAATCGAAGCGAAGATTCATTTTCTAGGCTGGGCCAAGCGGCTTTATGTCAGTGCGCTGACCGGTCAGCGATTGCCGAATATTTTGGATGCAGTCGATGCTTCGGTAGAGCAGCATCGACGCCGAGTCACGACCTCTGTGGTGAATGAGGTGCTTGAAGATGCCGTGAGCTGGCACACACCGCCAACGACTCGTCAGGGCCGTCAGGGGCGGATTTACTATGGCACGCAGGTGCGATCGCAGCCCCCTTCATTCGCGCTATTTGTCAACGATCCAAAGCTGTTTGGCGAAAGCTACCGGCGCTATATTGAGAAGCAGTTTCGGCAAAACTTAGGATATGACGGTACGCCCATTCGACTGCTGTGGCGCGGTAAGAGCATGCGCGATATCGAAAGGGCGAGTAGCAACCGGGCAACGAAGGTTTCGCGGATGAACTAGCGGAGGGCGCGCTGTGGATTTATTGCGATCGCTCCCTATTGGCCTCTATTTAGAGCAGCCGGTAACCTGGCTACACCGCATTGATGCGCGGGTAAAAGTGGCCTGGCTGCTGAGTCTATTGTTGGCACCGGTGCTGGCTAGCTCACCGTGCCGAGTGGCCATCGTTGGTTTTTTAGTCCTGCTGACCCTCAGCGCTCGCATTCCCTTGCGAGTATGGCGGCAGCAAATGGGCTGGCTATTGGTGCTCGGTACAATTGTGACGCTGCTGCTGTTGGTGATGCCAGATGGAATTGCCATTACTCAGCAGCCTCGCCTGCCGACGGCTGAGTCGCTGGCCAACTGGCCAGAGAATCTGAGCGTGCCAGAGACGCTGCCGGATGTGCCGCCTGTAAGCAGCTACCGGTACGACATTGTGGATTTTGAGATCGTGGAGCGCCCCTTTAACTTGGGCATTCACATTACGCAGCGATCGCTGCGTTTGGCAATCAAAGTCAGCACGCTATTGTTTACGCTGATCTATGCCACGACGCTTTTTCTGCTGACCACGGCCCCTGAAGAAATTACCGAAGGCATCGAAGATCTGATGCAGCCGCTGCGCTGGACAAAGCTGCCCGTCACCGAAATTGCCCTAACGCTGACCCTAGCGCTGCGCTTTATCCCCTTAGTGCTAGAAGAAGTGCAAAATCTGGTGCGCTCGGTGCGGACCCGCGCAATTAAATGGCAAAAGCTAGGCATCAGAGGAACGATTCAAATTTGGCTGATGGTGTCTGAACGGCTGATTGAAAACTTGCTGCTGCGGGCTGAGCAAATTGCGAGTGCGATGCAGGTGCGGGGCTTTACTAGCCCCAATGAGCATCGCGTGGTATGGCATCGCCTACGACTGCGCTGGTGGGACTGGCTGGTATTAGGGAGCCTATGCGTATTCTGGTGGGGTCGCATTGCGTTTGGAGGCGTTGCTTGAATCTGATCGGTGAGTCGAATTCAGCGCTAGATCTCTGTGAGGAATATTATTGGCGATCGCTCCCCTTGGCGCAACGCACGGGCTCAGACATTTTTGCCGCCTTGTTTCAGGCACAAACCGCGCAGCCGGGAGCCAAAGGTATTGCAGCGCTACTGGAGAGCCCTTACCCGCTGCCCGCGAATTCTTTACCAGAAGCAGCTCAGGCAATGGCTCGCTATTCTATCTGCGCAGGTGCTGCCCGACTCACAGCCAGGGGCGCTCAGCTTTGGACGCCAAAGATAGGTCAGATTTTGCCACTGCTGCGGCAAATGGGCAGTCTCTGCGAGCAGACGAAACACCAGGCGCCGGACAAAGATCTCCCTTTTGTTGGAGGATGGCTGGGGTGGCTGGGCTATGATGCTGCTTGGGAAATTGAGCGGCTGCCCTGGCTAAAAGACGATCAGCTGCCGTTTCCGGTCGCGTTTTGGTACGAACCGGCTGAGTTTGCGGTGCTCGATCATCACCTGCAGCGACTGTGGTTAGCCGCCGAGACGCGCACACGATTAGATGACATGGTTCGACAGTTGAGCCGCAGCGGGATTGATCGCATAAATTTTCAGACGATATCTGAGGCGATCGCCGAGACGCCTCTCTCCTTATATAGAGAGAAAACCCAAAATAGCCTTAAAGAAACATCAGTAGCTGAGCCCAGCGAGTCTTTGATCTTTGAAACCACGCAGGCCGAATTCAAACAGGCTGTGAGACAGGCAAAAAGCCACATTCGAGCGGGCAGTGTTTTTCAGGTCAATCACTCTCTGCGGTTTCAGGCAACAACCGCAAAACCTAGCTGGGAGGTCTACCAAACGCTCCATCAGATCAACCCGTCTCCCTTTGCCAGCTATTGGCATACGCCTTGGGGCGCAGTCGTAAGCTGTTCGCCAGAGCGGCTGGTACACCTAAAAAGCGGTGTTGCGCAGTCGCGACCCATCGCTGGCACTCGGCCTCGGGGAGCGACGCCAGATCGAGATGAGGCGATCGCCCACGAGCTGATAACCGATCCCAAAGAAAAAGCTGAGCATATCATGCTCGTTGATCTAGAGCGCAATGACTTAGGCCGCGTCTGTCAATGGGGATCAGTGCAGGTCGCTGAGCTTATGGCAGTAGAGCGCTATAGCCACGTAATGCACTTAGTCAGCAACGTTATAGGCGAGCTAGATCCTGACAAGTCGGTGGCTCAACTGATTGCCGCGCTATTTCCCGGCGGGACAATTACCGGCTGTCCTAAAGTCCGCTGCATGGAAATTATTGAAACGCTAGAACCGGTACGACGCAGCCTATTCTATGGCTCCTGCGGCTACTTTGATCGGCGCGGGCAGATCGATCTCAATATTTTGATTCGCACGTTGCTGATGAGCCCACCTGTTGAAAAGCCCTCAGCCAAATCTATAGAAAACCCTTTGACAACCGTGTGGGGCCAGGTCGGAGCAGGCATTGTTGCCGATAGTGAGCCTGAAAGAGAATGGCGAGAGTCCTTGCAAAAGGCCAAAGCGCAGCGACTCGCATTGGGACTCTGAGATTGAGCACTGTCCGGCTTGAGCGCCGTGGTGCCTCTATCGCGACATTGGGAAATCTTTAGGGGAATGCGAGAAAACGCTGTAAACTCAGGTCATACGTAGTGCCTGCTATTGCAGCAGGAACGCTTTCAAAAAACGTAACAAGCCCGCCTCATTTTTTAGATTCCCCTCCCTTTTTTAATAACCCTACATAGCAGCGTAATTGCTAATTTTTCTACTTCTCATAACCCACAGACTGAATGAGCACCGAAACTTACCTCAATCATCCCAACTTTGGCTTGCTCTTCAGAATTTGCCTGGTGGGCGAAGGTGAGGAACTCTTTGCAACCCTCTACGCACATCGGTTGTTTTTCTTAGTGAAAAACGACACTAGCGGCATTGCGTTTGAGCCCACAGGTAGAGTAGAAGCCAAACAGCTCATCGAACAGCGCCTGCGCGTGATTCGTCGCATGGGTCATCAGACAGAATACGATCAGCTGCAAAAAACGTACAAGCGAGCATTTTGACCGCTCCTTTAGGGATGGACAACATAGAGGTGAGCGAAAAAATAGCGGACGATATTGGCAGTCGCTTACAAACCATTCAGTCATCAATTCCGCCCCATGTACGGCTAGTGGCTGTCACTAAAACGTTTTCGTCAGTGATTGTAAGAGCCGCTTACGCCCTCGGCATCCGAGACTTTGCCGAAAACAAAGTTCAAGAGGCGCTAGCAAAACAGGCTGAGCTAGAAGATCTTACGGATGTAACCTGGCATTTCATCGGGCATGTGCAGTCAAATAAAAGCCGAAAGGTCTTAGAAAGCTTTGACTGGATCCACTCAATTGACAGTGTAAAACTGGCTGCTCGGCTGGATCGCCAGGCAGCAGAGCTATCAAAGCGGCCCATCTGCTGCCTGCAGGTAAAGCTAGCGCCCGATTCGACCAAAGCTGGGTTCACTGAGGATGAACTCGCAGCCGCCTTGCCCGAATTAGACCCGCTGACGCACCTCAACATCGCGGGATTGATGGTCATCCCGCCCAATGGATTAGCGCCTTTGCAGACCCAAGAGATTTTTGAGCGGGCCGAAGAACTACGTGAGCAGATCGCTCAGCAGGGGCTCAGTAATATTGACCTAAAAGAGCTGTCTATGGGGATGTCCGGCGATTTTAAGCTGGCGATCGCTGCGGGTGCCACAGTTGTTAGAATCGGCAGCGGTATTTTTGGTCACCGAAAATACATCTAAGTTTGTGGGTAGGATTAGCTAGCCACGATAGAAAGGGAGTTGAGCGCTCAAGTCAAGCTATAAAAAAATACTTAGAAAAAACTTGACATATTTTTCAAACCGTGGGGTAATGCTTGTGAATCTAGTTTGAGCGCTGTAGGCATTGTTTATCTAAATTCCGAAAAGCCTTTCGGAAAGCTTTCGTGATCTGTGAGCGTACTTGAAGGTATGTGCTCTATTTTACCCAAGTCGATAAATTTAGTCCGTAACAGCCGCAAGCCTCTAGAAACGTCTTGATTTGCGAGCCGCTTCGACATTTTGGGTCCTACGCTGTTTTTAAAAGCGATTGATACGGACCGCCTTACCCTCGGAGCTCGCCCTCTTCAAGCTATTTCCAATTAACTCGGTAGATAGCTTGCGAAGCAGATCGGATCTTTCTCAGAAATGCCCTAGTTTTATTGCCATAAATCTGCGATAGTTCCATACGGCCTCATATTTTAAAGGCGTGTGTCTCCGCAGTTTTTGCCAAGTCGTCAATGTCGTGATGGAGCCCAAGTTATGAGCGGTCTTTTTGGAAGGATAAAGGATTTTGTTGGCCTCAATGATCCAGCAGATTACGAGTACGAGTATGAAGAAGTAGAGGGTGAGGAGTATCAAAACCTCTACGAAGAAGAAAATACTGAGCCCGAGGCCATTGTGCCGCCCATGCCCGAGGAAGCCCCTCGCCCTTCCCGCCGTCGTGTTCGCGAGAGAGTGTTGTCAAATGATTCTGGAATGGTCTCAATGAATAATGTAATTGGTATGCCTGGTGCGATGAATGGAATGTCTGAAGTGCTGGTGATGGAGCCTCGCACGTTTGAAGAAATGCCTCAAGCCATTCAGGCACTGCGCGAGCGCAAGTCCGTTGTGCTTAACCTGACAATTATGGATCCCGATCAGGCGCAGCGAGCTGTTGACTTCGTTGCCGGGGGAACCTATGCAATGGACGGACACCAAGAGCGCATTGGTGAGAGCATTTTCTTGTTCACTCCCAACTGCGTACAGGTGAGCATGCCGACTGAAGGCGAAGAGGGCTTCACGGGCCAAGAGCCTGTGAGCACACCTCGTCAGGCTGCGCCTACTCCTGCTTGGGCAACTGAGCAAGTAGCTCGCATGGCATAAGCCTCACATAGCATGGGCAGCGCCCTTCACAGACGCCTACAGGCTAAGGATGGAAACCGCGAGTAGCGTTAGGAATCCCCTTCATTTTCTAGGGACTATTCGCGGTATGCTGTGGGTGAATGTTGTGAGGGTTGTGCTCTTTTGTCTGTAAGACTTGGTATGATTGGCGGCGGGGTAATGGGCGAAGCTCTGCTATCCCGCCTTCTTGCTCAGGGAATGTACGCACCTGAGGAGATCTTACTGGGTGAGCCATCTGCGGAGCGCCGCCAGGTTTTATCTGAGCAGTATGCTATTCAAACAACAGACGACAACCGGCGAGTTATTGAAGCGAGTCGGGTAATTTTATTGGCGATTAAGCCTCAAGTTTTTGAGTTAGTTACTAAGGATTTTGTGGGAGTACGCTGCGATCCCCCTCCCTTACTATTGTCCATATTAGCCGGAGTGCCGCTGTCTGTAATAGAGACAGCCGTTCCTGGCTGGCCCGTAGTGCGCGCTATGCCAAATACGCCATCGACAGTCGGGGCAGGGATGACGGCGCTGGCGATGGGTAGTCATACCTCGGGTGCTCACGGTGAGCTAGCCAATGAGATATTTTCATCGGTAGGTCAGGTGGTGCAGGTGCCGGAAGGAATGATGGATGCCGTAACGGGCTTATCTGGATCGGGGCCTGGCTATGTGTCGATTGTGATCGAAGCGTTGGCTGATGGCGGTGTAGCTGCGGGATTACCCCGAGCGATCGCCAATCAGCTAGCGTTGCAGACGGTGTTAGGTACTGCTGAACTACTTCAACAAACGGGTATCCATCCGGCTGAGCTAAAAGATCGGGTGACCAGTCCAGGTGGCACTACTATTGTAGGGATTGCTTGTATGGAAGAGCTCGGCTTGCGCTCGGCGCTGATAGAGGCGGTTCGAGCGGCCAGTTCGCGATCACGCGAGCTCGGCAAACTCAAAAGTTAATCCAAGCTTTCCGGTAATTTCCCCCTCAAGCAAAACCATCCAGATCGCCAAAACCACCTAAAAGCAACGATAAATACCTGCCTGGGCCAATGCCTCCAGAAGACTCGACTCCCCCAAACTACGAATACTCGGCTACTGAAGCATCCGGCTCGGGCGCAGAAGATGCGATTTCTCCCAGGACACCGCTAGGACTATCTCACTCGTCACGTTCGGGCACCCAAGCTGATATGGATCAGTTAATTAAGCAGGGCCTAATTGAGCTAGAGCGACAGCGGCGTGACTTATACAGAGAGATAGATCAGCTAGAGCGACGTAAAGAGCGGCTAACCGTTGAAATGCGTTCTAGTTTTGCGGGTGCTTCCCAAGATATTGCCATTCGGGTACAGGGCTTTAAAGACTATCTCATTGGCAGCTTGCAAGATTTGGTCACAGCCGCTGAGGAGATAGATCTTGCTCAACCACCGGTAGCTGAATCTGTTAGCACGCCGCCTATACCTATATCTGCTCCAGAAGAGCGTGAAATGGTTCCGTTGGCAGCGCAACGGTTCGCTGAGCAGCGCGATCGCATCAATAGCCTACTTGACCAGTACCGGACTCGCCCCGACTACTACGGCCCGCCCTGGCAGCTACGCCGCACCTTTGAGCCGATCCATGCGGAGCGAACCTCAAACTGGTTTTTTACCCAAGCTGGCAGGGGCGCTGTTAAAAGTATGGGCAGCCGTTTGCAGAACGTACTGGTGGCATCAGCGGCAATCTCGTGTCTGCATACCATCTATGACCGGCGGCTGTGTGTACTCGTGTTAGCAACGACACCGGAGCGATTAGGCGAATGGCGTCGCTGGTTGCAAGACTGCCTAGGGATTGCCCGCGCTGACTTTGGGACAAACCGTGGGGTGATGCTGTTCGAAGCCACAGAGCCAATGGCCCAGCGAGCGGAGCGCCTGCTTGATAATGGCCGCATTCCCTTCTTGATTATGGATGAGGCGGAGGACAAGGTAAGCTTGTCCCTTTTGCAGTTTCCGCTGTGGTTAGGGTTTGCGCCCGACCCGGCAAATCCGTCTACCGACTACGACTACTACTAAAAATGACCATTTAAGCTAATTATCTGATAACTGTCATGCCTGGGTTTACCATTGCGATTTTGCTGCTAGGACTGTTAGGTGCTTATCTACTAGGCTCTATTCCGACAGGTTTTTTATTGGCAAAGGCGCTAAAGGGTATTGACATTCGTGAGCATGGCTCGCGCAATACGGGTGCGACTAATGTGTTTCGCACTGTTGGTAAAGGGGCAGGTGTGACGGTGCTAATCATTGATCTATTGAAAGGCGTACTTGCGGTTGTACTGATGCGCTGGCTAGTAGCGGCGATACCCGGATTAGATTTATCCCTAGATGGGAGGTCTTGGGTATACGTTTTAGCTGCGTTATTGGCAATCGTTGGCCACAGTAAGTCGGTATGGATAGGGTTCACGGGCGGTAAGTCAGCCGCAACCGGTTTGGGCGTGCTGCTGGCGCTGAATTGGCATGTGGCGCTAGGGGTTGCAGCCATGTTTGGCGTCGTGCTGATGGTTTCGCGGACGGTTTCAGTAGGATCGATCGCCGCCTCGATCTCAGCAATGGTGTTGATGGTCGTACTGCAGCAGCCATTGGCGTTTATTTTATTGGCGATCGCGGGTGGCACCCATGTGCTGCTGCGGCATCGTAGCAATATCTCTCGTCTTCTAGCAGGGACTGAGCCCAAAACGTTTGGTCAGTGAGCGCTAGAGTGCGCAGTCGGGGCAGTAGGTTTCTAGGCGATCGCGCAGTTCGCTTGGGCTAAACAGTATCGGCAAGAAGTGAATACTGTTCACTTCTTTAAAGTAAAAGAGGATGGGAACAGCGGGCCAAAAGACTTTCCAAGTTTCCCATTCGGCGTAGGGAAAGGTTCTCAGTACGCGATCATTCCTCAGGACTTCCAGCACCGTGGCAGTGAACAGTAGCCGAATAGTCGTCGTTTGATAGAGCAAAAAGAGCCCCAGCAACGCGATGGCAATGCCAGCGTATAGCTGGAGAAAGAGGATAGGAATCGATAGCAAGACGATCGCTATCGACAGTCGATAGCTCGGCGTAAGCGTCGCGATATTTGTCGGTGTTGTCGTCATAGTAAGGCGCTCCGAATTGATGCTGTAATGCCGCGATAATTGATATCAGGGTGCCAGAATTGGTAGATGGAATTGATTTTAGTTGCCGACAAAGGCGCTGCCAGTACCTTGGAACATTATCCAGGAAAGAAAGAAGTTGGTCACGAAGATAGCGAGTAGGGATGTAACGACAGCAGTCGTGGTGGACTGTCCCACCCCCTTCGCGCCGCCCGTCGTCGTCAGCCCCCAGCTAGAGCCAATCACGGCTATCAAAACGCCAAAGACCAGCGCTTTTATGAGGGAACTGGCCAAATCCCACGTGGTAAGAAAGTTACGAGCTGAGCTCAGAAAGACACTCGCAGAAATTCCGTAAAGGGACGTGGCTACAAGCAGGCCCCCCACCATGCCCGTGATGAACGCCAGTACATTCAATAACGGCAGCATCAGCGCACAGGCAATCACCCGAGGAATGACTAAATAGTCTACCGGGTCGCTTTTCAGCATTTGCAGGGCATCAATTTGCTCAGTCACGCGCATGGTGCCAATTTCAGCGGCAAAGGCAGAACCGACTCGCCCAGCGATTACCACAGCGGTCAGTACGGGTGCGAGCTCCCGAGAAAGGGTCAGTGCTAAGACTCCGCCGATCGCAGTGGTAGCGCCGAAGGTAATGAATTCTCGCGCAACTTGAATAGTAAAAACCATCGCCACAAACAGCGCGGTCACCAAGGCGATCAGCAGAGACTCAGGGCCGACAGCCACCATTTGATCAATCGTATTGCGGCGATGGATGGGTCTGTAGATAACATGGATGATGACTTGCCCGCCTAGGAAAATAGCAGACAGCAGCCGCTGTAGCCATAGCAAGAGATTATTCGGGAGAAGAGAGCGAGTCATGGCAATCGTTTACACGACCTAACAAAGATGTTTTATGAAAATTTAAGATTTCTCACAGGGAAAGCGGTTAGATTCACCTGTCTCTTAAGATGAATTGGAAGGCTAATGTTGCTATCAAGCTCAGTCAGGGAGTTGAGTAAAAGGGCTTATTGGAGTTTTGTTACGAAAGAGTTCGGTTAAACGGGCTAAGCGTTAGAAGGGTTTAGAAGGGAAACTGCGTTTTATATCGTTATGGCTACCTTATTACATTTTCTCCGGTCACTGGCGGTAACTTTGCTGACTAGCTTCCTGCTAGCGCTAGTCACAATCAGCGGACTGTTCGCTGGACTGATGGCGCTGAACATCTCGCCGGTAGCATTTGTAGTCGAGCCTTTATATATTCAAATCGGTCGGTTCCTGCTGACATTCGGGGGAGGCGATCGCATTGAAGGCATCGTTGCGATCGCACTGACAGTCAGCATCGTCACGACCTTAATGAGTGGCTTTACCTCCTACAAGCGACGACAGCGCTTCGAATGGCACTTAGCGATGTCTAGCGCACTTAAAGACTAAACCCCGCCAGAAATGCGCGTCGATAAAGAAATTGGATTTTAAGGATAACAAGTTCAGTGAGCGCACTGAGAGAACTCCCGGCAGAACCCCCTGAATCTGACAAAAAAAACTATGCTGTATAGCAGTGTTTTGCAGAAACAGTTTGGATGTTATGGGTTTTTGCCGTCGCCTCAAATTCTCTCAGGGGTTCTTTCGTTGCTTTTTGGTTAATCCGTGGTCAACGCATTGCCCAATCTCAGGCTCAACCTCAGGTGCAATCTCAGGCTCAACCTCAGGTGCAATCTTAGCTCTAATCTTCGAAAGACCCGCCCGGTTTGCAGCCATTGTGTTAGCGACTTGGTTTGGCCTAAGTAGCGTGATGCCGCCTGCCCTCGCGCAGAGCTCGCCTCAGCCCGGCAGCTCTATTCAGCCATACTTAGACCGTGTCGCCGACGCTGTCACCGAGTTTACGCTAGACAATGGCATGAAATTCATTGTGCTGGAGCAGCACGAGGCCCCTGTGGTATCGATGATGCTGTACGCCAATGTAGGCGCAGCTCATGAAAAAGAAGGCCATACTGGTGTGGCTCACTATCTAGAGCACTTAGCATTTAAAGGCACTACGCGCATTGGCACTCGCGACTACCCGGCAGAAAAGCAAGTGCTCGATCAGCTCGATGTTGTCTTTGAGCAAATGATAGCCGCTGAGGAAGCAGGCGATACTGCCAGACAGGCCGAGCTCGCGGCGCAGTTTGCAACGCTTCAAACGGAGGCAGCGACCTACGTAGAGCAAAATAAATTTGGTCAGATCATCGAGCAAGCGGGCGGCACTGGCCTAAATGCGACGACTTCTGCCGATGCTACCCGCTACTTTTATAGTCTACCTTCTAACAAGCTAGAGCTCTGGTTTTCTCTGGAGTCGGAGCGCTTTCTCGATCCGGTTTTGCGAGAGTTTTACAAAGAGAAAGAAGTGATTCTCGAAGAGCGGCGATCGCGCGTAGATAACTCGCCCATCGGCCAAATGATCGAAAATTTTTCGGAAGTGGCCTTCAGTGAAAGTCCCTACCGCCGACCAGTGATTGGTTATCAGGAGGATTTGCGTAAAGCGACCCGCGCCGATGTACAGACCTTCTTCGATACTTATTACGGTCCCGACAACCTGATTTCTGCCATCGTGGGTGACGTTGATCCAGACCAGGTAAAACAGCTCGCCGAGGCTTACTTTGGACGCTACGAATCGCGTGCGATGCCGCCGCCTTTGATAGTCAACGAACCCGAGCAAAGTGAACCTCGCTCATTTTCCTTAGAGCTGATGTCTCAACCCTGGTATCTAGAAGGCTATCACCGCCCTGGAATCAACAATTCTGATCATGTCGTGTATGCCATGATCGATAGCATTTTGACTGGGGGCCGTACCGCTCGTCTATACAAGGCACTAGTTGAGCCTCAGGTTGCGCTGGATGTGGGTAGCGCCAATGGCTTCCCAGGGGATAAAGAAGCAACGCTGCTACTGCTATACGGGCTCACAGCGCCGGGCCATACGGTAGAAGAAATCGCAGATGGGATAGCAATTGAGCTCGAGCGATTACAGGACGAACCTGTAGATACGGCCACGTTGGAGCGGGTGAAAACACAGTCAAGGGCCGGCCTATTGGCGCAGCTAGACTCGAACACCGGCATGGCGAGTCTGCTGAGCGAGTACGAGGCGAAAACAGGTGACTGGCGCAACGTTTTCGAGGAGATTCAAGCCATCGAAGCCGTGAGCGCTGCCGATGTGCAGCGAGTCGCCGAGCTTGCGTTTCGCCCCGAAAATCGGACGACCGGCGAGCTGATATCAGTGGGTGAAGCGACCCCGGTGGAATAGCGGCGGCCCACTGATGCAGCGCTTCCCTCTGCTCTGAGCGCATAGCGACGACTACTCTTTCATCCCGTACACATCTATTAGCGAGTCATTGAGGAAATTCATGAGCGTGATCTCACGGCGCATACGCAAGCGTCTTTTGCCCCTGTTGGTTCTAGCCACGGCCACGTTCTGTGTGCTGCTGACCGTCGCCTATCCTAAGCCTGCGCAGGCAATAGAAGCTAAGCCTTACGAAGAGCTGATATTTCCGTCTCTAGGCGAGATTCAAATTCCTGAGTATGAGCGCTATGAGCTAGAAAATGGCCTCGTGGTTTACCTAATGGAAGATCATGATTTGCCCCTAGTGAGTGGTTCTGCAACGTTTCGCACAGGTGACTATTTGGTGCCTATGGAGAAAGCAGGGCTCGCTGCGATCGCTGGCGAAGCTATGCGTCTAGGTGGTACGCTCAACCACCCACCAAATGAGCTCAATCAAATGTTAGAGCAGCGAGCTGCCGCTGTCGAAACAAGCATTGACGCGACCTCTGGCAGCGCTAGCTTTTCGGCGTTGAGTGAAGACTTGAAGGAGGTCTTTGAGCTATTTGCCGATGTGATTGTGAATCCGGCTTTTGACGAAGATCAGCTAGCGCTCATTGAAAGCAGAACGGCAGGCGGAATCGCTCGTCGCAACGATTCACCTGACGATATTGCTTCGCGGGAGTTTCGTAAGCTGATTTACGGCGATGAGAGCCCGTATGCTCGCACCGTGGAATACGTCAATCTGGAAAATATCAGCCGCGACGACGTGGTGAACTTTTATCAGACAACTCTGACACCTGAGCAGACGATTGTGGGAGTTACTGGCGACTTTGATCCTGAGCAAGTCAAGGCGCAGATTGCGAGTACGCTAGGCAATTGGACGGCAAAGAGTAAGGGTGATGCAGCGATCGCTCAACCTCCAATGGGCGAGCAGCAAGCAGCAGGTGTCTTCTTTATCGATCAGCCTCAGCTCACTCAGAGCAACATTCAAATTGGCCATATTGGCGGCGAGCTCAATAGCCCTTACTACGCACCGATGACCGTGTTGAATGAAGTGCTCAACGGCTTCGGCGGACGACTCTTTAACGAAATTCGCTCGCGGCAGGGGTTGGCCTACAGTGTGTATGCCGTCTGGAGTGCCCGCTATGATCACAACGGAATTTTCATCGGTGGGGGGCAGACCCGCTCTGAGGCAACGGTTCCCTTTTTAAAGTCGATCTACAAAGAAATCGAAAAGGTGCGCCAGGAGCCGATTTCTGAGACAGAGCTAGTCTTTGCAAAGGACTCGGTACTCAATAGCTTTGTATTTAATTTTCAAACGCCCAATCAGACGCTGTCACGACTGATTCGCTATGAGTACTATGACTATCCATCGGACTTTGTATTTCAGTATAGAGACCGGGTGGAAAGTACGACCGTAGAGCAGGTGCTAGAAGCGGCTCAAGCGATGCTTAAGCCTGACCAGCTAGTGACGGTAATAGTGGGTAACAGAGAGGAGATTTCACCCGCTTTGGATAGCTTGGATACCGAGGTTGTCCCACTTGATGTAACGATTCCACCAGAGCCAGCAGGCGTATCAGCAGGGTGATGTAGAGTTCTTGTTCCTCAATCGACTCCCTCAATAGGCGCAAAGCCTTGTCGCTGAACGTTTTCAGTGACAGTGCGAGGATCGAGGAACTGAAGAAGGTAGTCGGGTCCGCCAGCTTTTGAGCCGACGCCGGAGAGCTTGAATCCGCCGAAGGGCTGACGAGCCACAATGGCGCCGGTAATGGTGCGGTTGATGTAGAGGTTGCCGACTTCAAAGCCCTCATAGGCTCGGTCGATATGTGAAGGGGTGCGAGAGTAGAGACCGCCTGTGAGGGCATAGGGGGTGCCGTTGGCGATCGCCAGCCCTTCTTCAAAATTCTCTGCCTTAATCACCGCTAGCACCGGCCCAAAAATTTCTTCTTGCGCAATTACACTATCGGGCTTCACGTCGGTAAAGATAACTGGCCCAACGAAATAGCCTGACTCCGGCGAAGGCAGCTCCAGCGCTAAGGTTGCTTCCGCCTTCCCTTTGGCAATATATTCGCGAATCTTTTTCTGCGCTGAGGCATCAATCACCGGCCCCACTTGAGTGCCTGGGTGAATTGCATCGCCCACGTTTAGAGACTTAGTCGCCTCGACAAGGCGAGCCACAAATGTCTCGTAAATAGAAGCCATGACGATGACACGGGAGCAGGCAGAACACTTCTGACCGCTGTAGCCAAAGGCCGAATACACCACGCCCTGCACAGCCTGATCGAGGTCCGCACTTTCATCAACAATGATGGCGTTCTTACCGCCCATCTCAGCGACGACTCGCTTCAAGTGCTTTTGCCTGGGCTGCAAAATCGCTGCCTCGGCGTAGATCTGACAGCCGACTTCCTGAGAGCCTGTGAACACAATCATGTTCACATCGGGGTGCTTGACCAAATGACTGCCGACGGTTGAACCTCTACCGGGAATGTATTGAAAAACGCCCTTAGGAATACCGGCTTCGACTAGAATCTCACTGAATTTCGCAGCGATCACAGCGGTGACAGCGGCAGGTTTGAGCAGTGCGCAGTTACCGGTCACGAGGGCAGCAACCGTCATCCCGACCGGAATCGCCAGCGGAAAATTCCACGGCGAGATCACGAGCACAATGCCTTTAGGCCGGTAAAAGTAGCGATCGCTCTCCCCAGCTACGTCATAGTTTATTTCATGATCCAATCGCTCCATTTCAGCCGCATAATACCGGCAGAAGTCCGCCGCTTCAGACACTTCTGCATCGGCCTGATGTAGCGGCTTGCCGCCTTCAAATACCATCCAGGCATTGAGCTCATGGCGACGTGCTTCTAGCAGATCGGCCACTTTGTTGATGATGGTAGCCCGCTTGCTGACAGGCGTGCGCTTCCAGATTTCAAACGCGGCTTTGGCAGCGGCCATTGCCTGATCAGCCTGTTCGATGGTGATTTGGCCGACCGTACCCACCACTTCTGACGGATTGCAGGGATTAAGCGAATCAATGGTTTCTGATGTCTGCACAGACTCGCCATTGATCAGCGGCCAATAGGTTTTGTCCAGCTGCTTTTTGATTTTTGCGAGCGCTGCGTTCGCGGCTTGACGGTGCTGCACTACAGCATAGTCGGTGTCCGCTGAAGGGTCTATTCGAGTTACCGCACGAGTTACCGCAGACTCAGGCAGCGCAATCGGCGAGGGCAATACGTTGCTACCATCAGCGTCACCATCGCCCCATTCAGGCACAGCAAGCAGCTCTTCGGCGGGGCGATCTTCCAGGCTCTGTCGAAGAAAGGAGCTATTAGCTGTATTTTCCAGCAGGCGACGAATCAGATAGGCCATACCAGGAATGAGATCCCCGTAGGGGCAGTAAACCCGTACCCGGTAGCCTTGCTTGACTAGGGCAGTCGCGATGGTATCGGCCATGCCGTACAGCACCTGAAACTCTATGCGCCGGGAAGGAATGTCGAGCTCCTTGGTGATCGCTAAGGCTAGCGCTTGCGATCGCACATTATGACTGCCAATTGCCGCATACAAATGCTCGTTATTCTCTAATAGCAGGCGCGTCATTCTCTCGAAGTTTGCATCGGTAGAAGACTTATGGTTATAAACCGGCGTCGGCCAGTAGTTCTGCCGAGCGGTAATTGTTTCTTGATCCCAATAAGCGCCTTTTACCAAGCGAACGGTTACCGGATGCGCTCTTTTTTGGGCCCACTCGATCAGTTCTTGAAGGTCTTGATAGCTGTCGCGCAGATAGGTCTGTAGCGTCACGCCAATATCAGTTCGCGCTCTAAACTCTTCTTCCATCAAGAGCTGTTTGAGCGTATCGAGCGTCGCGTCTTTGTAGCGGTACTGCTCCATGTCGAAGTGAACCGCCGCGCCCAGTTCTTTAGCTCGGCGCAGCAGTGTACGAATATGCTCGCCCACTTTCTGCTGCGATCCCTTCACATCTAGCGGATCGAACTGAGAGTAAAATGCAGTGAGCTTCACTGAGACCTGCACCTGAGGCAGATCCCCACCATCAGCCGTGTCTATCTGAGGGACTTTTGACCAGTCCTGCGCCGCATCTGTCAGCTGAGCCATCAGCTCCAGATACTGATTGAGATAGGCTTCGGCTTCTGTTTCGGTAATGACAGCCTCGCCTAGCAAGTCCATCGTAAATGCCATCGATTGCTTGCGCAGACGTTCAATGCTCTTTAGCGCTTGCTTGAGATTCTCACCGGCTATGTACTTGCGCGCTAAGGTCTCAACAGCGCCTGAAAGCGTGGTCGCTGCTACTTGAGCAGGCATAGAGTCCGCATCGGCGAAGTTCAGCAGACCCTTGAGGGCTTGGGGCAGTTCAACGCTTTCATCGCCCAGGTATTCCTGCAGGTGCGCGGCGATTTCGGACTTGGTTGACAGTGCTGGTAGGCAGTCTATCAGGCGAAACATCTGCACCCGCAGGCCGGGGTTTTCCATCGTCCAGCCCAGCAGCTTGTCGTCCCACTTGAGCTGATCTCGCACCTTGGAAAAGAGCGATCGCTTGCCTTTGCTGTCTGCTAACAGCTGACGAGCGATCGCCTGCGTCTGCGCCTCATAGGCTTTGTTATCATCGGCAACCCGATCTGAAGCCACATTACTAGGGCGAGAGGCATTCATGACCATTCAAGCATCCTCAATACAGTTCTCTAAACTGGCTAATTCTCTAAACTAGCCAGTTCTCTAAATTGACCAATTCAGAAAACTGGCCAGCAACCGCTATCCCAAGACATTCGCAGCCGCAGAGCCATTCATCTTGCCAGCATCAGGATCAATGCTAGCAGCCACTTCTGAAAGTGGGCTACTGGTGGGATAGGCCATTCCCTTCGGACTCGCTATGACTGTGTCCTCAGCAGATTCAATGCCCTCTAGGATAGGATTGCGCGCCTTGATCAGCTCAATCGCCCGACTGACGCTCTCCGGCAAAATCACAACTAGGCCATTTTCTGGCGCATTGTCTAGCGCCCAACTAATGGCTTCGGTTTCGTTGAGTATTTTGTCGTAAGCGAGGGGGGGATTTTTGCTGACGTCGGCTTCAGCATCAACGGCTTCAGCATCGCTCTGCCCAGTTCGCTTAGAGGCGATCGCAGATGAAATACCCTGAATGATGAGATCTGC
Source organism: Phormidesmis sp. (assembly GCA_049680585.1). Lineage (GTDB taxonomy): Bacteria > Cyanobacteriota > Cyanobacteriia > Phormidesmidales > Phormidesmidaceae > Phormidesmis. Next base: position 18,147 of record JBAUIB010000310.1, read on the forward strand.
CACCGCGCCTCGCTCTCGTCCGCGAGTATCGTCGTCTTCTTTAATCACCACTTGGTTGAAAATCTCAGTGCAGAGTTCGCCAAGTGCGACAAAGTCTTCATCCCGGCGATCGCCTGGCGCACCCACTACGCCCAACGTCGATCCCGGCCAGTTTTTCACAAAGCTGCCAACCGCCTCATATCCAGCCGGGTTGTGAGCGTAATCTACCAGCACGTGATAGCTGCCCAGGTTGAACAAATTCATCCGGCCTGGGATTTGCTGCGATGACACTTTAAAGCTCTTAAGCGCAGTGCGAATATCTTCTATTTTGACGCCTTGAACAAAGCCAACCAAGCTAGCGGCTAACGCATTGGCAATCATAAATGGGGCGCGCGCACCCATCGTCAGCGGCACCTGCACAGCCCGCTCAATTCGCAGCAGCCAGTCCCTTTGCAAAATCGAGAGATAGCCCTCTTCGTACACTGCCGCGATACCGCCATTTTTGACGTGCGATCGCACCAACGGATTTTGCGCATCCATTGAAAAGTAAGCGACCTTCGCTTTGACATGCTCTGCCATTGCCACAACTCGCTCATCATCTGCGTTCAGCACCGCATAGCCATTCGCATGGACGGCCTCTGCCACGACGGCCTTTAGCTTCGCTAGCTCGTCAATCGTATCGATATCACCAAGGCCCAAGTGATCGGCAGCGACGTTGAGCACGACACCCACATCACAGTATTTAAAGGCCAAGCCTGAACGCAAGAGACCTCCTCGCGCCGTTTCTAGTACCGCCATTTCGACCGTGGGATCTTCTAAAATCATACGAGCGCTCTGCGGCCCCGTCGTATCGCCTTTCTCGACGAGGCGATCGCCCAGGTAAATCCCGTCAGTTGTTGTAAAGCCAACCGTGTCATGGATATGGCGAAGGATATGAGCAGTCAACCGGGTTGTCGTGGTCTTCCCATTTGTGCCAGTAATCGCCACGATCGGAATGCGCTTAGGCTCGTCTGGCGGCATCAGCATGTCCAAAATCGGTGCTGCCACGTTACGGGCAACCCCTTCACTGGGCGCGACGTGCATCCGCAGACCCGGCGCAGCATTCACCTCTACGATTACACCTTCTACCTCTCGCATCGGTTTAGAAATGTCATCAGTGACGATGTCAATGCCAGCTACATCCAAACCGATTAGCCGTGAGGCTCGCTCTGCAATCCAAACTGTCTCTGGGTGAATTTCGTCGGTGCGATCAATTGCAATCCCGCCTGTACTGAGGTTAGCGGTCTCTTTGAGATAGCAGATCTCACCGTCATCTGGAACGCTATCTAGGCTATAGCCCTGATGGCTTAGCAGCCGCTCAGCAGCGCGATCTACCTTTATCTGCGTCAAAATATTGTCGTGCCCTTCTCCCCGACGCGGATCGCGGTTCACCTGCTCGATTAGCGATTCAATCGTGTCTTTGCCATTGCCGACGACATGAGCCGGTATGCGCTCAGCGACCGCTATCACCTTGTGGTTCACCACCAAAACGCGGTGATCTCGGCCTTTGTAGTAGTGCTCTACGATCACGCCAGATGAAACGTCACGAGCCTTGTCGTAAGCGGCTTCAGCTTCGTCCCAAGCGTTGATATCCAGCGTAATGCCGCGGCCGTGGTTGCCGTCTAGCGGTTTCACCACAATCGGATAGCCACCCAGGTAATCTAAGGCATCCTCTAGCTCACGCAGCGAGTAGACAACGCTGCCTCTAGGCACGGGGATACCCGCATTGTCGAGCATTTGTTTAGTGCTCTCCTTGTCGCAGGCCAGCTCTACGCCCAAAACATTGCTATGGGCGGTCAGCGAAGCCTGGATTCGCTTTTGGTACTTACCATAGCCAAACTGCAGCAGATTTCGCACATTCAGCTCTAGCCACGGAATGCCTCTGGCCTCTGCTTCACGTACCAGCGCCTCCGTAGTTGGCCCTAATGCCGCTGCTTCACGCAGATCTCTTAAGTCAGCAAGATCCTGCTGAAGTTCCTCACTGGGGTAACACCCCTGCTCCACAATGCTGTTGCATAACCGCAAAGCCGCCCTAGCCGCATAGCGACCGGCCTGTTCATTCTCATATTCAAAGACCACTTGATACACGCCGGGAGTCGCGGTCTCACGGGTACGACCAAAGCCAACATCCATACCCGCCAGCGCCTGTAGCTCGAGCGCGACGTGTTCTAGGATGTGGCCCATCATGGTGCCTTCTTGCAGGCGGCTGAGGAAACCACCCCGGCAACCGGGTGAACAAAAGTGATTAACTAAGCTAGGTAGAGCAATCACCAATCCTTCGTAAAAGCCTGGGATAGTATCTGAAGGGCGATCAGCAAGCTCTTCCAAGTCCAGTCGAATAACGATTAGCTTGGTGTAGCCAATACTCCAGTAATTAGGACCGCGAAGGGTTTGAGTTTTAAGGATCTTCATACGTTTTATAGGTGCTTGTGCCTCTGCTAATAGCTTTGAGTAAATACAACTTTGCCGTCTTACAGAAAATCATCCAAAGCTACAAGCAAGCTGTCACTTTGGATGATCACCATCCTTGATCTAGGATGACTCTTGAAATTCACAAATCAAAAGTAGCTAATATACGCTACTCGCTGCTCAGGAATCCTCGCTTCACAGGGTTAGGCGTGATAGCACTCAGCCCGATAATGGCTTTGTAACCACTGCCGATGAGCCTTGAAAGCTCAGTAAACCTGAACAAACGACTGTGGGCTTGTCATCGGGTAATGCGCAATCAACGTCAGTCTGGCGTGTATAAAAACTTGTGTATTTTAAAGATTATATGTCCGAAAGAATGGTGCGTTTTTTGTAATCATAGCGGTCTCCTTTATTCAGCACATGTACCTTTAGGTTGTGTAAGCTGAGAGGATCATTTTCGTCTGTTTCGGCATAGTTGGTATGGGTCAAACTACCCGGATCGATGACGGTAATAGACCCTTTACCCAACACTCTAAATGTACCGTCACCAGCCATCGCAATGCAGGTATCTTCATCAATACCAATCCCTAACCTATCTGAATGCGCTGCGATCGCACTGAGCAGTCGCGCCATTCGGTTTCGATTGTGAAAATGCTGATCGACTAATAGCTCGGGCACGATGGCCAGCCCTTCTGTTAAGTCTACCAGCGCCTGGTTCGGAGATTCACCGCTGCTGCCGCCAGCGATCATTTTCTCGCCCATAATGGCAGCACCCGCACTGGTTCCAGCAATCACCAGTTTGCCAGTTGCAAGCTTATCTTTAATAGAGTGAATCAGACGAGTGCCACTGATGAGATCCCGCAGCCGCAGCTGATCACCGCCCGTTACAAATATGCCGCTACAGTCGTTGAGTACATCAAGCCAGCGCTCTTCGTCACACTCGGTGCGGTAGCGAATATCCAGTACCTGAACCTGCTTGGCTCCCATTTTTGTAAAAATTTGGTAGTAGCGATCGCCCACAATCGTAGGTTCACGCGAAGCAGACGGGATAATGCCAATCGTCGCGTTTTTCCCACCCGCGCTTTCAAAAAAAGCAGCTAGGATATCACATCCATTGACCTTATCTTCTGCCCCACCAATAATCATCACTGGGTACTGGGTAGCCATTGCCATAGACTGTTGAGCCAAACGAAATTCCAGTTCCAGCATAAAACTATCCCAGGGATTTATTGAAAACATTGCGCATAAGCGAACTCGCTACCTTATAAATTGATCTAATCAGATCTGGGGCAATCAAATCGCCCGACCGAATATCAGCTTATCAAGACTTCCTGACACAGTTTTGTATAAAACTTAACCAGTCCTTATCAACTCTCTCAAAACGCCACTCTCCCAAAATGCCACTTTCTTCAAATGCCAGTGAACGCCTATCTACCGATGCTGAGAATCCCAACTGCCTTCTCAAGTGGACAAAATCGGCACTCATGTACTAGGCAGCGAGCCCTACAATAGGAAAAGACCCTTCATTTTTCACGCATGCGAGCTATGAGCCAAGAAGACGTCAATAAGTCCTTAGAGTCGCTCCATACAGAAATTCTCAATACGCCTGATGAGACGATCAAGGCGAGGCTACTCTCGCTGATCGAAGATGTCGAAAAGCAAATGCAAAACCCGCCAGGATCGCAGCATCAAGGCGAGGCGGTAGACAATTTACCTAGCCTAATCGAGCAGTTTGAGGTGGAGCATCCCCAAGTCACAGACACGCTCTCTCGCCTGCTCACTACGCTCAGCGGAATGGGCATATAGCACGCCGCCGCCAAACGCTCATAGACAGAACCGTAATCAGCAGACGAGGTAGCCGTCAGATAGTGGACGTTTGTCACGGTGTTTTCCCGTGGCACTGCTTGAACGGTTGAGCGCTGCCGCACCAGCACATTTGATTGCGATCGGGACGATAGGGCGGCAGCCTATCACCGGCTGTGTAATACCACTGCTGAGCTTCTCTGACAAACTGAGATCTCTCGTGAAGCTGGGCTGCTGGCTGAGGCTGGCCGATCGCCAGCAGGGGTTTGGGCCGATAGGCCGCGACAAATTCTACTGTGCCGGTTTTATCGGTCGTGCGACCCTTTTGCGTTCTGACAATGAGTAGATTCATCCACTGGGTGTGGTTCGCGCTCTGGCGCAAACTGCTCCGAGCGTTCGCATCTCGATAGTCAGGATGATGGGTGGCAATCAGGTAGTCAATGTTTCCTTTGCAAAAGGCACTGTAGCGCGATCGCATCAACGCCTCTGCGGTCGGTGCCGCTGCTTCCCGGTGTAAATACGGCTCACAGCAGGCTGAAAAAAACTGTCCGCTCTTGCACGGGCAGGGTTCATTCATCGGCTGCTGCTGCCATCTACGCTAACCAATCCAGGGCCATAGGAGACGACCATCAGCAGACCGCCTATCAGCGCCAGGTTTTTGAGAAAGCTCGTGAGATCTGTTGCCACCGGATGAAAGAACAAGGTTGTCGGAATCAAAAATAGAATGAGCAGCACAGCTCCTAGCTTAGCTTGGTAACCCAAGATAAGAGACACTGATCCTAACAGTAAGCAAGCGATCGCACCTATCGCCAAAACTTGCGGCAGCGGTAGACCTTTGCTAGCAATTGTCGGGACGAAGCTTTGAAAGCCCAGCAGATGCTTGACACCTGAATTCAAAAAAATAAGTGCTAAGCAAATGCGCGCTGCTAACGGAAGATAAGTCATTGGGTAGGCTGAACCATAGAATTGTCTTGGCAATTCTAGCGATTTATTTTAGCGATCTGTGAGATGACGCCGAGCCTGAGACGAGCCGAAGAGGTGAAGCGAGAACTGCAAGGCCGTTACAATAGGCCAGACACTCGCGCATCGACCGCTTTACAGACCGCTGTTTAGACAACGCTAGATAACCGTTCGCCTGCTCATGTCTCAGTCCTTTCCCATCGCCACCGAGCCAGATCCAGTGGAGATTGATCCCGCTTCAGCGGCAATCCCAGCAGTTTTGCCAGGCATCACGCTGAGCCAGCAGCAATGGCAAGCTCTGCAAGCACTTGAAGCCTTCATTCACAGCGACGAAAAAATCTACCTGCTCACAGGCTACGCAGGCACAGGAAAAACTACTCTGCTCCAAGCGCTGATTGCTCGGCTGCAGCAGCGCTACGACGGCAGACCCATCGCCCTCACGGCCCTTAGCAATAAAGCCACTAAGGTATTGCAGAGCATGGCCTACCGCTGGGGCTGTGAGGTGGACTGCATGACCTGCTGCAAACTGCTCGGGCTCAAGCCCGTGATCAACAAAGAGACCGGCGGTCAAACGTTTGAGGCTGATCAGGGACGCAAAAATCTGACGACTGAGTACGATTTGGTCGTCGTAGACGAATGCTCCATGATCAACCAGGAAATGTGGGATCTGCTGGTGAATTCGGTGTCTAGTCTGACGCAGGGGACGCAGCTGTTATTTGTGGGTGACTCGGCGCAATTGCCGCCTGTAGGTGAAGAAAAAGCGCCGTGCTTTGAGCGAATCATCTATCGCAGCGACCTGACTGAGGTGATTCGCTATGGCGGGGCAGTTGGTCTATTAGCTGAAGATGTTCGGACGCATTTAGATAGGCCGGTCATGCCCAGGCCGCAGAGCGATCGCAACGAAACCAACACCGAGGGCATTTTCACCCTGCCTCAGCGAGACTGGGAAAAGCTCATGCTCAGAGCCTTTAAGAGCTCAGCTTACGAAAAAGATCCCGACCAGGTGCGGGTGCTGGCCTACACCAACAATCGCGTCGGCTATCTCAACAACAAAATTCGTGCGACAATCTACGGCGATAAAGCGGCTCGCTTCGTTGCTGGTGAGCGGCTGGTCGCCAAAAACGTTTGCTTGGGAAAAGACAGCATTTTGCTACAGACCTCTGAGGAATGCACCGTCTTAGCCGCCTATCTCACTCGTTTTGAAGGCTGGCTGGTGTGGGAACTCGAAATTGAAACCGAGGAGCATCAAGAACGGACACTGAGAGTCCTGCACGAAGATGAGCAACCACGATTCAAAGGGCTGCTTTCAGACTACTCAGAGAAAAAGCAGTGGATGACTTTTTGGGACTACAAGCAGCTTTTCCACGAGGTGAGCTATGCCTACAGCCTGACCGTACACAAAAGCCAGGGATCAACCTTTCAAGATGTCTTTGTCGATGTGCCGAATCTCATGCTCAACCGCAAAGTCACTGAGCGCAACCAGCTGTACTATGTAGCGTTCACCCGCGCGGCGAAGCGACTGTTTTTGTGCCAGTAAGTTTATTGGCCCCTCGTGATTGTCACCGAACTGACTGTTTCACGGCCTGAGCGATCGCCGAAATCGTTTCATCGATCTGCGCTGTGCTCACCATCAAATTTGTCACCGCTCGAATCCTATGAGGGCCGGTTGCCAACAGAGCTATGCCCTGCTGTGCCAGCATTTTCACCATATCCTCAGCCCTTTGGTGTAACGCATCTGACAGTTCAAAGTTCACAATGTTTGTTTGCACTGACGCCGCATCTATCTGGAGTCCTTTTATTCCTTGCAGGCCCTTTGCCAACTGCTGCGCATTGTTGTGATCTTCGACGAGGCGATCGCGGTGGTGCTGCAGCGCGTAGAGTGCACCAGCGGCAATAATTCCCGCCTGCCGCATGCCCCCACCAAACATTTTGCGAAACCGCCTAGCTTTAGCGATCTGTTCAGCGCTGCCGACTAAGGCCGAGCCCACTGGTGCACCGAGCCCCTTAGAAAAACAAACGCTCACCGTATCAAACGGCTCAGCATAGGCCGCTTCACTAATACCCGTCGCCACACAGGCATTCCAAAAGCGAGCACCGTCCATATGTAGTCGTAAGTCATGCTGCTGACAGGCCACCGCAATTTCACGGATAGTCTCCAGTGGAAAGATGCGCCCGCCGCTGCGGTTGTGGGTATTTTCCACACAGACTAGCTGAGCGCTGGGAAAGTGCGGGTCTCGGGGGCGCAGCGATCGCACTAGCACCTCAGCCGAAAAGACCCCGCCCTCTCCAGGGAGCAGCCGACAGCTCACCCCAGAAAGTGCCGCCGGTCCGCCGCCCTCGTAGTAGTAGATGTGAGCCTCCGCTTCTAGAAAGATTTCGTCGCCGGGCTGAGTGTGCGATCGCAAGGCCACCTGATTGGTCATCGTCCCCGATGGCATATACACTGCGGCCTCTTTACCGAGCAGATCAGCAACATACGCTTCTAGGGCATTCACACTCGGATCATCGCCCAGCACATCATCCCCGACAGGTGCCTGAAGCATTACCTGTCGCATCTCATCTGTCGGCTGCGTCACCGTATCGCTTCGTAAATCAATCATGACCTCGCCCGTATTCCGACAGGTAATATATCAACCCTTGTTATTTTTTATACTCGTTTGCAGTATCTGGGCACGTTATACCTGCGGCCTTATCCTGCGCCCCGCCGCTCCAGACCTCGACTATGAGTTCATTTCCATCAGTGCATCCATCCCCATCACTGCAACATTATCCTAATGCTTATCGCCTCATCCAGAAAATGCGGCAGGCCGTGGGTGCAACCTTTTCACCTGCTCAACTTCAAGCGCTAGAAGAGGCTTTGGAGCCGCGCACTCACACTGTAGATATCCGTTGGACAATCTCCTTTCCAGGCAAAGGCGCGTACCTCATTTTGTTAGCCGGCTCAAATCTTCGCAGAGGCGCTAGCAAGATACTCCAGTTTGGTTCTTCTGCCGCTCATCGACCGAATGCAGGACGGTTACTGAAAAGGATTCCCATAGGCATGAGGCGGACCTTTACACCGACTCAAATTCAGGCTCTCGGTGTGGCTTTGGTCACTCACGACCACGCTATCGATGTGCGCTTATCGCTGCCGATACTGGGCAAGGGCATATACATCGTATTTACAGCAGGCCCCAACCGCCCGACACGCTATTGTTACCGGCCAAACAGCAATTCATATGCAAGGCCGACTGTCTTCGCTAGCGTCCTGATTGGCGCGGCAATCCTGTCTGGCCTGGTGTATTTCAGCAGCTGGTAGTCATCTCTGAAACACAGGATGCGACCACAGCAAAGCGGCACGCCAACATGCGTATAGCCCAAAACGCAGGTGTCTCAACCCTAGCGATAACCCTATGAAGACCTCCGTGCATCCACACATTCAAAGAACCCTAGCCGCAATTGTGGTGACAGATGCGGTCGGCTTCAGCAAACGCATGTCTCAAGATGAAGACAGAGCACTCGCGACCATCAATCGTGATCTGCAGCTGATCTCAGAGCTGTGTGAATTTTTTGAAGGCAAAATTCTCAAAACGTTGGGAGATGGCGTATTGATGTACTTTGTCAGCGCGGTGCAGGCAGCGGCTTGCGCGCTCGAGATGCAAAAAACCTTTGCGAGCTTCATCCAAGCTGGCAAAGGAAGCGAGCACTTCACCCACCGCGTGGGCGTTCATCTAGGCGATATTTTTGTCAATCAGCAAGACATGATGGGGACCGGGGTCAATATTGCGGCGCGACTAGAGTCGGCGGCTAATCCCGGCGCAATTTGCATGTCGCAGGTGGCCTATAACGTTGTCAAGTCACGATTAGATTTGGATGCGGTCTATGCAGGCGAGCTATCGCTGAAAAATATTGAGGAGACGGTGGCGGCCTATCACATATGGCCCGCTGGCGTTCAGACGGAAGGCGATATACACAAGATGCTACCGCGCGACGACGACGACACCACTCAGATCGTTGCCTCACCAGGTACTTTCAGCCCTACGCCATTTAACGTTGTGCTACAGGCGCTCTTAACACATCCCAACAGTCGCCGCATTAAAAAGCTGCTGTATGGGACGCACAAACTCACCTGGGAAAACAGCGCGGCGGTACTAGAGAGTGTTTCACTCAAAGCGCTGCTGGAGTCATTGATTGATCGCAATGCTAGTTTGAGCGAATGCCGCCAGAGCCTTTATCAAATCGTCGGGACGCTTAACCGACAGGCAGAATACGCTCAAGTGGCTGATCTTATTCTTGAACATCTAGAGGACTTCTACGGACAGAATTGCGGGCAAAAGTACGAGCAGAAGATTCAGAACACTGAAGCGCCAGAAAAATCGGCTGGGGCACTATGTAGAGAAATTGCCAATCAGCTCGATCAGCTAGCCCAGAGAGATCGGGTAAGAAAAATGCTCTATTGTCTGTGTAATGATAGGTGGGAAAATGAGAGCGATCGCCTGTCGCACCTACCAACCACCGCGCTGGTTGCAACGCTCTATCAGCAAATTGCGACTTCGCAAGCGCTCCAAAACCGG
>JBAUIB010000311.1:0-9714 GCA_049680585.1 Phormidesmis sp.
TAGAAGAACGATGCTCTCCATCAGCGCACAGTAAGTTGTAGCCGACCGACTGGGTCAGGCGAATGTCGCGAGCAAAGGTGCCGTCGCTAGAAGCCACTAGCACTTCTTGCCAATCGCGAAAGTAGGCTGCGCGGCGAGCCTGCACGTGGCTGGCCTTTTTCGCGAGTGCCGCGTTCGCCTCTATTAATACTTCACCCATCGTCTGCATAGAGACGCAGCTCGCCAGCCAGTTTTCTTTTGCTCGGCTGGTGCCATAGTCCCGCAAGGGCTCCAGATTAATTTCAGGAATGTGAGCGTGAGGGCCCGGTAGCGATAGCCCCATAATGGCAAGCCCTTTTTCCAAAGCGGCCTTGAGCCCATCAAAGGAAAGATCGTTCGTGCTCACATAGCAGTCAGAGCGGCCCTTAAACACGCGGACACCCGCACCAGAGACAAGGCTCGGGGAAATGCTGGTAATCGCATCATCTTCAGCCAGGCAGCTAATGTAGTTCTTGCGCTCCAAGAAAAATTCTACAAAGTCAGCACCAACCGCGCGGCCTAAGCCCAGCAGTGTTGCCAGCGGAGCCTCCCAGGTTGAATCGAAACGGTCGGGGGTGGAGGCATACGCCAGGGAAGGGATTTGCTCCAAGCGCAGCGGCTGTTCAAAGATGGCAGCGGTCATACCGGTTCACGAGTCCTTTCGATATCTCTTCATCTCAGCTTACCAAATGTGCCACTAAATGAGTTGACTGCGATGCGTCCCTTTCATGTCGTCAGTGACAGCTTGTGAGTGCCCACGCTTAGCTGTCGGCGCTCTTAACTGCGGGCGCACTATAACTGCTGGGATAGGTGCGGCGGCTCCACCAATACGCGCCCGCCCCCACCAGCACATTCGAGACGGTAGCAGCCATAAAAATGCCTAATGGCCCCAACCAACGACTCCCGATGTAGGCCAAAGGAATGTAGAGAACAAACATTCGCGCGACGGTCATGAGCACCGCTGGCGTCGGCTTACCTAAGGCATTAAAAGCACTGCTGGCGACCTGAATAATGCCTGCCCCCCCATAGCTAATCGGCACCATCCAAAGATAGGTCGTCGCGATCGCCACCACTTCCTCATTCGCATTGAACAACGGCACAATCCATCTACCACTGACGGCTAGCACCCCCGCCACCAGCACGCCCCATCCCAAACAAAATAGATAGCTTTGCTGCATAGCTTGGGTGACTCGCTCGTATTTCTTCGCCCCCCAATTTTGTCCGACAAAGGGGCCAATACTCGCAGCTAGCGCCATCAGCACGATCAGCGCCAGTGACTCGACCCGAGAAGCCACCCCAAATCCGGCGACGGCCAAAGACCCGTGCGCGGCCAGCAGACTGGTAATCACACCCACCGAAATCGGCACAATCATGTTTGAGCCTGCTGCGGGCAAGCCAATCGAGAGAATGTCGCGCCAGCACCAAAAGGTTTCTTCTAGATCAGGAAAGTGAGACGAGAGCATGTGCTCTTTGAGCTGTAGCACTAACAAAGAGGCAATCAGTGTAGTCGCCCGCGCAATCACAGTGGCCCAGGCAGCCCCCGCTAATCCCCACTCAGGAAACCCGGCTAGTCCAAAGATCAGCAGCGGATCGAGCAGAATATTCAACCCAGCGGAAAAGGTCATGATCAAGCTGGGCGTGCCGGTGTCGCCAGCGGCTCGAATCGCACTGTTGCCGACCATCGGGATGACCAAAAACAACATACCGAAGTACCAAATTCGCATGTACTCTCGCACATACGGCAGTATTTCCGGCCCGGCTCCCAAGGCGGTAAACAGCGGATCGATAGTGACGAGTCCAATGCTGGCTAACAGCGCGACCATCACGACGCCTAGCGTGAGGCTGTTGGTGGTAAATCGCTGGACGCGGCTGCGATCGCCCTCACCAATTGCCCGCGCAATAATAGAAGAGGCCCCAACGCCTAAGCCCAACGCCAGACTGCCTAGGGTCATCACGACCGGAAAGGTAAAGCTCATGGCAGCTAGCTGCTGCGTTCCGAGCTGCCCCACGTAGTAAGTATCGGCTAGGTTGAAGGCGACGATGGCAAAAATGCCGCCAACCATTGGCAGGGTTAAGCGGGTAAGGCGATCGCTAATGCGACCTTCCGTTAGTGACTGTTTCAAAGCGAGATCCTAGTACGGCTGTGAGGCGATTGGTGCGGCGCAGGTCTCAGGCGTAGGCTTCACATTCAGGCGTAGGTTTCATCGATGTAGCACCACAGCCAGTCTTCCCCTGGCTCAAACGATTGCACAATCGGATGTTCGCGCTGCTCGAAGTGTTTGCGAGCATGTTTGTTTTTTGAGCTGTCACAGCAGCCGACGTGCCCGCAAGTGCGACAAAGCCTGAGGTGAACCCAGCGATCGCCCAGCTTGAGGCATTCTTCACAGCCTTGAGCGCTAGGGGTAACGGTTTCGATTTGGTCGGTGTGCATGCAGGTTTTGTCTGCCATGATGGCTCCTGGTTGTAGGGTCGTTTGGGGGGAGCGTGAGTCTTGTCCCCTTAAGATTTGGAAGGAATTTGGAGGAAGGAATTTGAAGGGCTAAAGGGGCCCTCTCAAGAGATTGGCAGCGCGGCGGTGAAGCAGGTTCTACCAGGCTTCGAGCTGACCAGTAGGCTACCGCTATGACGATTTTCGATGACTCGCCGGACCACATCTAAGCCCAATCCAGAGCCTTTTCCCATTGGCTTAGTAGTAAAAAATGGCTCCAAAATCCGATTTCTGACATCATCGGGAATGCCGGGGCCATTATCTTCTATTTCTACCAGCAGGCGATTGTCTTTGTGGCAGGTGCGGATTTCAATTTTGGGCGGTTCGCCGCTGGGCGTGCCTTCACTGAGCGCGTCAATGGCATTGTCAATGAGGTTGGTCCAGACCTGATTGAGTTCACTGCCAAAGGCCATAATCGGCGGCAAATCTTGTTTATAATGGCGCTTCACACTCACACCGTGCTTCAGCTTAAAGGCGAATAGCCGTAGCGTATCTTCAATACCATCGTGAATATTGATCTTCTGTTGGGCGGCGCGATCCATATACGAGTAAGACTTCATCGACTGCACTAAGGTCGAAATTCGCTCAGCCCCATCAAGACCGTTCTCGATCATGCTGGTGACATCGCAGGAGAGCGCCAGCCAGCGAATGCCCATCTCTCTGAGTTCGGTGGTGTCGTCATGCCAGGGCTGCATTAGCTTTTCGAGGGTGGCTGGCTCCACTTCTCCAGCGGCTAAGGGCTCGGCTAGCGTCCAGGCATCTTCCACGCCATAGTTTTCTAGCCAGTCGGTGAGCGCATCTTCGCGATCGCCTTGAGCTAACGGATCATTCTTCGGCTTTTCAATGGCAGCAAAGGCGCGATCGCGCTCATCCAACCACTGCTGAGTATGAGCCTCGTCTACCTGCCTAGCGCCATATACCAAATTCATCCGCTGCAGCTCTAGCACCGCTGGCTTAATATCTTTCATCACCCGCACGAGCGCCGCCGCAGGATTGTTCAATTCATGCGCTAGACCGGCTGAGAGCGTTCCAAGCGCCGCCATTTTTTCACGATTTTGAATAAACGATTCGAGTCCTCTGAGGCGTTTACCAACCGTGCGAAAAATATCTTTTTCAAACTCCCGGCAGCTGTGAACCAGATCTAAAAAATCGACGCAGTCTAGGCGGTAAAGCTCTGTAGGGGTGTCCGCTGTAAGCGTCACTGGCACCACATCTTCAGTCAGGGCTTGAATTTCCCCAAAAAAGGAAGGGCTTTCGTGACGGCCAATCGGCATATCGATGCCATTGCTGAGGCGACTAACGGTAATCCTGCCGGTGGTTTGAATGAAGAAGCCTTGGGAAGGAGCACCTTCTTTGACCAGGATTTCGCCAGGGGCGAGCTGAATTTGTTCGGCGCGATCGCAAACCCAACTCAATCGCTCAACCGGCAGCATCTTAAACGATTCTATTTGGGATAAAGACTCTGCGCAGAGCATGGTGTGGATGCCTCGTTTGGATTTTTAAAGGTGGCTATCTGAACATTAGCCATCTAAACATTGGCCAGGTGACGATGAACAAACTGAACACAAATAGAGCCTTCGCCGACACTAGAGGCTACCCGCTTAACCGAGCCATGCCGAACATCGCCAACCGAAAAAATGCCCGGTACGCTCGTTTCTAGCAAAAAGCGATCGCGCTCCAAAGGCCAAGGTGATTTCTCATCAATATCTGGCCCGGTGCAAATGAACCCCCTGGCATCTCTTTCAATCAGCCCCTCTAGCCATTCCGTACTCGGCGTCGCGCCAATAAAGATAAACAAAGAGCTAGTTTTCAGCTCCTTAATTTCGTTTGTCTGAGAGTCTTCTACCCGCAGCATTTCTAGTCTGCCAGTACCTTTCGCTTCAATCACGCTGTGGAACGGCATTACCTCAATATTGTCGGTCGCATCAATTTGATCAATCAAATATTGCGACATGCTTTTGACCAAAGACTCACCGCGCACCAGCATCCGCACCTTCCGGGCATATTTAGAAAAGTACATAGCCGCTTGACCCGCCGAGTTCGCCCCGCCCACCACGTACACCTCTTCGCCTTCACAGGCAACCGCTTCGGTCTGCGCCGCCCCGTAGTAAATGCCCGCCCCGGTAAAGTTTTCTATCCCCGGCACCTTGAGCCGCCGCCAAGCCACACCCAAGGCCAAGATAACGGCGTGAGCGCTGATTTCGCTGCCGTCTGCTAGCGTCACGATATGATAGTTGTCATCGTTGCGCAGCGCCGACACGGCTTGCGGCGTCAGAATTTCTACCCCAAAGCGCTTTGCCTGGGTCACAGCTCTGCGGGCCAGATCGCCGCCGCTCAGTCCCACTGGGAAGCCCAAATAGTTTTCAATGCGAGAGCTGGTACCCGCTTGGCCGCCGGGTGCTTCGCGCTCAATCAGCACCGTCCGCAGACCTTCTGACGCGCCGTAAACAGCAGCGGCGAGTCCACCGGGGCCACCGCCGACAATCACCAGATCGTAAAACGGCTTGGCGGCCTCTGTTTGTAAGCCGACCTGCTGCGCTAGGTCAGTCACACTAGGTTTAACGAGCTTAGTGCCTTCACCGGTAATCACCAGCGGCAGGTTAGGATTTTTGCCTTCGCCCGAATAGTCAACCAGCTGCTTGGCTTCATCGTTGGTTTCGATATCGAGCCAGCGATACGGGATTTGGTTACGCGCCAGGAAGTCTCGCAAATCGTGAGAGGCCGGAGACCAGCGATCGCTGATCACTTTCACCCCCTTAAATTCTGGCTTAAAGCTGGCCTGCCAGTCTTGGAGCAAATCATCTAAAACCGGATATAGCTTCTCTTCTGGCGGATCCCAGGGCTTGAGCAGATAGTAGTCTAAGTGCGCGTTGTTAATCGATTCAATCGCTGCATTAGTATCGGCATAGGCGGTCAGCAGCGCCCGCTTGGCGAGCGGAAAGATTTCGCTGCCCTGCTCCAAAAACTCCACCCCACTCATACCGGGCATGCGCTGATCAGCTAAGAACAACGCCACACTATCGCCGCGTAGCTTTAGCTGCTGAGTGACCTCTAGCGCACTCGCACCGGAGTCAGCTCGAACAATTCGAAATCGATCGCCATACTGCTTGCGCAAATCGCGGGCAATTGATTGCAGCACCGCTGGATCATCGTCAATGGTTAAAATGACAGGCTTGTCCACAAGGAACCTCTTAACGTTTTATGGGTAGACCTCGCTCTTGTCGGCCTCGCTTTTGATGCTGGCCTCATGATAGCTATAGTTTGTGACGTGCAAGGGAGTTGCATACGCCTCGCTGATCTATCTCAAGGCAGACACTCACCGCAGACAGTGAGGCGTTGCGGTACGATTGATTTGCACAATTAATTTGCACAGAATATCAGGGTACAACATACTCGCCAACGTCGGATGCGTTCGCACAGTAGCCGAAGCTATAGAGGCTTCAAAACGCTGACTTGCCAATCCCACTTCAAGTCTCTATCGCTTTAACACCGTCACTTTCAAACCGTATGTGTAGACTCTTGGGCTACTTAGGCCCGCCCGTTTCTCTCGATCAGCTCTTACTCAAGCCTGCGCATTCCATCCTTGCTCAAAGCTATCAGCCTCACGAAATGAAATCGGCTATTCTCAATGCGGATGGCTTTGGCATTGGCTGGTATGGCGATCGCCCGAGAGAAATGCCGCCTTTCATCTACCGCAATCCACTCCCCATGTGGAATGATCAAAACTTAGCTGATTTGTGCCGCTACGTACGCACCCCTAGTCTGCTGACAAATGTGCGCAGCGCTACCGACAAAATGCCGATTGAAATGAGCAACTGTCAGCCATTTGCCCGCCAGCAAATGTTGTTTGTTCACAACGGACTGATCGAAAACTTTTACCAGTCGCTCTATCGCCCTATCCGCGAGCAGCTGTGCGATGTGGCCTATCGCAGCATCAAAGGTCAAACCGATTCGGAGCATATCTTTGCGCTGCTGGTTCATCATCTAGAAATGCAGCCTGACATGGATCTCGCGGATGCTCTACAGCGTACGGTTGAGCAGCTTGCGCAGATGGCGAAAAAAGCAGATGTGCATATCTCTGTCAATATTCTGCTGAGTACGGGCGATCGCCTGATCGCCCTCCGGTTTGACAATCAACAACAGGCCCCCTCACTTTATCTACTCAAGCACTCCCAGCGATTTCCCTCATCGGTAATTTTGGCCTCCGAGCCTTTATTTGAAGATGACTGGCAGCCCTATCCCCAGTCGAACCTCATCAGCATTCGCTCAGACCTAAAAATAAATGTCCATGCAACCGTGGGATAAGGCGTATTTTCATCAAGCCTTTGCAGCCTGCCGGCAAGTAACGCTGGGCTTAGTAGAAAATCGTCAGGTCGAAGATAGTCAATCTTCTCTTTTAAAGCAGCAGGCGCATCCTGACTTCAGCCCGGTAGGCTGGCATTTGGGCCACATCGCCTACACCGAATCGCTGTGGATGGCAGAAAACTTGCAGGGCTTGTCCTGTCCGTTCCCGCAGTATTCAAAGCTGTTTGCGGCAGATGGATTGCCGAAATCGGAAAGAGAGAACTTGCCTGATTTGCAAGAGATTTTGGCTTATCTAGAGGAGGTGCGATCGCAAACTCTCCAGACCCTATCCCTGATAGACCTCTCTACCCACTCAGCGCTCTTGCACTGGCTCCTTCAGCACGAGAGCCAACATATTGAAACCATCGCGATGGTGCTTGCTCTACACGAGCTTCACGGCAGCGTCAATCAGCCTGAAAGCCGTCTATCTTTGGTAGAAAACGCACCTCCTCATCTAGTAGATGAGATGATCTACATTCCACCTGGAGAATTTGTACAAGGGTGCAACGAACCCTTTGCCATTGACAATGAAAAACCGGCCCATCGGATTCAGCTAAACGGGTATTGGCTGGATCGTAGACCGCTAAGCTGCTCACAATACCGCCAGTTTATAGACGCGGGTGGCTACCAACGCGCCCAGTGGTGGACCCCAGCAGGATGGCAGTGGCAACAGTCCGCAAAGGTAAAAGCGCCACTCTACTGGCCCCAACAGACTGCCGAGCGCGATCGCCCAGTGTATGGCGTGAGCTGGTACGAGGCCGATGCCTACGCTCGCTTTGTAGGCAAGCGGCTACCAACCGAGTCCGAATGGACCAAAGCGGCTCACAGCGCCCCCGACTGCGAAAACATGCTTGGCAGCGTGTGGCAGTGGACAGATAGTTGGTTTCAGGCATATCCTGGCTTTCGGCCATTTCCCTACGCAGGCTACTCCCAGCTCTATTTTGACCAGGCTCATCGGGTGCTGCGCGGCGGCAGCTTTGCCACTCCCCAATGGGCTTTGCGCAAAAGCGTTCGCAACTGGTATCATCCGCATCGGCGCGAGATGTTTGCCGGGTTTCGCTGCGCGGCTTCAGAGCGCAAAGACTAGAATAGCGATGTTGATAGCGATGTTGGAAATAGGAAAACACTTTGATCTTACAAGAGTCGCAAGCCAGCCAAAAACCTAAGCAGAATCAGGATCAGCGGCTAATCATTCGCAATCTCACAAAAGACGATGCTGCCGAAAGCGGACAAGATGTAATAGCAGGGCTCTCCTCTCAGCCCAAATCACTCCCCCCAAAGTACTTTTACGATGAGAGAGGATCGCAGCTTTTTGAACAAATCTGTCAGCTACTTGAGTACTATCCAACACGGACAGAAACGGCTATTTTGCAAGCCTGCGCAGAGGCAATCGCTCACATCACCGGCCCTTGCGAAATCGCTGAACTCGGCAGCGGCAGCGCCACCAAAACTCGAATCCTTCTCGATGCCTACCAGTCCGCAGGCCACCCGCTTCGCTACCTACCCATTGACGTTAGCGGCACCATGCTCGAAGCCAGCGCCCATCAGCTCTTATCAGAATATTCCACCCTCACAATAGATGGACTAGTGGGCACCTACCAATCAGCCTTAGCCCATTTGCCTCCCACTCAGCTACCGACACGAATGCTGTGCTTTCTGGGCAGCACCTTGGGCAACCTTCAACCCAGTGAGTGCGACACCTTTCTCTCAAAAATCAGCCACACGCTGCAGCCTCAAGAATACTTTTTACTCGGGCTAGATCTGCAAAAAGAGGTTTCAATTTTAGAGGCTGCTTATAACGACAGTCAGGCTGTGACTGCTGCCTTTAATCTAAATATGTTGGCGCATCTAAACTGGCGTTTTGACGGTGATTTTAAGACTGATAGCTTTGCTCACATCGCTCAATACAACCGAGAAGACAATCAGATAGAGATGTATTTGGAAAGTAAAAGAGACCAAACTGTGTGCCTAAAGAGTTTAAACCTTACGGCTCAGTTCAACCGCAAAGAGCGACTGCTCAGCGAGATTTCTCGCAAGTTTGATCTACAAGAACTGTCGTTGATCTTAGCAAAGCATCATCTTCCTGTCGTTCAGACTTTCACCGATCAGAACGGGTGGTTTGGACTGCTGCTATGCCAGCGTCGCTAATGATCTTCAAAGTGATTCCAAATATGTCTGCACTCAAAATATCGCTGACCCTCGCTAGCTTACGGCAGCAGTATGCCACCGGCCACTGCTCTCCAAGCCAAGTCATTGATACAATCATCGCTGAGCTAGCCTCTCGTGGGGATGATGGCATTTGGACATATACGCTGCCTGAAGAGGAGCTGCGATCGCGCGCTAGCTATCTAGAAAATCTAGATTTAAAGAACAGCGCTCAAAATCTCCTCCCTCTATGGGGCATTCCCTTCAGCGTCAAGGACTGCATTGATGTGGCTGGCTTGCCTACCTCCGCTGGCTGTCCTGGGTTTGTCTATGAAGCCACTCACACAAACCCAGCGGTACAAAAGCTGTTGGATGCAGGCGCAATCTTGATTGGCAAGACAAATCTCGATCAGTTTGCCACAGGGCTTGTCGGCATCCGTACTGGCTACACCATCCCTCACAACGCCTTCTCTGAAGACTATATTCCAGGCGGATCTAGCTCAGGAGCGGCGCTCTCTGTCGCCGCTGGACTGGTTTCCTTTGCCGTCGGCACCGACACGGGGGGATCGGGCCGAGTACCGGCTGGATTTAACAATATTGTGGGACTCAAACCGACGAAGGGTCGTCTGAGTACCGCTCATACGGTGGAGGCGTGTAAAACGCTGGACTGCCTGTCTGTTTTTGCACTGACGGCTGAGGATGCTCAAGCTGTTTTTGAG
>JBAUIB010000312.1:0-49081 GCA_049680585.1 Phormidesmis sp.
CAATCGCCTCACGGAAGTCCGCCATCATCACGGCCTGACGGTTTCTGCGAGCGGCCAATAAGGCTGCTTCGTTGATTAAGTTGGCCAGATCAGCACCAACAAACCCTGAGGTCTGAGTAGCGATCGCTGTCAAATCCACATCCTCACTCATGAGTACAGAGCGAGAATGCACCCGCAAAATCTCCAAGCGACCGCTTTTATCCGGACGATCAACCAGTACCTGTCGATCAAATCTGCCAGCTCGCTTCAGCGCTGGGTCCAAAATCTCTGGTCGATTAGTGGCCGCAATCAAAATCACGCCTGAATTACCATCAAAGCCATCCATTTCAGTTAGTAGCTGGTTTAGCGTCTGTTCTCGCTCATCGTTCCCCCCGTTGGGTGTTCCACCGCGAGACTTACCAATAGCATCTAGCTCATCGATAAAGACAATACAGGGCGCTTGTTTTTTCGCTTTGTTGAACAGATCACGAACTCGCGAAGCCCCGACACCCACGTACATTTCAACAAACTCTGAAGCTGACACGCTCAAGAAAGGAACATTCGCTTCGCCAGCCACGGCTTTCGCCAGCATTGTTTTACCGGTTCCAGGGGGCCCAATCAGCAGCACTCCTTTAGGAATTTTTGCGCCGATATGGCGATACTTGTCACCGTCTTTAAGAAAATCAACAACCTCGATCAGCTCTTGCTTAGCCTCGTCAACGCCCGCCACATCTGCAAACCTAACGGCAACTTCCCCTCTTCTTCTCGCATCGCTCGCACCAGCGTTATAGGCTCTAGCTTTGCTTTTGCCCACGCCCATCACATCGCCCATACCAGGACCGTTTTTGGCCAACCAGGCAAAGGCACCAATTAGCGCTCCCGTCGATAGCAGTAGGCCGATGAGGTTTGTTGCTGCTGCGGAGGTATCTGCTAGCGTTGAAAATTCAACCTTGCGGCTGCGCAGCAGGTCAGGCAGATCCTCTGTCGCATCTGCTGGCTGAGTCGTGCCACAGCGCTGAGCCCCAAACTCAGGTTTTAGTCGATAGTCAATTTGACGATTGGGCTTCAGGGTAACTCGCTGCACCTGGTCTTTACCGACCTGCGCGATAAAGGTGTTATAAGCGACTTGTGAAATGGTTTGCGTCTTCATAGCTTCTATCTTCTTAAGTAGCGGTTCCACTAAAAGGACGTCAAGAAGCCGAAAAACCTGTTGAAGTAACAGTCCCGTTTCACATATACGCTTCTTAACAATTTCATTATGCAACTGCCTTCTCACTCAAAAAAGACGTAATAACCCCACCCTTTTCAACAGCGCAATCAATCGGCAAAAACCGCTTTGTACGGTTGCTACGACAGATCTGTTTCGGCTTTCCTATCTCACAGCATTCTGTTTGTTGTGTTCTTATTGGGCGTCTTCTAGCGCCTAAACTATTCACAGGTCACTGCTTTACAAGGCTGCTAAGACTGCTCTTCAGAAAATTGCTTGCTAAGGTCGAAAACTGCTTGCTTAAAAGTTTCGTGCGTCACTTCGATCCTTCATCTTTTAACCCTTCATCTCTCAGTATTTATATCTTCAGGGGCTGGACTTTTAAGGACTTACGATATGTAATGTAAGTGGTAATAGATATGCTTATTAAAGTCTATGAGTTCTGCGATGGCGACGATCCTACAGGCAACGTCAGCTTCGCCCAGTGCGGTAAAAGAACGGGCGAAAAGCGTCGTTCGCGAAAAATACCCAAACTATAAAATCATCGTGCTCAACGACGACTTCAATACGTTTGAGCACGTTGTCAAGACGCTCACGACCTACATCCCTGGGGTCAATAGCGATCAGGCATGGGAGTTAGCGGATAAAATTCATAACGAAGGTCAGGCGATTGTTTGGACTGGCCCACTAGAGCAGGCGGAGCTATATCACTCCCAGCTAATCCGCGCCGGGCTGACGATGGCCCCCTTGGAAAAAGCCTAAGCTCACGTGCACTGGATTGCACCCATGCCTTGGATAACGGGCGTCAACTACTATAGTTTATGACTGTCGTTGGAGTGAGCATAGGCGCGTGGGTAGGAAGGGCAAAAAAAGGCGATCGCCCAAAGCAGGCAAGACTCAAAAAAGTCAAAAGCCCTCAGCTCAAAAGCCCAATCCAAAGACCGCCGAAGGTCGAGTCGTCATCACCCACTCCACTTACATCCCTGGGCTAATTGCCCTGTTAGAGAAACTCGCCAAAAATCCTGAAATCCAGACGATTACCCCTGCTGTCATTTCGCGCTCAAAGTCCAATTCGCCTCAGCTACGACTCAGAGTATCGGTGCCGATTACGGGCGGACATAAGCTCATTGCGCGCCTACGAAAATCAACTCAAGAGGTTTTTGTGATCACGCAGTGGAGTAAGGCTGAGCTAGAGCAGGCGATCGCCCATCTTTTAGCCTGAAGCCTTTAGCATTTGAGTTCTCATGTCCCCTTCTTCCCTTTCCCCTGTGCCTGCTCAAGCGCCCTGGCAGCAAGAAGGGGCGGCCTATTTCCGGACTGGCAATGCCTTCTTCAGAGCCAGCAGCCAGACTGGCCGTGATCTGGCCGTACTCTGTGCGATCGCCTACAAAGCCCAGCACGGTCAACTGCGCGTACTTGACGCGATGACCGGCTGCGGTGTACGCCCTTTGCGCTATGCATTAGAAGCTAACGCCGACTACCTATGGGCCAACGAAGGCAACTGGGATCTGCATACCTGCCTACAAGCCAACCTCAGTCACAGCTTGTCGCCCGAACGCTACCGCCTCACGCACCAAGACGCCAACGCAGTTTTCTTCGACTGTCACCAGCGCCGAGACTTTTACGACCTGATCGATATCGATAGCTTTGGCAGTCCTACGCCCTACCTCGCAACCGCACTATGGGCTATCAAGCTCGGGGGGTTGCTCTACCTCACCAGCACAGACGGGCGGGCTACCAGCGGTCACGCACCAGATAGAAGCCTGCAAACTTACGGAGCCTGCGCTCGCGCTCATCCGGCGGTGCATGAACAGGGACTGCGACTTCTGATCGGGGCGGTGGCTCAGCAAGCGGCGGCGAAAGGATTGAGTGCTCGGCCTATCTTTTCCTTTTATAGCGGTGAGGTCAACCGGGTGATGGTTTGCGTAGAGCGACGCTCAGCTTGGCGATCTGAGCACTATGGCTTTTTGGCCTATTGTCACCACTGTGGGCAGTTTCAAACCGTGGCCTGGAAAAAGCTGGGACGCATATTTTGCGCCTGCAACGCTAAGGATGCGCCGGTTGTCAGTGGGCCGATGTGGTTAGGTCCTCTGCACGATAGCCACATGCTAGAAGCAATGCGCCAACTAGCGAGCAGTCGCAAAGCTGTGATGTCAATGCTACCGAAACAACCAGAATATTGGAGTCGATGTCACACCCTGATAGAAACCATGCAGGCTGAGATGACGATGCCGCCCTACTACTACCCGCTGGCAGAAATCGGCAGACGGGCAAAGACAGACATTCCGCCGCGTCAGAGGCTCATAGAGCAGCTTCAGCAGCAGGGATTTGTCGCTACTCGCACCCATCTCAGCGACCAGGCGATCAAAACCAACGCGCCGATGGCGATTTGCCTCCAGCTTTCTCAGCAACTGTCACAGCGATCACCTTTACCGGAATAGGCCCTCTGTACCTTGAAGATATCTGAACGGGGCACTCATAAAAGTCTCTATAATACCGATTAGCTCGAATCGACTCTAACTTGTTCGATCACGCAGATGCCATCAAAGGCAAAACTCACCCATGAAAATGTTTTTAGCAGGTTTGGCCGTTATTGCCGCCGTTGTTGGCGCTGGCATTGGCTATGCAGGGATGAAAACGACGGCGCTGCCTGACTGGTACGCTCAGGATGCCAGCGCCGACGATGAGGCGACTATTCTGCCGGTAAATGAGGGCTATGGGTCTACCTCGACTGAGGCGATCGCGCCTGAAGATGTCGTCATCTCAGCGGGTGAGCTAAACCAGATAGTGACTGAGGCGATCGCTCGCCAGCCCTACGCCGAACCGCTCCTTAACTCAAGCCAGGGAGTCGGAACTTCTATTGAAGATGGCCGGATCGAAAGCGGCCTAGTGGTAAATCTTTCGACGCTGCCAGTAGAAGCATTGCCCTCGGAAGGTCGGCAGGCCGTAGAGCAGCTTACCCGCACCTTTCCTTTTGTGGCTAATCGCGATGTCTATGTCGGCATTGAAGGCAGTCCTACCGTTGTCGATGGCAGCCTCAGCTTGGATGATACTTACCTCAAGCTCGGTCAGCTCAGGCTCCCGATGGATAATGTCGCCAGTCAGCTCGGCTTTTCGCAAGGTGAACTAGAAAGCCAGCTAAGCGCTGTTTTGACGCAGCAGGGGCTGACCCCTGAAGATGTCCAGGTTATCAATGGACAGCTAGTGATCAAAGGGGCCGCTCAGTAGAGTCAGCATGCCTGCTGTTGCCTTACTGCTCTTCAACTAAGCGCATGTAGTTGCGTTGAAGCTGAATATTGCTTTCGGCCATTTTGTCGGAGAGACCTTTTTCGGCGTCGCTCAAGCTGGCGTAGAAGGTCGCCGAGCGCTGAACTGCCAAATACTCCTTCCAAAGCCGTTTGAGTAGCTGCGTGACTTCTGTGCGCTCAGCTTCGCTACCGTTTTTGACATGCTTTAACAGTGACTCAAACTGGGCGTCTGCCTGAGGATGGGTTTTGCTGTCTTTAGCGAGGGCAATTGCCCCAGATAGCGTGACTTCTAGCAGGCTTTGCTCGGAGGTGGCGTCCTCGGTGTCAGCGGCGGCAGCATTAGCAGCGGATGGATTGGATAGATCAGGCATTAGTTAAGCTCAATATCGTTGTCAGGGGCAGGGCGATTACAGTGTTTTTACAGCCCTACCTTTCAAGATGGAGAATTAGCCGAGGCGATCGCCTCTATAAAAGTGTATAAATACTGGCTTTGATAGGAGAGAGTTTTAGCGAGAGTAGGTCGTGCACCCCCAGTGCCAGCTGCGCGGCAATCTCGGCCCACGCCAACCCCGCTGCCGCAGCTCTTTGGCAATCAGCCGGTTAATTCCCCCGTGGGCGACTAGCACCACCGACTCTACTGCGTTTGTCTGACGCTCTAGCAGATCAGCGGCCACTCGGGCTCGTTGTTTAGCCCGGCTGAACGATTCACTGCGAGCGCTATAGCCTAGCCGCCACAGCGTCAGCGCGATCGCTGACCAGGTCAAGGCCGAAAAGCGCAAGTGACGCGGAAAATCGACTGGAAACTCAATCTCTCGAAAGCGTGGATCGACAATCGGCGGTGCCGGAGCGCCCAACAGCTCAGCGGTATGCATCGCTCGCGGCCTGTGGCTGGCAAAAACCAAATCTGCTCGGGCCATCGCCTGCCGCGCCATCATGGGAGGATGAGCCTGCCTGGCAATCTTAGCCGCGTCGTAGCATTCTACAAACTGCCGGAACTGATGCCCTCGTACCCGCTGCCGCAAAGAAACTGCAGGTGGCCCGTGCCGGATGAGCGTAATAGACTGTGGGGCAAACGTATTCATAAAATGGGATCGCGGCGGTCAATAGCGTAAGATTTTCATTGGCACCGGTATCAGCAACCGGTACCCGTAGCCAGTATCCGTATCAGGCGAGAGATTCTATGGTAAATGTGGCAATTGACCCCAGGCTAGCCCAGATGGAGCCGACTGACTGGCAACAGCAGGCCGATCAGGCACTAGCGGGCAGTGTCCTGACTCGCCAAGCGGCGCTGGCGGTGCTGAATGCGCCAGATGAAGTCATTCTCGATCAGCTCGCGGCGACTTATCGGGTGCGCCGTCATTACTGGGGCAACCGGGTTCGCCTGCACTTTTTGCTAAATGCGCAGAGCGGACTGTGCCCAGAAGACTGCCACTATTGTTCCCAATCTAAAATATCGGGTGCGGATATTGAGAAGTATCCACTGATGGCTAAAGAGCGCATTGTGGCGGCGGCTGATCGTGCTCATCAGCTTAAAGCTGGCACCTTTTGTATGGCGATTTCAGGCCGGACGCCTTCTCAAAAAGTATTTGATGGCATTTTAGAGGCGGTGCGCACGGTGAAAGGGACTTACCCAATGTGCGTTTGTACGACATTGGGACTGCTCAACGAGGATCAGGCTCGTCAGCTCAAGCTAGCGGGGGTAGATCGGATCAATCACAATCTAAATACGGCTGAAGCCCATCACGAAGAGATTTGTACAACGCACACATTTCAAGATCGGCTATCGACGGTGAAGGCTGTGCAGGCAGCGGGATTGACCACTTGCTCGGGCGGCATTTTTGGTATGGGCGAATCGGATGACGATATTGTCGATCTGGCGCTGTCTTTGCGATCGCTCAACGTCACCAGCGTACCGCTAAACTTTTTGATTCCGATTCCCGGTACGCCATTTGCTGAACGCAGCGAGCTGACGCCTCAGCGCTGTCTGCGGATACTATGCCTATTCCGGCTGCTGTTACCCGCTCAAGAAATTCGGATTGCAGGCGGTAGAGAAGTGCATTTGCGATCGCTCCAGCCGCTTGGCCTATACGCCGCCAACTCTATCTTTGTCGGTGACTATCTCACGACACCTGGACAATCCGCCGAGCAAGATTTTAAGATGATCCGCGATGCTGGCTTCGTGATTGAGTCTGGAGAGGCTGGCCCGGAAGGCGTTGAAGCCGAATAGTGCCCGACCTAGTGACCGACCGCCGCTTTTTCCATTAACGCCTAAACCAGCAGCAATCTCTCAAGAAAGCAGGCAACTCGCAGAGGAAACTATCGTCTGTGATTAAACGTACAGCTATATGTAGCATTTGCCTCTACTCATGATTCAGTCCACGGCCTGTCGGCACATCACTCGATTTTTTTCTTTTTCACTGCTACTAGTGATCGCGAGTAGCTGCCAAAGCGAACCCTCGTCGGAGGACATGCATATGGCGAGCGATCCGAATGCGACTAATACAGCCGAAATAACCTTGCCCGACGAGCTGACTATCGTGGCACCTGAAGGTCAGCCGCCAGATGACAGTGCTTTCATCCAGGTTGCAGAAAATAGCGTGAATGTCACCCAAGTAGCTGCTACCGATATCCCAAATAGCCAACTGCTCTATCGCTTGCAGGATGGCGAAGATAAAGAAAAGTTCGTACTTGATGAGGAAACTGGAACGCTCCAGTTTAAAGACGCACCTGACTGGGAGCAGCCTGCAGATGCCGACGCCAATAACAACTACATGCTGCTCTGGCAGGTCATCAGCTCGACGGGTGAGGCTCGCAGTCAGTTTTTGGTGATTCAGGTAACTGACTTGCCAGAATAATGATTGGCTAGCGTTATTCCGCTTATTGTCGGGTCGTCGCCCTCTGAGATATGTGCTTAACGTCCATGTACGGTAGCAGTAAACCTGTTAGTTACTAAAGAAGAGGTGCTGGTATGGCGACAGTCGATTCAGGCCGAAACAGAAAGGTTTTCCATCCAGGCTGGACGACCATAGGCTCCGGACATTAGCTCATCCACTCGAAAAACTTGCTCTATCGACTCCCAGTAAATAGCGGCCCCCCCTCCCCACAACTGCACGTTGCTTAGCTGTTCATCAGTTGGCTTAGCAATAGGTGCAAAACCATTCAGCGCACTTTCGACCATCTCGAGCCGATCAACCGGGATAAGGTGGCGAGAGCCATCGTCAAGGGTAAGTTCTAGCTCGCGACTCGAAACGATGTATCGGACTGCTGTTGCTAGTCTTTCATCTTCATAGATTGCCATGGTATTTCCTCCAAGCCTCTCGACAGAGTTCTATATTATCTGCTACCAGTTTCAGTGCCTCCCGTTCAAAAGCCGCAGTGCCTCTAATTCGTTTCTTTTTACCTATCAGCATCAGTTTCGGAACCTCGTCTGATATATCGACTTTGACACTGCCATCTGGCGAGTCTACATGTACATGAGGCGGTCGATGGTCGCGGATCTGTACAGTTACAGTGATGCCCTTCCGCTTAAGCACTAATGCCATTTTGCGGCTCCTCCCATAGTATCCCGCTCGTCACATTCCCTAAACTAGATCGATCTGAAACTGGTTCAAGGGTAGCCATAGCTCCTCTCGGCTAAGTAAAACAGACGCTGAGTCTCGATGGACTGTCGCAATCGCTAAATCGGATTGACCTAGAAAATCGCTTGAAAGATTGTTTTAAAACGGCCGCTCGTCCGTATCAATGTCTATTTTTGTGGTGTGTAATTGAGTATTTACGATGAATTAAGCCGTCGATTAGGCATAATGGATACATTAACTGACCCCAATGCCTCATGAGTCGTCGCATATTTATCGGAGATGTTCATGGCCACTATGATGCGCTGATGCAGCTGGTGAACATGCTGGGCCTGACTCAAGGCGACACCCTATACTTTGTGGGTGATTTGATTGATCGCGGGCCTAAGAGTGCTCAGGTCGTAGAATTTGTCCGGCAAGGAAATTATCCCTGCGTACTGGGTAATCATGAATGCTTGCTGGTCGATGCTTTTCCCGACCAGAATTCTGACCTGGGCGCATTTCAAGGCTGGCTGGTTAGCGGCGGGCAGCCAACTCTCACGAGCTACGCCAGTACAGATGCGCTTTTAGCCCATATAGACTGGTTCAAAACGCTGCCGCTCTACTTGGACTTGGGCGATGTTTTGCTGGTTCACGCCGGGCTCAATCCCAAAAAACCGCTCGCCAAGCAAACCCACATGGACTTTTGCTGGATCCGAGATGCCTTTCACAGCCATCCTCAAGCTGTTCTGCCAGATAAACGCATCGTTACAGGGCATACCATTACCTTTACGCTACCTGGCGTTGAACCCGGTCAACTGGCCCAAGGCCCCGGCTGGCTAGATATTGATACAGGGGCTTACCATCCCAAGAGTGGCTGGCTCACCGCCGCTGATCTCGATAACGCTCTGGCGTATCAAGTAAACAGCTTTACGCAAGCTAGCCGGACAAGACTGCTCAACGAGATCACTATCTCAGTAGATCCAGAGGCTGTTCAGCCCAGAAAAAAAGCTCGTCAGCTGATCATTCACTAATAGGGTTTGGGCTGTTTGGGGTGACTAGTGAAGCACCGTCTTAGGCAAGCACTGTTTTGCCTGCAAAGTAGTCCTGTAGCTGTTGGGCATGGTCATGAGATAGCCGTCCTGATGGCAGCTCGTGACTATGGAAAGCCCTAACATCCATAACTTCAGCCTCATCTAAGATATTGAAGCTGCCGTCAGCCTGGGCTGCTAGCACGACACACACCGAGTGAAACCGAGGATCGCGGCCAGCGGCAGAATAAACGCCGACTAATCGGTCAATGCTTGTCAGCGTGAGTCCGGTCTCTTCACTCAGTTCTCGCGCAGCGGCTGTGGCGATGTCTTCATCCCAATCAATAATACCGCCGGGTAGACTCCACAGTCCGTTGTCACGCCGACGAATCAGCACAAAGCGCCCATCTGGTAGCTGTGGAATGATACTAGTTCCTACAATTGGGCGACGCAGCAGCAGCCCTAAAAGAGTTCGTACGGGTCGCAGTCCGCGTAAGGGATGAAAAATTTTCGGCATGGTTGAGACGGCGAGCAAAGATTGTGCAAAAGCACGGTGTTTCAGTATTTCATCATTAAACTTGTGCAGCAATAGGGCGACAGTACGGCGCAAGTTTGTTTAGACTGTAGGTCAGCTGAGCGGTCAATGCTGACGACGCGGCGAAGGGCACAGACCCCTTTTCTGACGAAGTATCCCCGAATCCGTAAATTCAACGATGCCACCTTGTCTCTATCAGTGGCCGCAGCTTCGGCTTTTTTTCAGATTCTTCGCTGGGCTCTCACGATTAATATCTATATAAGATGCTGTGATTGGCAAATGCTCTAGATATTGAGAAATATTGAGCTGATCTGTTCAATCTTATCTGCATTAGGTTTATCTATTCAGTTTTTCGGGCAGCTACGGTTATGAGCATCCGACTATATACCCAACTGAATAATCAATGGCGAGCCAAATCACGCATGAGACGCTTATCTGCGATGATCGTCTCTCCGGCGATGGTGCTCTTACTCGCTGTACTCGCAGGCTGCCAACCCAAAACGGATATTCCTCCAGATTCGCAGAGTGCCGCACCGACAGAAGCGCCACCGACAAATGCTCAGCCGGTCGCCACTCGCGATCGCACTGCCCTACCCAGCATGAGCAGCTACATCCTCAATCAATCTCCCGGTAAGCAAAACACGCCGCCCTCATCGGCTCGACCCTCATCAGCTCAGCCCGAAGACCCGATCAGAGGCCAAATGCAAACTCAGGTGCGAGGAGTCCAAATTCAAGAACGCCGCCAAGACCGTTTGGCCAATGGTGCCTCTGGCGGTGTTGATCCCTCGGCAAATCCTGAGCTGTCACCTGGGCAGTACTGCTTTCACGAAGAAAAGGGTGAGAACTGGCTCAGTATTCGCTTCGCGATCTCAACCGATCAGCAAATTACAGGTGAAAGTGCAGGCACCGTCACCCATCCACAAAAAGGACAAACCCCTTATCGGCAGTCTTTTGCAGGGCAGCTGACGAACGGTGAGGCGCTAGTAGATGTAACGACCTATATCGATGGTGTAACCCGCAGCCGGCAGGAGGCTTGGCGTGTGAACCCTGATCAGCTCGATTTGGGCCGCCTCAGCGTGAACGGAAAGCCCTGCGCTGATGTGTCGGCAAACTTTTAGCGGCTGCGGATCGCTCAGCCTCACCGATTTACTGCAGCGCCAGATGACGAATCAGAAGAAATGATAATCATTATCATTCGTGCTACTTTGGGTTAGGCATATCTTTGTCTGAGCCTCAGGCAACTCGTCTGCAGAGAATAAGGAGAGACACCCAAATGAACATGGCGTTAGCAGCTGGGCTAATCAGGAGGATAGTGACTGGGAGCGTGGCGGCGATCGCCCTATCGAGCTGCACAGACCTTTCCAGTACTTCAGCAACCTCAGAGCAAGACAATAGCGCCCCAGCGACTGAGCAAGTCGCTCAGCCGGACGAACCGTTAGAAGTGGTCACGACATTTCTGCCCATGACTGACTTTGCGCAGGCAGTCGCCGGCGATCGCGCTCAGGTTACCCAGCTATTGCCAGTCGGTGTCTCTCCACATGACTATCAGGCAAAACCCCAAGACGCACAGCGTATCGCCGAAGCCGATGTCCTGATCAAAAATGGATTGGCTTTTGAGAATTTTTTAGCGGCGCTGATCGAGAATGCAGGCAACGCGGATCTGGCTGTGGTAGATACGAGCGCAGGCATTGATCCGCTGTCTACAACGGCTGAAGATGAGCATACAGAAGCAGATCATGCCGACGATCATGATCACGGTGGCGTCGATCCCCATATCTGGCTAGATCCGAAAAGGGCCATTCAGCAAGTCGAAAATATTCGAGATGGGCTGATTGCAGCGGATCCAGACGGCGGCGACATCTATACCGATAACGCCGCTGCCTACATTTCTGAGCTTCAGGCATTAGATCGTGACATTAGCGAGGCGCTAGCCCCCTACGCCAGGAAAACATTTGTCACCTATCACGACTTTGCAGGCTACTTTGCCCGTAGCTATGATCTCAAGGTGGCATATCTGGTGGACGTACCGGAAGAGAATGCGGCTCCGGCTGATGTCCGCAGAGTGATCGAGGCCGCTAGCGAGTCTAATCTCAAGACGTTGCTCAGTGAGCCGCAGCAGCAGGGCAGTCCGTTTGAGGCGATCGCCCAGGATCTAGATGTAGAAGTCAGCTTTTTTGACCCGTTAGAAACCAGCGGCCCCGAAGGGCTAAGTCCGGGTTATTACCTGGAGGTTATGAACCGAAATTTGGACGAATTGGAAGCGGCGTTTGGTAAAACCTCACCATAGCAAGGCGGACGTGGCAATGCCTGACGATGACGCCTGATGATATAAAGCACCCCTACAGACAATTGACCCGTAAGCCATTGATGAATCACGATGTGATGAGCAATCAGACCTTTACCCTCCCGCCGTTGCGATCGCCTGTGCTGGCGGTCGATCAGCTCAGCGTGCGCCGAGGTGATCAGGCCGCGCTGCAAGATGTTTCGTTTAGCATTGAAGCCGGGACTGATGTCGCGATCATCGGTCCAAACGGAGCCGGTAAGAGCACATTAGTGCAAGCTATCTTGGGCATTTTGCCGCGCGATCTGGGGACGGTGCATCTGCTGGGGCAACCGATCGGGCCTAAGGGCCAAATGCCGCCAGCGGTGCGCCATCAGGTTGCCTATCTACCGCAGAATTTTTTGGTAGATCGGCGGATTCCGCTAACGGTGGGCGAGCTTGTGGCACTAGGCTGGGATAAGCTCGGCCTTAGCCTGCCCTGGGCGAACGCTAAGGCTCGCCATCTGGCCGTGAGTAAGGCGCTTGCCAGAGTAGACGCGGCTCATTTGCGCCATCAGTTCATCAGCAATCTATCGGGCGGGCAAACCAAGCGGGTGCTGCTGGCTTATTGTTTGGTGCGATCGCGCCAACTCCTCATCCTAGACGAAGCGCCTGCTGGTCTAGATGTTCGCGGCGAGGCCGACTTTTACCGGTTACTCTACGAACTCAAAGCGGAGCAAGGCTGGAGTATTTTGCAGATTTCTCATGATCTAGACATGGTTCGCAAGCACTGCGAACGCGTCATCTGCCTCAACCGTCGCCTGCATTGCGAAGGTGTTCCTGAAACCACCTTGGTGCCTGAGAATCTCTCTAGTACCTACGGTTCAGAATTTGCCCGCTATCACCACGTTCATCAGCAATAAATGATGAATGACATGCTCTCCTCCACCCTCGATCTCTTTCAGTTTCCCTTCATGCAAAGAGCGCTGGTCGGCGGTATTTTGACCGGCCTGACTGGCGGTCTGCTTGGCAGTCTCACGGTGGTGCGTCAGCTTTCATTTTTTAGCGATGCTTTGGGTCATTCCACCATGTTGGGGATTAGCGTGGGCATTGTCTGTGGTATCAGTCCTTCTTTGATTGTGCTGCCATTTGCCCTGCTCTTTGCTTTGGGTGTTACCTACCTGATCGAAAAGACGGATCTTTGGCCAGACGCGCTGCTCAATGTGATTTACTCTTCGTCTCTGGCAATTTCTGTGATTGTCCTCAGCCTGTCAGAGCGCTATCAGGGCAATCTCAATACTCTGCTGTTTGGCGATATTTTGGCGCTGCAAACGGCGGATCTGGCGATCAGTGGCCTGCTGCTAGTGGGCTGTACTCTGTTTATCGGGCTGACTTTGCGAACGCAGATGCTGCTGACTTTAAATGAGCCGCTGGCGATCGCCCGTGGAGTCAATGTATGGGCGCACCGGAATACCTTTATGGTGCTGCTTTCCTTAGTAGTTGCCACCTCGATTAAGGCGATTGGCGTGTTGCTGGTGGGCGCGTTTGTGGTGATTCCGGCTTGCGCGGCGCGATCGCTCAGCCGCAACTTTACCGGCTACGTTCTGCTTTCCGCTGGGCTCGGGGCCTTGAGTGCTGCCGCTGGGATGGTGGGCTCGGCGCTGTTCAACCTGCCATCAGGTCCTAGCATTGTGGTGGCTCAGCTCGCTCTGTTTTTAGGCGCAGCCGTTGGCCTACCTCAGATTACAAGATGGCTCAGAACGTCAGCTCAAAACGTCAACGCGCAAAAGCGCTAGCGCTTCATTGTGAGAGGACGACTTTTACTAGCGGCTCAAACTTTTCGACCAGATCTGGCCGGGTGACCAGCGTTGGAAACGGATAAGTGCTGTAGTCTTTGCCTGCCGTCAGCGGAAACGCACTCTTTCCCTTGATTGTGTGCCCGTTTAGCTCTACCCAGCTCGCCCCAGCTGCTTGCGTAATGGCCCACACCGCTGCAATATCCCAGATTTTTGGCGTGGCTTCTACCGCCCCTAAGCTGGTGCCAGAGGCCACCGTGATCAAATTGTAAGTAGCGACTCCCAGCATTCGAATTTTGCAGGGAAATGGATTTCTCAAGATCTGGATGCTACGAGCGCATAGGCTGAATAGGTGCGATCCAGAGGGCGCATCTGAGGCAGTTTGAATCGCCTCGCCATTGACGAAGGCTCCAGCGGGCATCTCTAGCTGTGATATGCCTGGCCAGAAGCCGTAGAAATGCTGATCGATAGGGGGCATGTAAACATGGCCAAAGACGGGGATGCCCTGGTATAGCAGGCCCAGTGAGATGCCCCAAAGCGGAACCCCACGAGTGAAGTTAGTGGTGCCATCAATCGGATCAATCACCCAGCACCAGTCTGTATCAGGAAAGATATGCTCGGCTTCTTCGCTGAGAATGCCATGCTCAGGAAAGGCGGTGCGAATGCGATCGCTCAGCTCCGCGTCAGCCCATTTATCGTATTGCGTGACCAGGCTACCGTCGGCTTTTTGCTCAGCGGTGGCACTACCAAAGGCGCTGAGTAAATGTGCGCCCACATCATGAGTTGTCGATTGGGCAAAGTCACTCACCTTGTCCCAAAATTCAGGTGTTGTCATTATTTTTTACGGTGGGCAGCTATCCATCAGCGCTGCGTATCTAACATACTGTGCTATGGGCATGCTGCGCTACGGCCATGCCTATGGACTAATCCAAATTGCTTTCCAGCGCGGCGGTAATCGCCTGCTTCGCATCGAGCTGAAAGGCTTGGACATTTACCCGGCTGACGAGTGCGATCGCCACCAGCATCCCTACGGCCTGTACCAAAAATACTAGCCCATAGGCGGGCAATAGCTGCGCCGAGGTCGGTTCGGCCACCGCCGCTGCGCCCGTTAGATTTTTACCCAGCGTCAGCAGCCCGCCGCCTAAAATAGACGCACTGCCGCGAGCGATCGCCTGTGCGAGCCCCCAAGCGCCGATAAACGTCCCGGCCGTCTCTGCCGCTGTCAAGTCAATCATCAAAATAATCGATCCGGTCGTCAGCAGCCCTGCCGCTAAGCCAAATAGACCCACCGCTGCCTGTAGCGCCGCCGGATTGGCTGTGGTTCCACTCGCGGCTATCAACCCCAAACAAAGCGCCGCCGCCAAGCAGCCCACCTTCACCGTGCGTTTTTTGCCCAGCAGCGGCACCAGCAAAAAGCTAGTGGCAATAATGCCCAGCAGCGTCCCGCCACCAAAAAAGCCGTTGAGCGCCGTTGTCTGCTGAATGCTCATGCCAAAAATTTGCCCACCGTAGGGCTCTAGCACCGTATCTTGAGCAAATAAGCTCAGACTCAGCACCAGTAAAAAGCAGAAAAATATTCCGGTTTGGCGACTCGCGGTGAGGACTTTAACCGCCTGAGCCAGGGTAACGCTATCTTCCCGACCACTCGCAGCGGAGCGTTGCTGCAGGTGAGAGTAGCGCTTCTCAATGCCCACTGTACTCAGCAGCGCTAGGCAGCAGACAATCGCCGGGGCTATCACAAAGAGTCGATTGATCGGCCCCTGCAGCTGTGCCACCGACGCAGCCCCTTCTAAAGGGCCTAACACCTGAGCGATAATTCCCACACCAGCGACAATGCCTAGCATCAGCATCGACCAGCCAATCCCCACGATTTTGGACTTGGTTTTCTCGTCAGAAACATCGACCAGCAGCGCTGTAAAGGGGGTAGAGGTGGCTGATAGCGCTAGCCCATAAAGAGCAAATACCGCCGCTAGCAAGCCCACCCACGGATAGGCCCCAACGCCCCAGCCAAATTGCTCAATGTGCGTGCCGAGCCGCCACATCACCTGTACAGCGATAAAAGCTGTGGCCCACATACTGGCAATGCCCAACCAAATGTAGCCGCTGCGGTGGTGGCCTAGCAGTGGCCTCGTATCCGACAGTTGGCCAAACCAAATCCGGGCCGGGGCCATGAATTGATGGACTGCGATCGCTCCCGCCGCTACCAAGGCAGGCACCCGCAGCTCGTCGATCATCACCCGGTTGAGCACACCCAGCGTCAGCAGCGACATAATGCCAAGCCCCATGTTGAAAGTCCCCAGTCTAAACATGGTCAATAGTCCAATTTGAGGGATCGCTTTAGCGTTTTGGGCGGCATCCGTCGCGGGTGTCTTGCTGTTTGCCATCGCGGGTTTTCCTAACGGTTGTTCGGTGCTAATAGCATAGGGGATGAGTGAAGGAGAGCGTCAAGGGGGCTATCAAATTACAGGCAGAATCAGCAGAGGAAAAACAGAAAGAGGAAAACAGATCAAAAAAAGCGGATGATTGCTGACAATCACCCGCGTATGTACCTAAACTTGTTGTCTGTAGTCTCAAGATCTCTGTCTAGAAAGATCTCTTAGCTCAAGGCTCTAAATAACGCGTCTCCCAACCGTTATTTAGAGCCTGTTGTTTTGGGGGCCTAATGTACTTTTAACCGTACGGTTGACTATGCGTCAGCGGCTGCTTCGGTAGCCGCTTTCTCTCCAGGCACATCAGCAGCATCGGCAATCTCAGCAGGCTGAGTGCCAGAAATGCTGACCTTGACTACTTTGTTGCGCTCATCTTCTGCTTTAGGCAGCGTTAGCACTAGGATGCCAGCTTCATAGTTGGCTGTGACCGCTTTGGGATCAATGGCAACTGGTAGAGATACCACACGGCGAAAAGCGCCATAGCGGAACTCGTTGCGGCGGAGGGTTTCGCCTTCAGCTAAGCTAAGAGAGGAGCGATCGCCCGAAATTGCAACAACTTCTCGGCTAGCCTGCACATCAATCTTGTCTGCATTGACACCAGGTAGTTGCACATGCAGCGTCAGCGCATCTGCATTTTCTACCAAGGTGACTGCGGGAGTCCAAGTGGTGGGCGCAGTCTCTATGCCAGAGAGATCATCAAACAGCTGGTCGAGCTGTTGCTTAACAGTATTAAACTCTTGAAACGGCTGCCAGTAACGACGAACAATCATGAACGTATCTCCGAATTGCGATGTATTCATCATGCCAGCTGCGATGGGTTGTTGCTGAGTGATAAAACCCTCACCCACCGGTAGAGGATGCCGACATTCGGTTCCGTTACGGTAAATGCGATAGCGCTTTATCGAATATCCCTTTTCACTAGACTTTTACTAAACGATTCACCCTCATGGTTCAACCCGATAGCCAGCATCCAACCGCGCTAATCACAGGGGCTTCTCGTGGCATTGGCCGCGCGCTGGCTGAGGTCTTTGCCCAGCATCAGCACAATCTCATTTTGGTTGCTCGCAGCGAAGACAAGCTCTCTGCCTTACGGCAAGAGCTCACTGAAAGATATAGCATTCAAGCAACTGTCTTCAGCCACGACCTCACCGCTCCCGGTGCACCTCAAGAATTGTTCGATCAGGTGCAACAACAGGGCTTGAATGTAGATATGCTGGTCAACAATGCTGGCTACGGTGACTATGGCCGCTTCGCGAACAGCGATTGGGCCAAGCAGCAAGGGATGCTCTCTCTCAATATGATGGCGCTGACGCATCTCACTCATCTGTTTTTACCCGCCATGCTCCAGCGCCGCCAAGGAAAAATTCTCAACGTTGCCTCGACGGCAGCTTTTCAGCCCGGTCCGATGATGGCGGTTTACTTTGCCAGCAAAGCGTATGTGCTGTCGTTCAGCGAGGCGATCGCGGCTGAAACCGAGGACTATGGCATCAGCGTCAGTGTCCTATGCCCCGGCCCTACCCAATCTGACTTCATGGATACAGCCAATATGGATCAGATGGCCCTAGCCAATAGCGCTACAACCGATAAAATTCCAACTGCTGCCGAAGTCGCTCAGTTTGGCTACGACGCGCTCAATAAAGGGCAAATAGTCGCCGTTCACGGTATCGCTAATAAGCTGCTCACCTTTTCAAATCGCTTGGCTCCTCGCTCGGTCATCCGCAAAGGCGTCAAGCAGTTTATGGCTCCCCAATAGTTCCTTAAAAACTAGCCACTCAAAACCCTTCTGAGGCAGCTAGCTAGAGTCAAAGCCAAGGCCAGCGCACTTTAAAGGAGATAGAATCTTGCGCCGAGCGCTCCGTAACTGACTGCCCCTCTGTGGACTGATTGGCCATTTGATTAGCAGATTGACCAGATACGTCTGAACCTATCGGGGCGACAGGTTCGATTGAAGATGCTGCTGATAAGGGTCGATCAGCGGTGTCTGCCTTCGGTAGATGAGCGGCGTTGCTAGCCGCCGCCAGTGCCATGCCGCCCAAGATTAACCAAACACCCGTAGGCTGAGCGCGACTGAGCTGCACCATCCACTCAAATAGCTCAGCGCCTACAAACAGCAATATGAAACACACCAGCCAAAATTTCATTGCCCAAAACTCGCCTTGACTCAGGTCATGATGCTCAACCGCATCTTCAGCATACTGCCCGTATATCGAAACGTATTTGTCCACTATAAAAAGGAGACAATGGCGCTAGAGTAGGAAGATAACCTATACCGCACTACGCTGCCGTGAAGTTTAAATCTGAATCCGACGCGCCTTTCAAAGGTATCACTCTACTCTCTAGCCGCGAAATCGACGCTATGCGGCCTGCCTGCCGGCTGTCATC
Organism: Phormidesmis sp.; assembly: GCA_049680585.1. GTDB lineage: Bacteria > Cyanobacteriota > Cyanobacteriia > Phormidesmidales > Phormidesmidaceae > Phormidesmis. The sequence goes on from JBAUIB010000312.1 coordinate 18,422, forward strand.
TGAGCTGCTAGATTTTCTCACGCCGATGGTTAAGCCTGGGGTGAGTACATTGGAACTCAACGATGCGGCTGAGCGCTGGACTAAAAAGCACGATGCGACTAGTGCACCTTTGGGCTACCCTGGAGCACCGGGGGCGATGGATTTTCCCAAGTCTATTTGCACTAGCATTAATGAAGTGGTGTGCCACGGCATTCCTAATAAAAAAGATATTTTGCAAGACGGTGACATTATCAATATCGATGTGACGCCCTTGCTGAATGGCTATCACGGCGACAGCTCTCGCACCTTTTTAGTAGGCGATGTTTCGCCGCAGGCCCGCCGCCTGGTTGAGGTAACCCAAAAGGCCATGTGGGTAGGGATTGAGGCGGTCAAGCCAGGTGGACGCATTGGCGATATTGGCGCGGCTATTCAGGCGTACGCAGAAGGTGAAGGGTTTGCCGTGGTGCGCGATTTTGTCGGGCATGGGGTTCATCGCATTTTCCACGCGGAGCCGCAGGTGCCTCACTATGGTGTCAAAGGCAAAGGTAAGAAAATTCGCCCTGGCATGGTCTTTACCATTGAGCCGATGCTGAATGAAGGGACTCACGATGTGGATCTGCTGGATGATCAGTGGACGGCGGTTACCCGAGATGGCAGACTCTCTGCTCAGTTTGAGCACACGTTAGCAGTGACAAAATCAGGCGTTGAGGTGCTGACGCACCTGCCTGTGGCGGTGGTTGCTTAAAGCGAGCTATATTCTTGTGCCAGCACAGACATAATAATCAGAGACCGATAGCCAGTGGCGGTTTTCCAACTTTCACGAAAGATTCCCTCTCTCACAAAACCCTCGCTTTCGTATAGTGCTTTTGCTCTGTGGTTGGTTTCGATGACGTCTAGCCAAAGCCGATGAAAGCCGAGGGTGTCGAAGGTGTGGGCCTTTGCCCATTGAAGGATTTGTCTACCGTATCCCTGCCGCTTTTGGGTAACGACGATGCGCCGTAAATGCAAGGTCTGATGCGGATTGGTGAGCCCTTGCAAAATGAAATAGCCGACGGCGGTATGGCGCTGCTGAGCGATGAAATGGGCTTCGTCAGGTGAGGCGATCGCCACTTTATGCTGCTCTGTCGTCCACTGACCCACATAAGGGGCATTCTCAGCATCTTGCTCGGCAGCGAGGACAAAAGCCAAATCAGAAAGCGTTGTGGGCCTGATCGTGATGTTTCTGACGGCGTTCTCAGTCATCTTTGTGCTCGCTGGGGCTGCTGATATTGTCTAAAAATTCTGTAGCCAATGACATTGACCCACTGCTGGCTAGGGTATAGATTCTTACTATAAATTCATCCGTAGCTTTTCCTTACTCCCAAAAATAAGCTGAAATCACTGTTTAAATCACTGTGAAAAGCCAATAACGCACGCGTTTGTGTTAACGAAGCAGCCGTTTTTACAGTTCCTATGATTCACGATAAATGTCCGTCGTCACTGCGATCGCCCCTGGCTGAGTTAGCTCCTCCTGCTGAGAGAGGGCGATGCGCTTAGAGCAAACGTCAGAGCAGAGATTAGATCAAAAAGTTGCCTTAGTCACCAGTAGTCGCCAGGGGATTTGTGCGAGCACCGCTCAGCAACTGGCCCGAGCAGGGGCAAAAGTGATGGTGTGTGGCCGCAATGCGGCTCAGGGGCAAGCGACCGTCCAGCAGATTCACCGCGAGGGCGGACGGGCCAGCTTTGTACTGGCTGACACGGCGATCGCCGCTGATGTCCAATCAGTAATTGATGAGACTATTGCCACCTATGGCCGCCTGGATATTTTGTTTAACAGCGCCAGCAGTCGATATCCTCGCGATGGCTCCCTCCTAGAGGTCTCAGAAGCCACTTGGGACCGAATAATTGAGACAACGCTTAAAGCCACTTTCTTTTGCTGTCAGCAGGCGCTGCCTTTTCTGCAGCAGTCTCAGCACGGCACCATTATTAATTTGGTGGAGCAACTGCCCGATCTGCCAGTTCGTTTGACAGCCGCTATCTGTCAGGGAGGTCTATTGGCGATGACAGGGGCGATCGCTCAGCAATTTCCAGCGAGCGTCGTGAGGGCTAATCTGATTTTGGCCAAGCCGCCCTCTGCTGGGCTATCGGCTGCATTGGGCCTGATGATAGAGCCGATTCTCTACGGCCCGCTGGCGAGCGATCGCCCCTTTGCAGATATTGCTGAGGCCGTCATGTACTTGGCTGATCACAGCGATGCCCTGCACGGCTCGGCCCTGATCGTTAACGTGGCTAGCGATTTTGAGACGGCCAGCGAATCTGCGTAAACCAAGCAACTGAATAAAGCGACCGTGAATAAAGCAGCAACAGGCCAGCGCTCAAGGTCTTTCTTCTTCCACCAAATCGTATTCGCCAGCCCATACCGCTGTTAGCAGCGCTAGCCCTTTTTGAGTCAGGGTCGCATCGTCTCCGTCAGGTTCTACGTCTTCTGGGCTACCGCCAGCGGCCTCTACCAAATCGCTCATCCATACGGTACAAGGGCTCGCCTGCTGTCTCAGCAGAGATTCTAGCCGGGCCTGCTTTGCCAGTGGCAATCGTCGCTGTAGCAAGACGTACATCGGCACGTTCGTGCGCTGGGTCACGCCCCCGAGCACCTGCTGCAGATACCAGGCCGCCTGCCCCTTTTCTAGCTCTCCTAGCCGCTGCTCTATACGCACCAGCATCCGCTCAACAAAATCAACCCCTAGATAGGTATTGAGATACTCAGCCGGCAAGGCTGGATCGACTTCTACTCGCTCACAGATGCTGGCCCAATCAACATCGGGATAGGCCGCCTGGAGCTTTTCAAAGGCGCGATCGCTAATCTGAGCCGAACTGCTGTGCAAATCGTAGGAAAAATCTTCCCCCGGTGTTGCACCCGCCTCTACTAACATTCGAAACAGTTGAATAGCATCGTCAGCCATCGCTCAGACCTCCTGCGCGCCTTGTTACATCGATTGTGTTACTCGTTTCACCTTGCTTCCCGGTAAGCGGCATACACCGCATTGACGTTGTACCAGTTCAAAAATATCCGCGATAGTTCCTGAGAAAGCTGCGGATAGCCCCGCGCAATCAGCCAGCGCAGCATCGGCCCCATTGTGCGCTCATTCAGCAGCCCGCCGAACGATAGCGCGCCCCACAGCAGCCGATGCAGCCAGGTCATCTGAATCATCAGCCGCACGTCTAGGGTGGGATGCTTCTGATAAAACACCAGACCCATCCGCGCCCGCTGAATTTCTTTGTCGATCAGTTCAGGTAGCTCCTCGACCGAAAAGGCCGGGTGCCAGTGATAGCCAACCGCCTCTGGGCATTTGATCAGCGAGAGGCCGTTGTTTTTTAGCCGCACACCTAGCTCCAGATCCTCCCAGCCATACTGCGTAAACTGCGGATCGAAGAGGCCCGCTTCTAACAGCCAGCGTTTGGCGATCGCCACGTTCCCAGTCGCAAAAAAGGCCCGTGAATAATCCGTCACCTTAAACGGCTCAGACGTTGGTGCTTCAAAATTGCAGGTATTGACCACCCGGCCATAAGTAAAGACACGCTCATTGCCCTGATCGTAAGCTTCACTCAGCGCGTCAGCATGATGCTGCAAAAAGCCCTCCAGCACAACCAAATCGCTGTCGATAAAGATAATCGTGTCACCTACGGCTTTATGCACGCCAAAGTTACGGGCGATCGCCGCGCCCTCGTGATTCTGTTCGTACAGCTTCACATGAGGCAACGCCGCTGCATTCGCCTGCACCCATTCCACCGTGCCATCGGTTGATCCATCATCTACCAGGACAATCTCATACCCTGCTACCGGCCCGTCAGGTCGGACGACCTGATCTTCCATTGCCCCGAGGCACTTTTCTAGAATGGGCTGACGATTATATGTGGGAATAACGACGCTAAAAAACATGGGCTCCTATGTTTCGGCGGTGTTTTGAGGGTTAGAGTTTCGGGGGTTAGGCTCGTTTTTATGTTCTTGTTTCCTCACATTCTATTTCATCACTCCGCCCTCAGCCGAACTGCTCAATTCGCACCAAATGAACGATCCCTTCACACTCTCTCCCCTTCTCCTGATTTCCCCTTTCCTCAGAGCCCCTTGCGCGGCCTCTTCTCCTTTGCTCCCCTTGCCTGCATAATATGAAGCTGATCACTTCATAAACGGTACAAACAAGCTATGAGCCTCGCAGAAAAAGTCGTTTTGGCCTATTCAGGGGGGGTAGATACAACCGTCTGCATTCCTTATCTCAAAGAAGAGTACGGCGTAAAGGAAGTTATCACCCTCGCGGCGGACCTTGGCCAAGGCGATGAGCTAGAGCCCATTCGCCAAAAAGCGCTCAAGTGCGGTGCGGCAGACTCTGTGGTCACTGACGTCACCGAGCCGTTTATGGCTGACTATGCCTTTCCGGCGATTATGGCGAATGCACTGTATGAAAATCGCTATCCGCTCTCTACGGCTTTGGCGCGGCCTCTGATTGCTAAGCTGCTGGTCGATACAGCGGCGAAGTACGGCGCAGATGCGGTCGCTCACGGCTGTACGGGTAAGGGCAATGATCAAGTGCGCTTTGATGTGGCGATCGCTGCGCTCAACCCCGATCTAAAAGTGCTTGCACCGGCCCGTGAATGGGGCATGAGCCGCGAAGAAGCGATGGCCTATGGCGAAAAATTTGGCCTTACTTTTCCGGTGAAAAAGTCTTCTCCCTACAGCATTGATCGCAACCTGCTAGGGCGATCTATTGAAGCCGGACCACTGGAAGATCCGTGGAACGAGCCGACTGAAGAAGTGTTTGTGATGACCAGCGCGATCGCCGACACCCCTGACGAGCCTGAGTATGTCGAAATTGGCTTTGAGCAAGGCCGTCCAGTTAGCCTCAACGGCACCGAGCTTTCTCCGGTTGCCCTCGTAAGTCAGCTCAACGAAATTGTCGGTCGCCACGGCGTGGGCCGCATCGACATGGTCGAAAACCGGCTGGTTGGCATCAAGTCGCGCGAAATTTATGAAGCGCCAGCGCTGCTTGTGCTGATTGCGGCCCACCGAGACATGGAGAGCCTGACGCTCACCGGAGATGTCACTCAGTACAAGCGCAATATTGAGCAAAGCTACGCTCAGATGATCTACAACGGCCTCTGGTATAGCCCGCTCAAGGCGGCGCTCGATGCCTTTATTGCCCAAACACAAACCCGCGTTTCAGGCGTTGTCAGAGTCAAGCTGTTCAAGGGCAATGCCATCATCGCAGGCCGTAAATCAGACAATACTCTTTACACAGATGAACTCTCGACCTACGGTGCTGACGATAGGTTCGATCACAAGGCTGCTGAAGGCTTTATCTATGTTTGGGGTCTGCCAACGCGCGTTTGGTCACAGAAAACTCGATAGCTGATTTGTAGCGCTGCTTTTAAGGCAATAGGAAACCTTTGCAAAGTAGCTTTGAACTGCTGCCAATGGCACTCTCTAACAGACCTTCTAACAGATAGCTAACTATAGTTAGCGCTGTTTCAAGGCTGGGGGGTGCCGCTGGCAGTTTCTGTTCGTATGAACATTTTTTAAAAAAAGTAAAAAGTTATAGCAAGCGTGCGGATGCATACTCACAGAGAAGGCTACGCCTACGTACGCTTGCGCGCTACTTAGCCCTCAGAAATCGATGGTTTCAGCAGTCACTAATGTAGTGAGCTAAGTGGCCAGAGCTATAGATCTTTATTTTTACTGCCCATGACGTAATTGAGCGTTCAACCGGTCAGCACCAACCCCCAGCATCCGCATAGTTATCGGCACTAACAGGGGTTGACGAAGCGCGTTTAGCTGTCGTAATCATTAGCGATCTTTATCAAACAAGCCAATCTAGATGAATATGATATCGTTGTAAGCAATTAATGAGCCGGATACTGAATTCAGCCATCAGCTATAGCTTTAAGCTAACAAATCATTACTCTTCTTTGAATGTGTATTTGAAGATGTTTCTTCGAAGCTAAAGATCTTTGAAGAGGGATATTAATTAGGTTGTTGAAAGCACCATCCTCATTAAAAAATTTAAATATTTTTGGAGAGCCAGCGGGCCATGTCAATTTATGTAGGTAACTTGTCTTACGCCGCCAAAGAAGAAGACCTCGAGCAGGTCTTTTCTGAATACGGTAAGGTCAAGCGCATAACTTTGCCGAGCGATCGCGAAACCGGTCGTCCTCGTGGATTTGCCTTCGTCGAAATGGAAGACGAAGCGAACGAAGAGAAAGCCATTGAGGCACTTGATGGTGCTGAATGGATGGGCCGAGAGCTACGGGTAAACAAAGCAAAACCCCGTGAGCCGCGCAGCAAATCCTCTGGTGGTTGGAACTAAGCTTTCTAGTAAAAGACTGCTGATTTTCTGCTAGACAAACTCAATGAGCGAATACCGCCCGATGGCAACCTTTATTACAGATGCTATCGGGCGAGCTGTATCTAACTGGCAAAAGCTCAAGCTGTGAGGTAGACTGATCGTTCGGAGCTACTCTATTTAATGACTTAAGGAGGTGAAAAATGTATGGCTCAAGTTGTCCTCGGACAAGATGAAAATCTCGAAGCAGCGCTCAGACGCTTTAAGCGCAAAGTAGTGCGAGCAGGTATTTTCCAAGACATCAAGAAAAACCGCTATTTTGAGACACCTCCCGAAAAGCATAAGCGTAAAGCGCTAGCCCGTCAGCGTCAGCGTAAGCGTCGTTCACGTCGATAAGACTAGGCCGCTGCATCTGCTTTTGGTAGCCCGGTGAAAGTAGCCTATTTGAAAGTAGGGCCGGTCAAAGTCAATTAAGAGTCAATTAAGAAGATCGGTTAAACACAAGCGCCTGCGATCCCCTTTAAGGATTGCAGGCGCTTGCCGTATATTTTGCTTGAAACTGGTTCGCTTTGAACTGGTGCATCAGCCCATAAACATGCTGCTCACCGAGCTTTCCTGATGAATTCGCCAAATCGCCTCACCCAGCATATTCGCCACTGACAGCATTGTTAGCTGCTCGAAGTGTGTATCCGCCGGAATCGGAATCGTATTGGTCACAATTACCTCTTCAAATAGCCCGCTCGACAGTCGCTCAATAGCTGGCGGCGAGAAAACGGCATGTGTGGCACAGGCATAGACGCGGTGAGCCCCATGATCTCGCAGTACCCTGGCTCCTTCGCAAATGGTGCCAGCCGTATCGATCATATCGTCTACCAGCACGGCCGTACGACCTTCCACATCGCCAATCAGGTTCATCACCTCAGCAACATTGTGCGCCTGACGCCGCTTATCGATAATGGCCAGCGGCGCATCGTCCAGCATTTTGGCAAATGCACGGGCGCGAGCGACACCCCCCACATCGGGTGACACCACGACCAAATCTTCAATTCCTTTACTGGCCAGATACTCCACCAGCACTGGTGAACCATACACATGATCACAGGGAATATCGAAATAGCCCTGAATTTGCGCAGAGTGCAGATCCAGCGCGAGCACCCGGTTAGCCCCTGCTTGAGTTACTAAGTTAGCAACCAGTTTGGCTGTGATAGACTCTCGCCCAGCAGTCTTGCGATCTGCTCTAGCGTAGCCATAATAAGGAATCACCGCCGTAATTTGCCGCGCCGAGGCCCGATGGCAGGCATCGATCATAATCAGCAGCTCCATCAGGTTGTCATTGACTGGGTAGCAGGTCGGCTGAATGAGATAGACATCACAGCCGCGAATAGATTCTTGAATTTGGACGTAGAGTTCACCGTCGGCAAAGTGCTTGCGGACCATGGGTCCTAAGTCGGTGCCCAAGTAGCGAGCCACTTCCCGAGAGAGTGCTCTATTAGAGGAGCCTGAAAATAGCTTCAGTCGATTGTTGGTTTCGATGCGTGAAAGCATCGTCTTAAGTGGCAGTGGTGCAGAACTGATCACAGCAGGCCCTCAAAGCGCAATAGAGATTGGTCAAGCAAACCCTAACACTCGATCACGGCCCTTGCATTTGGAAGGAAAACACGTTGAATTGCGGATCGCACTTGATTTCTCTGAATAGAGCAAGCCGCTATCCGCTGTGCCGATTCCTCGAAACCACGACGGTGTTAGAGACAGTTAGGAAAAATAAAAGTGGCTAAACCAAAGGATGAGTAAGCTTTTGTTAAATTCGGTTTGTCAAGTCGCTTTCGGAAAAGGAATTTTCGTCAATCTTGTTAAGCAGCGCACCTAATGCTTTCTATCAGCTCCTGCTGCGCTAGCTGTTTGTAGGCCGGTTGTTTATCGCCAGCTAGGCTATTTTTCTCGAGATGGTGTGCCATCACAAGCAGGTGTCTGCAGTCGGAAACACCTTGATTTAACCTTGATTTATAAGTGTACCTATTATCACAGGCAGTATCGGCTACAGCCTCTATCTATGAGGTAAAAGAATGGGTGAAACATCCATAGAAATCGAATTTTAACAGTCTTATACTATACAAAGAAACTCCCACTAAATATTACTGTTTGTGTGCTGTAGTGCTTTCCTGCAGCGCTTTTCTTCTGAGAGAGCTAGCCATCATCTAAAAGCCATTCAGAAGCGCGAGATCCCAAATCCACAGGAATGCTGACGGCTTTCCCCAGTCGAGGTCGCTCGTTGGTCTGCTCAATAAAGGTTTGAATTTGCCCGACCGCACCCCACGCATTCAGATACGCTGCAATCTCGTCTAAGTGAGACAGGTAGTCGCGCTCGCTCATCGGAAAAGAAGCCTGCTCTAAGTAACGCCACATCACCTGAAAAAAAATCTTCCGGGGGCGCTTACGCAGCTGTACATCGTAGGAATATCCCCACTTATTAATCAGCAGGCTGTGGAGGTCTTGTCCGGTCATAGCTATCTTGTGTGCGCGTCTGACGAGCTTAACTTTAGATGGTAGCGGCTATTCATCTTGCTAGCAGCGATTGGCGGTGGTCGACTCGAGTGGGGTTAGATCCAGCAGGATGACCCTACGCCTGTTTACATTTATTTACACTGTCGGGGCGTTGGGTTTCTTGTATTTGGCTGTGTTCATAGCCTGATAATCTGCCTTGATCACGCTCGCTTTATTGCCTGTCACAAATCTCTGAAAACCATTTGTATCCTATGTCTGGGGGTAGATGTCTGTCGTTCAAAGCACAGTTTCGCCACGTCTTCTCGCTCAGATTATGCGGCTAGATTTCCAGAGGGGAGTTGTTGATATTGAAGCGGTGAAGGTTCTGAACGGTGTAATAATATTCTAAGAAACTGCAAACTTCTGTGACAAAAGGCTCTGCTGCTGAGACGCCCTGCTTTTAAAAGGCTTTGTGCGATGAATGCAGCCTGTAATGAGTTCTTTGGCGCAAGCTTTTTTTATTCGTATATCAAACGTAGCGTTTAGACAGCTGACCTATGACCCAAGCTTCTGGAAACCCCGATGTCCCTGATTTGGGGCGTCGCCAATTTATGAACCTGCTGACCTTCGGGACCATTACGGGGACCGTATTAGGCGCTTCGTATCCGATTATTAAGTATTTCATTCCTCCGAGTAGTGGGGGTGGCGACGGCGGTATCACGGCGAAAGATGCCTTGGGCAAGGATGTCAAAGTAACTGCATTTTTAGAAGAGCATACCGCTGGCGATCGCGTACTGGTACAGGGCCTTAAAGGCGACCCGACCTATTTAGTGGTTACAGACGAAGGCGGCGATATTGAACGCTACGGGATCAACTCCATCTGCACTCACCTCGGCTGCGTAGTGCCTTGGAACGCCAACGAAAATAAGTTTAAGTGCCCTTGCCACGGCTCTCAGTACAACTACGCTGGTAAGGTTGTTCGCGGTCCGGCGCCCCTCTCTTTAGCGCTAGCCCACGCTGATGTGACTGAAGATGACACCGTGGTGCTTTCACCTTGGGAAGAAACCGACTTCCGCACAGGCGACAAGCCCTGGTGGTAGCTGCGTCCGTTCGTTTTCCTTGTCTTTTTTCCCGTTTGTATTAATAGAACCGCTAACTTGCTAGCACGCACGCATGAAACCCTTACCTCTAATAAAATCAACCGTATCTAAGCTCACGGCTTGGACAAGAGGCGTTGGGGTTGCTTTGGCAGCCCTCCTCATTCTTTTTGGCAGTAGCTGGGCTATGCCTCAGTCCGCTGCGGCCTATCCCTTCTGGGCTCAAGAAAATTACGAGTCGCCGCGAGAAGCAACCGGTCGTATTGTCTGCGCCAACTGCCATCTCGGCGAAAAGAAGACCGTTCTGGAAGTGCCTCAGTCTGTTTTGCCGGATACCGTCTTTAAAGCTGTTGTCAAAGTCCCTTACGACCTTGATGCTCAGCAAGTTCTCGGTGACGGTAGCAAAGGTGGCCTCAATGTAGGCGCGGTACTGATGCTGCCTGAAGGCTTTAAGATCGCGCCTGAAGATCGCATTCCTGAAGACATCAAGGAAGAAGTGGGCAATACCTACTTCATGCCTTATAGCCCTGAAGAAGAGAACATTGTTCTGGTTGGCCCGATTCCGGGTGAGCAGTATCAGGAAATTGTATTCCCAGTGCTCTCGCCTGATCCCGCCAATGACAAGAGCGTTCACTTTGGTAAAAACCTGGTGTTTGTCGGCGGTAATCGAGGTCGCGGTCAGGTCTATCCGACCGGGATGGCTTCCAACAACACCGTTTACAACTCTCCAGCAGCTGGTACGGTCTCAGCGGTTGATAAAACTGATAGTGGCTATACCCTCACTATCGATAAAGCAGATGGCAGCACGGTGACTGAAGATATTCCTGTTGGCCCTGAGCTGCTGGTTGCCCAAGGCGACAGCGTAGAGGCTGGTACACCGCTGACGAGTAATCCCAATGTAGGCGGCTTCGGTCAGACCGAAAAAGAGCTGGTGCTTCAGAATCCCAACCGGATTAAGGGCCTGATCGTTTTCTTAGCGGCTATCAGTCTCTCTCAGATTCTGTTAGTGCTTAAGAAGAAGCAGGTTGAAAAAGTCCAAGCGGCTGAAATGAGCTTCTAGCATTTGTTTTCTAGGCGCGATTCGTTAGAATGCCAAATCTAAGCAATACGCAAAGACTAAAAAAGGAGTGAGCGCTTTTAACTGGGCTCACTCCTTTTTTTATGCCTACAGAATCTCACAGAAGGTAGATGAAGGCGGAACTACAGCGGGCGGTAGGTTCGATAGTTCACGTTGGGGAAGATATTGTCGATCGCTTCGACTTTTTCTAGCCAGCCTGAGTCTATTTTGCCGCTGCGAATGTCTTCCCATAGTTTGTTGAATCGCATTAGGTGCGATCGCGTCCGCCGAACCGCATAGGGCACCATCGTACCTGTACGCATAATGAAAGCCCAGTCAGAGGCTTGAGCGAGCAGCAGTTCACGCGCGGCTTGGTTGAGCGATCGCCACTCTAGCTCATCTGCTGGTTCACGCCGAGCCAGCTCGATCATGCGCTCAGTCGCCTTGTGCAGATGCGGATAAATCCAGGCATTTTTCTCATTCAGCCAATATTCATGAAAGCCCTTGTAGCCCCAGCTCGACTGAGATGGGCGGGCCACCTGTTGCGTCGGGTTACTCTGCATATAGTCCGACAGATGCGTCATTTCATACGTGCCTTGGTCATACCAGCTCTTGCGGAAAAGATAGTCCAAGAACCACGGCCCCTCATACCACCAGTGGCCATAGAGCTCCGCGTCGTACGGCGAGACTACAATCGGCTTGCGCTGCATCATGCCGTTCAAATTCGTAATCTGACGCTCGCGGTTGTAGGAAAAATTACCTGCGTGCTCAGCGGCTTTTTCCCTAGCCCAGTAAGGGTCATACCACGCCTTATCCGAGAGTCCTAATCCTTTCCCCGTAATCTTGTGGTATTTAATGCCTACGTTTTTGCGCTGACCGTTCGGCATGATGTAGGGCTTGATGTACTCATAGTCAGCATCCCAACCCAAATCACGGTAAAACTCTCGGTATTCCGGCGCGCCCGGATAGCCAACCTTGGACGACCAGACCTGCTGAGACGACTCGTGGTCACGACCAAAGGCAGCGACACCCGCCTCAGTGTAAATTGGTGCATAAGCCCCATAGCGCGGACGCGGCCTTGCATACAGGATGCCATGACCATCGGTGAGAAAATAGCGCAGGCCCGCGTCGGCCAGCATTCTCTCTAGCCCTTCATAGTAGGCACACTCCGGCAGCCAAATGCCCGTAGGCCGCCGCCCAAAGTTATCCTCGTAGCTTTGGCAGGCCACCTCTATCTGTGCCCACACCGCCTCGGGATACATTTTCATCAGCGGTAAATAGCCGTGCGTAGCCCCGCAGGTAATGATATCGAGATTGCCGCTCTCTAGATACTGCCGAAAGCCCTTGACCAAATTACCGTCATACTGCTCCCAGACCTGACGCACATGGTTAAAGTCTTTGGCATAATATTCAGCTAGGTAGCGCAGGTGGCCGTTGTGAAAATTACGCTCGGCCTCCATCTCGATCAGCTCTTCCATCTGCGCGAGATGCTTATCGTAGCGCTCCTGCAAGAGGGGATCGCACAGCATTGACACCAGTGGCGGCGTCATGCTCATGGTCATCTTAAAGTCGATGCCGTCTCGCTTAAGCCCCTCAAACATGGTGAGCAGGGGCACATAGGTTTCAGTAATCGCCTCAAACAGCCATTCTTCTTCTAGGACAAAGTCGCTCTCCGGGTGGCGAACAAAGGGAAGATGGGCATGGAGGACGAGGGCAAGGTAACCAACCGACATAAAAGACGCCTACAACAAAACTCTGCGGACAAGGCTCATCCTAATGGTGACTGCGGCCAAGTCCGATTGAAAGCCGAGGGCTTTCCTGCCATACCTGCCTTTTCTTTAAAGAGTTCAAAGAAATAGAAAAGTTAGGAAGATCCTATGGCCAGAGCTACATAAAGATTTAATCTTGCGCTTAAGTGATTGTACGGCAAAAGTTCATGCAACGCTGAGCCGATCTCGATAGAAGCGTCTCACATAAAACCTGCTGTATAAGTCGATCCCGCTTTGCTCCCCGCCTCTAGAGACGCTATCGTGAACAGCCGCCGTCGGGACGATACCACACTAACGATTCATCATCATCTGTGCGCCAGCGCATCCAGCCCTCGCTAACGGTGGCACCTGTCAAGGGAATGCAGTTTGCCACAGGGCGAGTAACCTGCACAAGCATCCAGTCTCCCTGAAACACGGTGGGCTTGATTAAGCTGTCAGCAGGGATGAGGCTGAGCATGTTGGTTGCGGCTTGGGGTTGCGATCGCAGTGGCTGGGCTTGCCCTGTCTCCAAGAAGTAAACCGACTCCTGATTTTCCAGCAAACTACTCCACTCTTCTACTGCTAGCGGCATCTCTCCTAGCGCTAGCTGAGAGGTGTGTGCCCAAGCGCTGCCCCCTTCTGTATACTGCACCCGAAACCAGCCATCATCGCGGATTTCTAGCACTGGAAACGTATACAAATTTTCATACGCTTGAACCATCGCAAAGCCAGCATCGCGCCCAATAGCCAACGGAGACTGGCGGTTAGGAATGAGCCAGCCCTGATAAATCCATCCCCATTGCTCACCGCCCGGCGATATGTACAGCGGCAGCTCCACAGATTGCAGCCAGCTTACATCGTCATCAATTAGCGTCTCTACTTCGAAAGGGCGCAATTGACCCACGCTCGTAATCGAGTCGGCATCAGCAGAAAGATTGACAATGCCCGATAAAGCCGGCGAAAAGGGTGTTGGCATCGAGGTTGGCGCAGCAGGCGATGCGACGCTCACCCTGCTGGCCTCTACTGGGGTATCCGCTGAGGCATCTACTTGGGCCAGGCTAGGACTGGCAAGGCCCAATGCTAATGCGACTGCGCCTAGCAACGTGTACCGTATTGTGCCACCGATTGACGGGAAGGCACCCAGGGCACGTTGGCGCTGAGTTTTGGAAAATGAAGTCATGTATTGAGAAACGTCAATTAGAAACGAATGTGCTCTACGTAAGATTTACTCGAACATCTTTAATATTCAGTCAGACACCCCGATATCCACAGATTTTTGAGATTACTTTTGCAATGTTTACCGTATTTTTCCGAGGCTACTAACCAAATTTTGCTGCATTCGATCAAGATCTGCTTCTATCAGCGTCAGCGAATCGTCTAGCTCGCGCTTAAGACTAGGCTCTAATGGCCCAGGATCCGCTCCCTCAGCGTCATCGCGCAATAGCTTTCTAAACGCTAGTAGCTGCGCCGTCTTTAAAGATAGTTCTGCAGGCACCTTGAAGTCTGGCAGGACGCCTTTTCCTTCCCAGTTTTCGCCAGTTACTTGGCTGATGGCTTGCCCAGTCGGGATAAACATCCAAAAATGATCATGCACCCGAAACCCCGCTCCAGGATTTGCACCGCCTGCAGTGGTTTCTCCTACGACGACGGCGCGCTTTAAGTGTTTCAAGTTGTAGGCAAACTCTTCTGCCGCCGAAAAGGTTTCTAGCCCCGTTAGCACATACACGGGTTTGTTTAAGTAGCGCGGCGCGCTCACATGCGGCATGGTCCAAGACTGCTGAATGCGCTCTTCGTTAGGCCAGTACAGATCGGTCAAATGCACCGCTGGATAGGCGGGCAGCAGGTAGCTAGTTAGGAGTGCCACCATGCTGGCAGAGCCCCCCCGATTGCGCCGTAGGTCAATGATCAAGGCGCTGGTATTGGCCACAAACTGCATAGCAGCCGTCATGACTGCTCCGGCAAATTCTGGTGGCTCGAAGCTAAACAACTCTAGGTAGCCAACGTTGCCCTGTAGTCGCTCCACCCGATTGATATCGAAGTTTCGCAGCTCGCTTAAGCGGCGCTGGTGTTCAATTTCTGCAGGGGGAATGTCCGTTTGGGGAGCTAAATGAGGCAGCACCATCGGACTGAAGTACACCTTTAAATGTTGGTCACCGCTAAGCGTTTGCAATTGAGCTGTCAGCGTTTCAGCTAGCTGTGAGCCGCTTTTGACATCTTGATAGCCGCCTGCTGCGATGCGATCGCCCAAGTCATTTTGAATCTTCTGCGCCACCTCAGGAAACGCGTACTCCGCCATCTGCTGGGCGATCGCCCTCAGCACAGTTTCTCGGACTGCGGCATCTAAAGGCAAATCATAGGCCGCGTCAGGGGGCCGATCATCAGGCGGATTAGGAGCACTCATAACGCAAACAGATTCTAAAAAGCAGCACAAAATCAAGACGAAAGCCTAAAAGCGCAAAACTAGCTCCCGTCAGACTCTACTTATATCATTCCAAAGCTCGGCCCTATCCTGATACCTATGCTTCACGAATTAGCAGCGCAAAACCTTTCTACTATCCGCACAAATGTCTCTACACCTACGCCCAGCGCCGTTTCATCGAAGTTGAAACGAGGGTGATGGTGCGGGTAGTCAAGCCCCTTTTCCTGATTCGCTGAGCCTAAGAAGAAATAGCACCCCGGCACCGCCTGCAAAAAGAACGAGACATCTTCGCCGCCCATCGTCTGGCACTCGGGCACGACACCTACTGGCGTCTCTACGACCGATAGTGCGACTGAGCGCACCAGTTCAGCGATCGCGTCATCGTTGATCACAGGCGGATATAGCTTCTGATAATCCAGCTCGTAGCTCGCGCCATGAGCCGCGCAAATTCCTGCAATCACCTGCTCAATCCGCTCTGGAATCAGCTCACCATAGTCCGGATCGAAGTAGCGCACCGTTCCACTCAGGTAAGCACTGTCCGCAATTACGTTAACGGCTGTGCCTGCTTTAAATTCGCCGACTGACACCACTGCTGACTTCAGCGGATCGATATTGCGGGCCACAATTGTTTGCAGCGCATTCACAACTTGAGCGCCGACGACGACCGCATCGATTGTTTGCTGCGGAATGGCTCCGTGGCCGCCTTTGCCCTGAATGCGACAGGTAAAAAACTCGGTCGCAGCCATCATCGGCCCGCTACAGACCCCTAAGGTACCGAGCGGCAGGTTATTCCACAGATGCAGCCCCACCAGCGCATCCACATCTGGGTTGCGTAAGGCCCCGGCCTCCACCATCGGTTTGGCCCCACCCGGCCCCTCTTCCGCCGGTTGAAAAATAATTTTTACGATGCCGGCAAAGCGATCGCGGTGCTCGTTTAAATATTTAGCAGTGCCAAGGGCGATCGCCACATGCCCGTCATGTCCGCAGGCATGCATCTTGCCCTCATAGACAGAGCGATAAGGCACCTCATTCAGCTCCTGGACGGGCAGTCCGTCCATATCGGCTCGAATGGCCAGCACGGGGCGTTTTTGCTCAGATTGATGTTCGCATGGGTGTAAGCCAGTTCCTTCGATCACAGCGACTATGCCAGTTGTGGCAATGCCGCTGCTGTACTGAATGTCCCAAGCGCGGAGGCGATCGCCAATAAAGCGAGCTGTTATATCTTCTTTAAACCCCAGCTCTGGCCGTTGATGAAGCTGTCGCCGCCAGCTAACCAAGTCACTTTGCAGCGCTCGAATGTCAGGTCGCAGTGCCGAAAAATCAGTTGATAAAGACCGAGAAAGTGTCTGCATAAGTCCTCTTCAGCGGTTCTTCCATCTTGCCAGATTTATTTGAAACCTGACGGATTTAAAGCATGACGAACTCCGCCGAGACACCTAGCAGACTATGCCCAGAAAGCTTTTGGCATGAGCCGCTCCAAATCTAGCTGAGCGGCCGCCTCTACCAGCATCGCCTCATCTTTAATCTGTTTTAGATGGGGTAAAGTTCCCAGGATGGGAACATGTGTGAGCGACTCAATCATCTTGACCGGGGCCCAATTCTCTAGCTGCCCTTGGGTGCAGGGCTGGGTGCAGTTCAGCACAATGCCTAAAAGTTCGACTTGCTTTTGCTGAGCAAGTGCTACGTTGGCCACAGCCGTTGTGATCGACCCTAACTTTACAGGTACCACCAACACGGTTGGCAGTCGCCACTGATTGGCAATGTCTGCGACCGTCAGCTCATCTGTTACAGGTGAGCCTAAGCCGCCTGCCCCTTCTACAAGTACCCAGTCGCGCTCCGCCTCTAGCTGAGAGAGCACCTGCCAGGCTTTGCCCAGATCTACCGTCGTGCCTTCTAGCGCGGCGGCTAACGGCGGCGCAATCGGGGTTTTGTACCAGAGGGGATTGAGCTGCTCAGGGGTTTGATCGAGATCGAACATGCGGCGGTAAAACTCGCGATCGCCCGTCCCAGACTGCACGGGCTTACACACCCCTAACTGATACGCCCAGCAGTACCGCTGCCAGTAGGCAATCAGCGCTGCTGTCAGGACCGTCTTGCCACAATCTGTATCTGTGCCCGTAATTAACAACGTCGCCATATGACTTGATCTCTACTGGGCTGGCACCGACGCACTCACCCGAATTTCCAACGTAAATTCCGACGCTTGATCGGCCCGGACATCTATCGCGTAGTCACCCCCTACCGGCAAAAAGCTCTCCCAATAGACAATCCCGCTAGCATCCGCCATCATCTCACCGCCCGGCATCAGCACATCAAAAATGACCGCACCTTGCGAATCTGTAATTTGCACCGTCATAATTTGCCCTTCTTGGGCATTGACCAGATATCGGCGGATTTGACCTGGGCCAACGCCGTTCGCAACCAATACCCCATCAGAGCCAGGTGGAAACGACACTCGCTGAGAGCGCACCTCTGGCTGTATCGGCTCTTCGGTTGGCGGATCGGGTCTGACATTGCCACCCTCATCTGGATCTGGCGTCTCTGGCTCTGGCGGGGCAGGTATCTCTCCTAGCGTCACCGCCAAGCTATAGTCGCTGTTGGCTACGCCCCGCACAGGGCTTAGCTGCACGGTATATTCCCCGTCTTCTTCGATGATGCCTTCCCAGCGGACTACCCGGTTCGCTTGCCGGCTAACCGGCTCGCCGTTGGGACCGAGTACGCTGAGCAGTACGCCTTCTTCTGATTGTTCTACCGTTAGGGTTTGGCCAGCAGTGGCGACTAGCGGGTAGTTGACCTTGTCGCCCTGACGCATGTTGCCTTCTACTGTCTTGGTCACGCCGGGGCTCAGTTCCAGCTGTGGCTGCTGGTATTCCACAGGTTTGGGTGCCGACTGGGTAGGGGTGGGGGTAGGCGTAGACGTGCGATCAACGGGCGGGAGTGAGGTAATTGTTGGGGTGGGGGTCGCTGTCGGTCCTTCTAGATTTTGGACGACGGCCCAGCCGCCAAATCCAGCGATCGCTGCTAGCCCTACGGCTAAGCCTCCCACGGCCAAAGGATTTTCCAGCATCGACGACGAGGGGCGCTCTCGTTCAGAGGGCATCACCATGTGAGTGCTGGGCTGATGCACCGTCGTCGGTCTGCTAACGGTTGGATTACCGGGTCCAACGCTGGACGGATTGACCCCAGTCGCGTTTGGATTGGCCCGGCCAACTGCCACGGTTTTCATTTGAGAGGGGGGCGGCACTTGACGAGGTGGCATCTGGGGCGGCGGTGTTTGCTGGGGCGGCAGTCCTGACTGCAGCGCTTCGGCCATCTGCCTAACGGAGGCAAAGCGATCGCCCGGCTTATAGCTCAGCGCCTTGTTCAGCACTCCCGCGAGCTCAGGGCTGACCGTGGTCTCTTCTTGCCATCGCCAAGTCGCGTTCACATCGTCAAACAGCACCTGAGGTTCTTTGCCCGTTAACAGCACCACCGCAGTCACCGCCAGCGCATACAGATCGCTGCTGGGATAGGCCCGGCCCGTTTGCATCTGCTCGCTCGGAGCGTAACCGGCCTTGCCGACAGTGGTGGCATGAGAGACCACGCCGTCCATCTGCATGCGCGTGACCACTTCTTTGACCACGCCAAAGTCGATCAGCACGGGCAGCTGATCTTGCTGGCGCAAAATAATATTGTCCGGGCTGATATCCCGGTGAATGATGCCTTTGGCGTGGATATGAGCTAATACCGGCAGTATCTGCTGTAAAAACCGTCGGACTTCTGTTTCTGAAAAGGCGCGCCCTTGCGATCGCCGCTGAGAGAGCACGTTGTGATAGGTTGGCCCATCGACATAGTCCTGCACCAAAAACAGCCGTTCGTCTTCTTCAAAAGTCGCCCGAAATTGCGGGATTTGGGGGTGGCTAATCTGGTAAAGCACCGAGGCTTCTCGTTGAAAGAGCTGAGTCGCTTTATCTGAAAAGCGGTCTTCACCCTGAAGCGGCACAAACTCCTTAATGGCGCAGCGCTCGTTGAAACGGCCTTGATCTTCAGCCAAATACGTGCGGCCAAACCCTCCCTGTCCCAGTAGTTGAACAATGCGGTAGTGGTTTTGGAGAAGGGTGCCTATAGGAACAGCAGGTTGCATAAGCCAAAGACAGATATAGAGTGTTAGCGACGTTGCTGAAGAAGGCAACCATAGAAAGAGGACTTCTCTATCGTGACCGCGTCAGCGACACAGCACGCAAATATCCTAATGCATCTGCACATCTATCATGAAGTTTAGTACCACAAGTGTTACGTCGGTGATCGGGCTAAAGCGCTTTGAGGCTCAGCACAAAAGTCCTTAGCGGTAAGGCAATGGATAACGCGCCTGCCCCCCAGGTTCTGTAAAGCTACGGGTTTGTCTCTCTTTACCCCAGGGAATGCTGAAGCCAGCGTCCACCTCTTCGAATGCACAGCGCATGACTCACGGCATTTCTAACGTCACAGAGCCTAGTTCGCCAGGCGATAGTTCTATACAGGCGCGGCTCTCTTGTCTACTAGAAGGCCCTTCTCCTGCCCAGCGCGATCACTGCCGCGCTCAAGCCTTGTCACGCTTCGATTTGCTGAGTACAGACGCCGTCCCTGTTTTTGATGAGGCCACTCAAACAATTTCAAGGCTGATGGCAATGCCGATTAGCATCCTTAGCCTGATGGACGCCGACTGGCAGCGATTTAAGTCCGTTGTCGGACTCTCTAACCTGGGCCTGATGAACCTGCTTGCTCAGACTCGCCGCCTGCCTCGCACAGAATCATTTTGCACCCATGTAATTGACAGCAACAAGGCATTTATCTTAGAAGATGCCACTGCCCACCCAGCGTTTTCTCGCAGCCTGCTAGTTCAGCAATATGGCATTCGCGCTTACCTCGGGGTGCCCCTGACGACCACTGAAGGCTGTTGCGTGGGCACACTTGCCGTAATGGATTTGTCGCCTCGTAAATTCACGCCGCAAGAATTGGCGTTGTTAGAACTGAGCGCTCGCTGGTGCATGAGCGAATTTGAGAAGCAGCACGCGCTGTCTATGCTGGAAAGAACGATGCTAGAAAAAGATGGTGATCGCCCGCTTCTCTCTGCCGCCACATCTACGACAGAAAGCCCGCTTCTCTCTGAAATCAATCGAATTCGATTTGATCTGATTGTTGAACTCACTCAAGATCTGCGCAGTCCGCTGACATCCATTACGGGACTCGCCAATATGCTCAGTCGAGAGATCTACGGCCCGCTAAGCGAAAAGCAACAAGAATATACCGAGATTGTGCTCAACAGCTCCCAGCAGCTACTGGAGATGGTTGATGAGATTGTTGAAGTCGGTGACTTAAGAGAAAATGACTATCAGCTAGATATTACGACAGTAGATATTGAAATGATTGGGCAACAGGCCCTTTCTGCTTTAGAGAGCGTAGCGCAGCAGCGAGATCTGACATTTAAGCTCACAGTCGAGCCAGGTTCCCGGATTTGGAAACTCGATAGGCGCGTTGTTAGACAACTGCTATATCACTTGGTGTTTAGCATTGCGAAAATGGCAACGGCAGGTAGCACCATTCGCTTACACGTGTCCCAAAAAGACAACAGCATTAGTATTGCGCTTTGGGTTTCCAACCCGTGGTTGGGAGAAGACTTGCCACTGCCTGTGATTGCCTGGAGTCAGCCAACCCTCATTGAGGATTCTGTTGACGGCCTGTTAGCGCACCCTTTAGACAATGAACTTGAAGCGCTAAAACCTGACCAAAATGCAGATGCTTCTCGCCAAGAGCTGGGTTTGTTACTCAGTCGTCACCTAACTGAGATGCACGGCGGCGAAACCATAGTCCAAGGATCTGCGGCAACTGGCTATCGCTACGTGATTACGCTGCCCTCCACCTGCGCGCCTCCCTTGTCAGAGGATGGCTAGCGGATGGCTTTCTGCTGGCGCTTTTTCCTTGTCATCTATCGCGTGTGATTGCAAAAAGATTTGGTCAGAGCTCAGTAAGCGAACACCTACTGTTTGTAGAAGCAAACAGGCTTGATAGTTCAGTAAATTGTCTTATGTTTCGAGTGTTATGCAAGGGCAGTATAGACCTGGATAGGTTCTAGCGGCACATTTGTTGGCCTCATAGTCGAGGTACATAGCGCTAGAACGGCCTCTCAGACAAACACTCACTTTTTCTAAACGAAACTCACAAGAACTAAATTTTTAGTGAAACAGAACTAGGAATTCCCTAGCTCTCAAGGTGTAAGGGTTTCTTGGCTGCAGTCAAGCAACCGTATAGAAGTCTTCGCCATCTGAATCATTATCAATGGATATGTGCTCGTTAGTGGTGTTTAGAACCCTTTCATTCGGTTCACCTTATCCTGCTCGAAAATTTAGCTATCACAACAATGGCAAAAACAGAAAAACAAGCAATATTTCGCCGCTTGGCTCAAAAGCCTCTAATCGCGACTGCACTCGCAGTCGCTGGCGTTTTCAATATGATGAGCGCCGTCTTAGCTGAAGGGACGCCTGCTGGCACGACGATTAGCAACACCGCGACAGCCACTTACGATGATGACGGCGATCCTAACACGCCACCTCTCAATACAACCTCTAACACCGTTGAAATTAGAGTGGCTAAAGTTGCTGGTTTGACGGCAGTTGCAAGTCCTGTTAATGACGTAGATGGCGGCGCAATTGAATTCGGTGACCAGCTAGAGTACATCTTTGAAATCACAAACGTCGGTAACGCGCCGACTGATGTCTTCATTCCAGGTACGGATAATTTAGGACTTGAGAACTTCACGCCGAATAGTACTGACGCTATCGAAATCTTTGCGCCTGACGGAACCTCACTTGGGACTCTGAATGCAGGTGATGCAGGCACAACGCTAACAGATCTCAACGGTGGAACAACGTACACTATCGATCCTGATGAGAGCTTTACAGTTGTTGTATATGGTACGCCCACACCAGGAACTGTAGCGAATCAGCCTGTAGGCGTGACTTTGGGTAACACGACAGATAACGCGCCACCTGAAGGCACGGACGCAACTCAAAATCAGCCGACCGCAACTGATGATGGCACCACTGACCAAAACGACTTGCGTACCGTCGATAGATCTGGAGACGCACCCGACAACGGTGAGCGAGAGGCTCAAGCCACTGCTGAGGCTGACTACGCATCTTCAGTGAACCCGCTGGCACTAGCCACTATCCTTAAGACCTCTTCGCTGGCGACTAACGACTCATCTCTTTCTAATGATGATGTCATTACCTACAGCTTGACGCTAAATGTCGCCGAGGAGAGCCCCAGCCCAGGCTTCCAGGCTGCGGCGCTAGAAGGCACCGAGATTACTCTCAATGGTGGGCCTCAAACTCGTATCTTAGTTTCGGATGCTATTCCAACTGGGACTGAGTTTGTTTCTGTTGGCGCTGGCCGGCCCTTAGGTTGGACACCCGTTTATACTACAGATACTTCTACTACTGACGCGCTTTCCTTACAGTGGGTAACGCTGCAGCCACCTGCAGACCAGATTACTCGCGTTGGTTTTGTCTTTGATAGCTCTCTTGGCAGGGGCGCTAGCGTAACCGGATTGAATTTCAACGTTGTCACAAATGGCCTCGCTGACCAAGAGAGAGCCATCATTGAGAACATTGCTCAAGTATTTGGTGAAACAGTAGGCGGTGACCCTGACCAAATTATTTATGATGAATCGGGTGACCAAAACCCTAACAACTTTGATGGCAACACGCCGCCGACCGTGCCGGATGGGGAGCCAGAAGGTAGCTACTACGATCCTACGACAGATACCGGTATTCCGGCTGACTTAGCTGATGAGAATGAAGACAATCAACCGGATGACCTAACTGATGTAGATACGGGAAATAACAACACGGGTACGGACCCTGATGGGGGTGAAATCAACGTTGTTTCAATTGGCCCATCGACGAATGATAATGACATTCTTAATGGTACAGTCGTTGACGGCGTGAATACTCCCGGCGCCTTTGGCCCTACCGGCAACAATGATGACTTTACCAACCTTTCTACACCTGTGGGTGCCGGCTTAGCCTCCGACGATACCATCAGCCCTGGCCCAGTCACTTTTAACAATTCTCTCAGCAACCCTGCGGGTCCAACTAGCCAACTCTCTAACGTTACGATTGAGCCTTTAGCACCGACAACTGCAACGTTTGCCAGCAACCCACTCGATCCAACTAACCGAGTTGACTATGGCTTGGATAGTGCTATTCCTGATGGGACATACGTGACTATTGTCTATGATGAGGGTGGTCCCGATGAACAAACAGCGGTATACAGATACGACGCAACAGGTGGTCCTGGGGGCTCGGGTATTTTTAATCTGATTACCAATACTCCTATTGCGCCTGGAGTAAATCCTACTACTAATCCTCCAACTCTCGATCCTAATGCTTCACCTGTCAACGTTGGGGATCTAAACGGGGGAGAACAGGTCGACTATACAGTAACGGTAGACCTGCCTGATGACGTTGCTCAGTTAACGGCTGTACCTATTCCTATTGTTGCCTTTCCTGATGACGATCCGGTTGCCTCAGCTGGCTACCAGACTGAAACCACTAATAACATCACCATTGACCGCTTGTACACAGGCTTTATGGAGTTGACTAAGCAGGCAAGTATCATTGGCACTGATGGCACAACTGTCCTCGCAGGCCCTGCTGAGACGCTGACAAGAGAGGTTGAACCAGGTGAGTTCATCGAGTACCTCCTCACTTACACCAACATTTCTGAAGCAACAGGCGGTAATGGCAGCGTTCTGCTCACAGCAACTGATTTCACCCTATTAGAGGATGGTGATACTACCGACGATGGCGGGGACAACAACTGGGCTTCGACCACGACTCATGTGCAGGCAACTGTCGCTCAGAACGGTACCGTAAACTACTACACCACAAGCCCTGATCTTAGTGATGCTGATACTTCTAATGATTCTCTTCCTGATCCACCGTCGGCTGGAACAACCGATCCGGTACCAGGTACTCAGGTTGAAGTATACGAGAATGTAGTGCCTTCTGTAGCAGGTGGCGCATCCGGTACATTCCAGTTCCGTCGCATGGTTAATGTCGGACCTACGCCAACTCCGTAATCTCTTTCTGACTTCTGTTGTTGTATAAATTTATCAGGTTCAATAAATTATGAAACGCAAGTTCATGTTTGGTTTGGGTGTTGCTGCGCTGGTGGCGTCTGCTCCCTTTGCAGTGAGCACACCTGTATTTGCTAGTCTGCAAGAGATTGGCACAGCCATTGCCCAGCAGCTCACTCAGCCAGAAGTAATGCTGCTGATGGGCGTCGAGAAGGAGATCACTGTTGTTGACAATGAAGGAAAAGAAAAGCTTGAGTGGCAAGCGCTAGAAGGTGAAGCCACCGTTCAACCTGGTGATAAGCTGCGCTACGCAGTGGAGTCTTCTAACGCGGGTGAGATGGCCGCAGAAGACTTGGTGGTCACTCAACCTATTCCGGCTGAGATGACCTTTGTGATCGGGTCTGTAAAGGGTAACACCGCCGCTGATACCACTTACAGTATCGATAGCGGTGAAACGTTTGTTGCTGAGCCGATGGTCGAAGTCACGCTGCCTGATGGCACGGTAGAGATGCAGCCAGCACCAGCTGAGATGTATACCCATGTGAAATGGACATTCAACGAGTCTCTAAATGCTGAGGAAGCCGTCTACGTTTCTCACGAAGTAACGGTTAAGTAAGCGTTGAACTAGGCGATCGCATCTTCTTGCTGGTGAAAGTTAGAGGAGGCGATCGCCTCTCGCTAAAACAACGCTTCTCAAAGCTACGACAACATCATTTCGGATCATCTACCTATATAGAAAATCGCACTGTGGGTGTCTGCGATTAAGGCTGCCGAACCAGTGAGCAAGCCAGATCAGGCGACGAGCAACGACAATCCCCAAAGTTACAGAAAATGCCAAGCTATCCGCTGAATAAATGGTCGCAACTGCCGCGTCGATGGATGCGTTTGATTGCACTACTGCTGGTAAGCGTGCTGATCAGCATTCTTATCCACCCCACCACAAACGCCTACGCGCAAGAGTCTTCTACTACTGATATTACCAATCAAGCAGCGGCTACCTACACCATCCCAGGTGGTAGCGTTGGCATTACTTCCAACCGGATTGATACAGGTGTTGATCCTAACTTGATCGACCCGCTGGGCGATATCTTAGGCTGCAACGGGCTGCCGCTCGATAGCTATGCTGGTTTTTCTGTTGCACTATACGAACCTGACGCTAGCGGGCTAGATCTGGGCGAGCTTGTATCACTTGCCCCAACAAGCGGTACAGACAGCATCGAACCGAATATCGGTAATGTCAATCCGTTTGTTCTGTCTGCTAACGACGGCAGCTATAACTTTCTATTTGGCGATAGTACGCCTTTAAACAGCGCGGCTAATGTCGGACTCGTTCAAACCGATGCGGGCGCTCGCTACATTCTGGTGATTAACCCACCAGACGATTCTGACTTTGATGAGCGCAGAGTCTTGATTGAAATACTGGGCAATGCCTTCAACAGCGCAACTAATACCTCTACTCTTAGCTATCAGGCAACCTCTCTAGACGGTCAACCGATTTCTGTAGATGGCGCAACAACGCTAACGGAAACAGTTTCGGTTAATGACGCTGAGACACAGGCGCTCACATTTTTCACCTTTGCTTTAGATACGGCTATCTGCGAAGCAGAACAAATCAGCATTACTAAGTCGGCGGATCGTTCAGCGGCACAGCCGGGCGATACCGTTGTCTACCGGCTAAATATTAAAAACCTAGCGAAAGCTGAAGTCAATTCTGTTGTCGCTATTGACTCGCCTCCTATCGGCTTTGAGATCGTTCCAGAATCAGTAACCGGTCAGCTAAATGGCAGTCCTATTGCTGTTGTACCCGCGCTCTCTGCCAGCAGTCGTAGCGTTAGTTTTAGCGTGGATGAGGCGATCGCACCTGACCAAGTGCTCGACATTATCTATGCGGCTCGCCTAACACCAGACGCCATTAGAGGGACAGGTCGCAATAGCGCCATCGTCACTGCTCAGAGAACCGACAGTGGCTTTAGAGTCAAAGACGGACCCAGTACGTATCGAATTGTTCTAGATCCTGGCATTTTCTCTGACTGCGGCACGTTGATTGGTCGCGTGTTCGAAGATAAAAACTTCGATGGTGAACAACAGTCTGGCGAAGCGGGCATTCCGAACGCGGTGATTTTCTTAGATGACGGTAATCGGGTAGTCACCGATGCTGATGGTCTCTTTTCAGTGCAGAAGATGCTGCCTGGTCAGCGCACAGGCACGCTGGATTTAAGCAGTCTACCGGGCTATACCCTTGCCCCCAACCTATATTTCAGCGAGCGTAACAGCTACTCCCGGCTGGTTAATCTCGCACCTGGCGGACTGGTGCGGATGAACTTTGGGGTGACGCCCACCTTCCAGGAGGAGCAATCATAAACATGTACAAAACAACGAAGATTGCAATCTTTATTACTCGGCTTTCCGCAACCCTCCTGGTGCTCTTGGCGCTTTTATCCGGTGCAGAGGCTCAGGTTCAGACAGATGTCTCTCAAAATTCAACCTCTTTGGTAGAGCCTATCAATACGCCAGAAGGCAAAGATGAGGCGGAAGAAGACGCGGAAGAACGAGAGCAGGAAGAGTCTGCCGTTGAAGTTAGAACTCGCAAGGTAGAAGTTGACCCGGCGCTGGCGCAAAATAATGCTCTGTACAGCGCGCCCTTGATTGCGATCGCCTCACCAAACGCCACTCTAACTGAAGGCAATCAACCCCCTGATTCTACCGCCATCCTGATTGCTCTGGCCGCGGTCAACCCAGAACAATCAGCCCGTAAGAAAGTGCCGTGGATTGCGCGTTCAGTAGAAGTATCTGAAGCAGAGCCGCCCTCCCCCTGGCTAGCGCTGCGTGCGCCGGAGCAAAATGAAACAGAGAAAAACTCAAACTGGCTTGCGCTGACGCTTGATAATGGGGACGAAGACGAAGACGAGGAGAAGAAAGCACCCTGGCTCGCTCGCTCGCCAGTGGGAACAAACGGAGAAGCCAATCAAGCAGATCCCAATCGCCTAGCGCTCAACCCGGCTCAGCAGGAACTCAAACGTCCCGCTAACTGGATTTCGCTGACGCCTGCTGACCTCATCCCGCCAAATCGTACGAATGTCGCCATTAGCAACCCGGCGGCCAGCGGCAGCACGCAACGATATGACGTTAGCGATCTTGGGCGAGTCGCTATCACGCCTGAGTCCCTGGCGTCCTCTGATGAGATCGCTGTTTCAGTAGATGCCGAGCAGATTGAGTTTCTCAGTCCAGAGCCAGGTGCCTTTTTGGATGTTCCTGCGACCTCAGTTGTGCTCCGCTTTCCGGTCGGAGCCAATATCGCCTTGCTGGTAAATGGACGGATGGTTGACGCTAGCTTGGTGGGGAGAACAGAAACGAACACCGACACCCAACTGCGAACCCAAACCTGGTATGGCATTACCCTCACGGCTGGCGACAATCTGCTAGAAGTCATCTCGACCGATACGGGCGATGTACTGCAAAGTCTGCCCCTGACGGTTAGAGGTCAGCCTGAAGATATCGTTTTGCTCTCTAATCGATCAATTCCATCTGACGGGCGCTCTACTGCGAATATTCGCGGTCAGCTAGTAGACGCTATCGGCAACATTTCTCGCTGGGATTCTGTGGTCACGCTAGAAGCCAGTGATGGCCGCTTTTTAGGCGCTGACTACAGACCTGATCAGCCCGGTTTCCAGGTCGAAATTCGAGACGGTGAATTTGTTGCTGAGCTGCAGTCCTCTCTGGAGTCGCATCTGGTTCAACTGCAGGCTAGCGCCAATGGCTTTGATGCGTTTGGTCAGATCAAATTTGATACGCCGCAGCGGCCTAGCTTAGTTTCAGGTGTTGTGGATGTGCGGCTAGGCGCTGGCGGCACTGATTTTTACGACAGCTATCGGGAATTTTTATCGATTGATCGCGATAACAGCTATGAGCTGGATGTGGATGCGGCTGTTTTTGCAACGGGTAATCTGGGCGAGTGGCTGTATACGGGGGCTTACAATAGCGATCGCTCTCTCAATGAAAACTGTCAGGGTGAGACCGGTCTCTTTAGAGCCAGAGACAGCGGCTGCACAAACGTGTATCCGACCTACGGCGACGACTCTTATACAGATGTTACCGCACCGTCTTTAGACAGTCTGTATCTTCGCTTCGAGAGAAATTCTCCCTCTAACGATGACGGCATTGACTATGCCATGTGGGGAGACTTCAACACTGAAGAATTTGCCACAGCGGCTCAACGCTTCACGGCGACCAACCGGCAGCTGCACGGATTCAAAGCTCATTACAACTTTGGAGACTTTGCGCTGACGGGCCTATATGCCAACAATGTAGAGGGCTTTCAGCGAGACACCATCGCCCCGGACGGCACTAGCGGCACATATTTCACGTCGCAAAGAGATCTGGTTCCGGGTAGCGAGAGCGTTTACCTAGAGCTAGAAGAACTAGAGCGGCCTGGAACGGTTCTAGAGCGACGGCAGCTCTTTCGCAGTCTCGATTACCAAATCGATTACGACAGAGGCACGATCCAGTTCAGCGATCCGGTGATGCGCACAGAGGTCGATCAATTTGGTCAGCTATTAGTCCGTCGCATTGTCACTACTTATCAGTATGAAGATGGTGACAGCACCAATCTGCTGGCAGGCCGCTTACAGTACGACTTCAACCGGGAGCAGGGTCAGGAGTCTTGGGTCGGTGCAAGCATTCTGAATGAGAGTCAAGGATCGCGTGATTTTACCCTTTTTGGTGCGGATGCGCGAATTGCGCTGGGCGATCAGGCTACTGTCACGGCTGAAGTGGCCCACTCCGACAGTCGCTTTGATCGCAGCGGCGACGTCAGTGGCAATGCCTACCGGCTAGAGATAGACGGTAATATGGGCCGTGATCTCGACGGTCGGGCCTACTTTCGCTCTACCGATGAAGGCTTTACCAACAGCGCGACTACGAGCTTTGTGCCTGGCCAAACCCGCTACGGCGCTGAGCTCACAGGGCGACTGGGCGACACGACATCTATTCGAGCTCGGTTTGACCATGAAGACAATTTTGGTACGGCTCCTCAGGTCATTACGGACCTAACAGATTTGCTTACCGGGGCAAATAGCCTCTCGGGTAGGGCGCTGAGTAATTCGCTGACGACCTATTCGCTGGGGGTATCGCAGCGGATTGGGCGTAGTACGGCAGAGATAGACTGGCTGCATCGCGATCGCACCGACCGCCTCAACAACGACACCAATGTTAGCTCCGATCAGCTCAGAACCCACTTAACCACGCCCTTGTCAGACAAGCTTTCCCTAGTCGCCCAAAACGAACTGAATCTCTCTTCAAACACCGATCCAATTTATCCTAGTCGCACCCTAGTGGGGCTGAACTGGGAGGTAATGGAGGGTCTGAATGTTGGTGTGAACCAGCTCTTTTATGGCGGTGGCGGTAACAACAGAAGCAGCGCGACGATTGTGGATGTTTCAGGTGAGCACACCTTTGCTTCTGATACGACCATTCACGGACGTTTTTCTACTGTCGATGGGCGTCAGCTCGGCGGCGCTATTGGCCTTGAGCAGGGGATAAATCTTGCGCCTGGTTTGGATCTTGATCTGGGCTATGAAAAAGTCTTTTCTACCTTTGGCAATGAGACGGCGGCGAGCACTCAGTTTCGCCAGCCTTATGCTACTGGCAACACCGCCTCTTCGCTGGGGCTAGCAGGCGGCGAGAACTACAGCGTTGGCCTTTCCTACACAGACAATCCTGACTTCCAAGCCAGCACTCGTTTCGAGCATCGCTCTTCTTCTAGAAGCTCTAACACCGCCTTTACCCTATCGGCGCTGGGCCGGATTACGCCGGAGATAACCTTGCTGGGAGACTATCGAATGGCCCGCACGGCTAACCAGGCGATTGTAGGATTGGGCACTTCCAGCGTGCTGAAGCTAGGCGCAGCCTATCGCAACCCAAATAATGATCGCTTTAACGCGCTGCTACGTTATGAGCATCGACTGAATCCTAACTCAATTCCAAGTAATACCACGCTGGGTGCTTCGACAGAAACTCAAGAGCATGTGATCTCGGCTGAGGCGATTTATGCGCCTAACTGGCGATGGGAGCTGTATGGAAAGTACGCCTTGCGCAACAGCCGCACCGCAATCAGCGGCAACGGCAGCAGTTTTTCAAATAGCAGTACCGTGCAGCTAGCGCAGGCCAGAGCGACCTACCGGTTGGGCTATCGCTGGGACGCGGTCGGCGAGCTGCGCTGGCTAGGCGGCAGCAGCTATAACGAAGTGGGCTATTTGTTAGAGGCGGGCTACTATCCGCTGCCAGACTTGAGGCTATCGGCTGGCTACAGCGGTGGTGCGACGGACTATGACTTTGGTGAAAATCGGAATGCGGGCGGATTTTATCTGGGGGCGACAGCTAAGCTCGGGGGTCTTCTCGATGGATTTGGGACTCAGCCTAGCGACCCGGCTCAGCAGCAGGAGTCCAGGCTTGAAGGGGTTTTGGAAGCGCCAA
>JBAUIB010000313.1:0-1544 GCA_049680585.1 Phormidesmis sp.
GAACCAGTCCAGGAATAAAGGTAAAATTCGGCTCGCTAGAGATCAGCGTGACCGTATGCGACTTCGGCAATAGATGGCGCAGCTCGTAGGCTGCCGGGAGTCCGGCTAGCCCTGCACCGATAATAACAACATTCGACATGGGATTTATTGAATCTCCTTTCTACAGTTTTAAGGTTGGTTGACGAGTTTCACAGTCCTTGTAAAAGCTCACTAGACCAAGCTAAGAGAATGTTTGTTCGGCATTATTTCTCTAATAAGCTTCTGAGCATCCACGCTGTTTTTTCATGTACCTGCATACGCTGGGTCAGCAGGTCTGCGGTTGGCTCGTCGTGAGTGCGCTCTAGTATCTGAAAAAGCGATCGCGCGGTGCGAATAACCGCTTCTTGCCCTTCCACTAACTTGCGGATCATGTCTTCGGCGCTTGGTACACCAGTTTCTTCGCTGATCGAAGAGAGCTTGGCAAATTCCTGATAGGTGCCTGGAGCTGGAAACCCTACAGATCTAATGCGTTCAGCGATTAGATCCACGGCCAAAGCCAACTCGGTATACTGTTCTTCAAACATCAGATGCAACGTCCGAAACATGGGGCCAGTGACGTTCCAGTGGAAATTGTGAGTTTTCAGGTACAGCGTATAAGTATCTGCCAGCAGCTTAGAAAGACCTTGGGCAATTTCCCTACGATCCTGTTCTTCAATGCCGATATTGATGGTCATAGTCTGCATAACGTAAACCTCTTAATGAGTGGATAGGATTTAATAAGCTAAATTATCAACGTAGTGTCTTGGCTGGAGAAAGCCATGCTGAGAGTAGCTTTCAAGGCACTCAACTGTTCTAGGCCAACAGTTTGAAAAAGTTGTGAGGAAGTATTACTAGACTCACGAGTCTGCGAGTTGTCATGGCTAAAGAATCGTAGCTGTCCGGATTTCTCAAGCTTTTTCACAGTCTCTTTATATCATACTACTTAGTAGTTATATAAGAATTTAATTGAAAAACTTTAGCCTAGAACGCCCAGCTAGAGCCTGTAACAATAGACAACACAGGCTCTAGCTGGGCGACAGACAGCCTGCTAGAGCCTTAGACGCAGTTACTAAGCTTTCATAGAGAAAAATCTATGAAATGTCTATAACGAGAGATTTCTTCAAGACTGCGCTCATTAATTACTATCTGGTTATACAATCAAATTAGCTTAAAGATTTGTGATGTTTCGATCTTCTCCGATACCAGTCGTACACACAATTTCTGCATAACTTAGGAGCTATTAACGATGTATCACTTTAGTAAGGTTGTAGATGCTTCATTTGAAGAGGCGATCGCTCAAGTCACTGAGTCGCTGAAGCAAGAAGGGCTTGGCATCTTAACCGAGATTGACGTTCAGGCTGCTTTTAAAAAGAAGCTGGGCAAGGACTTTCGTAACTATAAGATTCTTGGGGCCTGCCATCCAGGCATTGCCTACAACATGATTCAAGTGGATGACAAGGCTGGTGCGTTGTATCCCTGCAATGTTGTTGTGCAAGAGCACGAGGATGGCCGGGTCGAAGTCTCAG
>JBAUIB010000314.1:0-2495 GCA_049680585.1 Phormidesmis sp.
TCCCAGTGCATTTGGGCTCTATGGGCGAAAGCGTTCAGGCGCTCATTAACGACACTCAGCGTAAATCTTTTCAGCCAGGAGATGTCTTCATCTCCAACAATCCGTATAACGGCGGCACCCATTTACCCGATATCACCGCTATTACGCCCGTATTTATAGAGAGTCAAGCTGTAGGCATCCCGCTCTTTTTTGTGGCTTCGCGAGGTCATCATGCGGACGTTGGCGGCATCACACCGGGTTCTATGCCGCCTCACAGCACCCGTTTGAATCAAGAAGGGATTTTACTAGACAACGTTTTGCTGGTGGAGGATGGAGAGCTTAGAGAAAAGGAATTGTGCGATCGCCTCACTGCTGGCCCTTATCCCGCTCGCAATTTGGATCAAAACTTAGCTGACCTACAAGCTCAAGTCGCTGCTAATAACAAAGGCGTCCAAGAGCTTCAGCACATGGTTGCACAGTTTGGACTCAACACCGTGCAAGCCTATATGCAGCACGTTCAAGACAACGCCGAACAAGCGGTTCGCAAAGTCATTTCGCAGCTCTGCAACCGGCAACATCAGCCCACTCGCTGCGCTGTGCCAATGGACTGCGGTGCGGAGATTGTCGTCTCAGTAACCCTCGATCCCACCACTCGCAGTGCCACTATCGACTTTAGCGGGACCTCTACCCAACAGCCCAACAACTTCAACGCGCCACTAGCCGTTTGCAAAGCCGCCGTTCTCTATGTTTTTCGCACCTTAGTAGACTCTCCTATCCCTCTCAACGCAGGCTGCCTAAAACCGCTAGACATTCAAGTGCCCGCAGGCTCTATGCTCAACCCTGCTTACCCAGCCGCAGTCGTAGCCGGCAACGTCGAAACCTCTCAAGCTATTACCGATGCCCTCTATGGTGCATTAGGTGTACTAGCCGCTTCCCAAGGCACTATGAACAACTTCACCTTTGGTAATGGCCAGTATCAATACTACGAGACTATCTGTGGCGGTTCGGGAGCTGGCCCTAGCTTCGATGGGACAGATGCTGTACAGACACACATGACAAACTCTAGACTGACCGATCCAGAGGTGCTAGAGCTACGGTTTCCCGTGTTATTGAAATCATTTGCGATCAGGACGAACAGTGGTGGCACTGGTCAACACAGTGGCGGTAACGGCACTGTCAGGCAGATTGTGTTCCGTGAGGCGATGACCGCTAATCTGCTGTCAGGTCGGCGGGCTACGCAGCCATTTGGCCTAGCTGGGGGTGGCGCTGGCGAGTCTGGTGATGCGGTCATTAACCGCGCTGATGGGACTCAAAAAGCGATGCTGGCAACAGATAGTGTCAATGTCGAGCCGGATGATGAGATCGTCATCAAAACACCCGGTGGCGGTGGTTATGGTGCTTAATCTTGTCCAACCCGTGCTTCGTAGCCACTCTGTAGCGAAATCAACAATACTCTTCCCTCAAGATGCCTGTCATGACTATGAAGAAAAAATCCTCAAAGCAAGCGATACAGTCTATTTTTTATCTATCAGCGATCGCTGCCAGTATGCACCTAGTCATGCCAAAAACAGCACTTGCTGAGCAGATTTCACCCAATCCAAACCCAGCAGGCAACGCTATTGAGATTGGGCCTTCATTTGAAGATCTAGAAAACAGAATAGGAACTAATTCAGAGATCTTCAACAACTTTGGAGAAATTTCTATTTTTGATGCTCAGCTAGTAAACGATGGCGTGATCAATAACATTGGCACTATTAGAGCATCCGAAACTCAGCTGCCTGGAGTTGTCAATAATGGCACTATCAGCAATCGAGGTGAGATGTCTTTTCGACTGCCCTCTAGCTTGCTCAATGAGGGGAGATTTGACAATTCAGGAACGATGTCTCTGTATTTCTCTTGGATTGAGAATTCAGGTTATTTCGAAAACAATGGCTTAATTCAAGAAGAATACGAGGTTGCCTTCATTGAGAATACAGGTGCTTTTGTTAACAACAGCGATCTCAATAGAGTATCGCTGGATTTGAATACTGGAATTTTCGTCAATCAAGGCTTTCATGATACCAACGGCTTAGATGCAGAGCATTACATCAACAAAGCCTCTGGAACTGTCCTCAATAATGGCTTTACCATCGTTAGAACTGAACCTAAAACAATTCTGACAGGGTTTGAAAATCTGGGTCTCCTTAAAGGCTCAGGCACTTATGATACTTACGATACTGAGATTCCGTTTGTATTTGCGGGCGGGACGGTAGCGCCTGGCGGCATGTTTGGTGAGGGCGCTGTTACTGACACTGCTGGTACGCTAACTTTCAATGGAGACGCCGTTTTTGAGTCTGGTCAACTAGATATCTCGATTGGCGGGTTCGAGGATAACGCCTTCGATGTCCTCGATATTGCAGAGGGTCAAATCAGCTTATTAGGGGGGACGATTGGATTTTCTTGGTTAGATGGTTTCGATATTGCTGAGACTCTGAGTCCAGGAGAAACTAAAACCTTGTCGTTTCTCAATGCAGACA
>JBAUIB010000315.1:0-6694 GCA_049680585.1 Phormidesmis sp.
CCGAATGGCGATCGCCAACTGGTTCGAGGTCGCTTCGATAGCTTGGTTTACGACTTCGCCAAGCAGCGCCTCTGCGTCGTGGAATACAAAACCTATCAGGCCACCGATCCCGCTGCGCAGCTCGCCCAAGTGGCTTTGTATAGCTACATGCTCAAGCAAAAGCTCCAGGTCAACATCAACTCGGCAGTGTACAGCGTCCTGCCCGACTGGAAAGGTGTGGAATACTCCTGGGATCTGCTAGAAAAAACGCTGCATGATCTCATTCCACACAAGCTCATGCAGATGAGATCTTGGCTGGCTTGGCAATCGCCTAGTCCAAATCCGCCGCCGATGACGGCGCATCTTGAGCTATGTGACATCTGCCCTCAAAAGAACAAATGCCAAAGCTACTTCAAGACAGATGCGATCGCATCCTCTAATTCAGTTCCGCTACCTGAGCCATCATCACTGGAAAATATTCCG
Organism: Phormidesmis sp.; assembly: GCA_049680585.1. Taxonomy (GTDB): domain Bacteria; phylum Cyanobacteriota; class Cyanobacteriia; order Phormidesmidales; family Phormidesmidaceae; genus Phormidesmis. Next base: position 463 of record JBAUIB010000315.1, read on the forward strand.
CCGTTGCTCGTAGGCTCTGTTGCAGAAAGCTTCGCCATCGACGATTCCAAACCCGTGCGGGTTGAAACACTACAAGCTGCTTCATCGGAAAAATCTGGATTGATGAGTACTGCCAATGGGACTGCTGCCAATGACACGGCTACCGATAGTATTGCGCGACAGCTCGTTGAAGTGTTGCACGCTTTCAATGTGGGTGTCGATTATTTGGGCTCGGCGCTCGGTCCCGCTTTTATCCGGGTCAAGCTGAAGCCTCACTTAGGCGTGCGTGTCGGCACTGTTCTCAAATTTGAAGATGATATTCGCGTGCATTTAGGCTTGGAGCATGCGCCTTTAATGTCTCCGCAGGCAGGCTTCATCAGCGTGGATTTACCGCGCCCTGATCGGCAGACGGCGCTCTTCAGTGACTACATTTCTGGCGCTAGGCGCAATGACCCCACTGCCAAAATTGCGCTTGGCGTGAATTTAGAAGGTCAGCTAATAGAAGCAGACCTATCAGATCCCAATACCTGCCATTTCTTAGTGGGCGGCACGACTGGCAGCGGCAAGAGTGAGTTTTTGCGATCGCTGCTCCTCAGCCTTCTTGTCCGCCACGATCCCCAGCATCTCCAAGTCGCACTCGTCGATCCGAAACGAGTCACCTTTCCAGAATTTGAACAGATGCCGTGGCTATATGAGCCCATTGTAAAAACGAGAGAAGAGGCGATCGCGCTGATGGAGCGGCTCGTGATTGAAATGGACAGCCGGTATCAACGCTTCGAAGGCAGCCGTTGCCCTGATCTAGCCACCTACAATTCAAAAGCTTCAGTGCCGCTACCTCGTATCCTCTGCATTTTTGATGAGTACGCCGACTTTATGGCCGACAGAGAAACCGCCAAGGCGCTAGAGCAAAGTATTCAGCGTCTAGGGGCAATGGCCCGCGCTGCCGGAATTCATCTTGTTATTTCAACCCAAAGACCCGAGGCCAGAGTCGTCACGCCGCTAATTCGCTCAAACTTGCCCGGCAGAGTGGCTTTGCGCACCGCTAGCGACGCTGACTCTGCGATTATCCTCGGCGCTAAAGCAGGCGCGGCAGTCAATCTGTTGGGCAAAGGCGATTTGTTTTATTCTGGCGGCGGCAGTCTGCAACGACTGCAAAGCCTGTTTGCCCCCGCTCAAACGGTCAACCCTCTCATTCGCTAGACCCGAAAGAGGCCGAACAAACAGATTCTATCAATCGCTAGCACAAATCAGCAGAATGGCCGAAGCCACACGTGCCCTTTTTCTCAAAACCTTGCGTGTTTTCCCTGATCATTTAGAGACAGTTATTACGTTTCTTATAAACTGTCCTCTTTAATACAGGTAAATCCAACTGACGTATAGATAATAAAGGGTATAAAGTTCCTGAACAGACTTTCGGTACCTACGACCATAGATGGGATAGGCTATCGGGGATAAACCGTTGAAAGATTTGTGGTGTGAGTAGGGTCGATTTTCGTTCAAAATCGCCTCGACAATAAGTCGCAAACGTTAGCCTTTTCTCGGTTGTATAAAGCACGCTTTGACTTCTCACTGATTTAGATGAAGCAGCTGTGTAGAACCGCTTAGTTACTTGCCAAACTAGAATCGGCCCGTACAGTCAGCTCTATCAACAATAGAGAAACCGTCGTCATCGCTAGATAAAACATCGGTTGTTGCCTTAGTAGTGATATTTTTGTTGATAGTCAATCGGCTAACGACAAGTCTATTAACTAACTGTTAACAATCCATAAATCGTGGAAGCTTTTGTTAGCTCATGACGGCAATAGATAGCAACGGATGCTGATGTAGAGATGCCTTCCTGTTTGGGTCTGGGTGCATCAAGTTTAAAGTTAAGTGCGGGGAAGGGGAATGAGTCAGCAAAAGAGTTCAAATCAACAGAGATTCAAACAGCTCAGCGTTGTGATGTTGGGAGCTTATGTATTGTCGGGCTGTCCTAGCTCAGCAAACAATACCCTACTGAGTAATCAGGGACCGCTGGCCCAAGAGGCGATCGCCCAAGAAACCCTCACACAAGACGCAATTCCGGCGTCCGCAGAAAATGTTGTGCCTGCAAGTGTACCGTTTGAAGTCTGTGCGGATGTAGATAGCTGGCAGCGGCCGAGCGAGGCGGAGCAAGCTAAGCAGTTGGACAATGATGATCGCTACGGTGAGGTACTAGCGGAAGGGGCATCAGAAGCCGGCGCATTTAAAAGCGCATCTACTCTATTTTGGGATCATCAGATCATTAGCTTTACCACGTATGGGCTGAGCGCGCGCCTAGAGCCAGTGAATTTGTCGGGGCTGTGGACGGTGGCTGATGATATGTGGAATTGCTATGAGCCTGAGACGACAGTGGCGATCAACGAAGGCGATCGCGCTGAAGCTTGGCTGCTCAATCACCGGGTTAGTGACCTGAGCTGGCAGGGCGATCGCTATGTGATGACGGTTGAGCCCGCAGCCACAGGCATGCAAGTTGTTCTATTTAATCGGGTAGATGAGCTGACAATGCTACCGCTAGAGGTGGTCAGCGCGACTGGCGAGCCGATAGCAGTGATGTCTGGTGATTGGCAGTAAGAATCGAGAATTAAATAAACTAACCAGATCCTACGAGCCCATCTTGCGCTTGAGTTCGTTGAGTTCTTCTTCGGCTTCCCATCGACGAAAGCTTTCATCTAGCGGGTCTACCGCCTGAGTGTAGCTGTAGGCGCTTTTGTTCCACCCGGCAGCGCCCCAATCTTGACTGGTTTTGGGGCTTGACTTAGGGATTGCAGCCGCCTGCGCAATTTTAGTTTTCACTTCCTGGCGCTTACGTTGGATCTGCTGATGCAGCGCTTTGGTTTGCTCAATTCGCGCTTTGACGCCTTTGAGCTGGCCCCATAAATGATTACCCTGACGCAGTAAGGCCCCTTCTCGTTCTTGGGCTGGGCCAACGAGATCTTGGCGATTGGCCGCTTTGGCCTTTTCAATCCGCTTGTGCCACTGCTGAATTTCTGTTGCCGTTTCGAGAATGCCCTCTTCGAGCTGCTTTTCTCGGCGGTTGAGATTGCCAAGCAGGGCGATCGCGTCTTCCTCCTGTCCCCGCAGCTGATCTTCTAGCGCTCGCAGCTCCAAATGCGGATTGGCGCGCAAAAATTCATCTAGCCGCGTTTCCAAAAACCGACTGAGATCGTCAAACAAGCTCATGGCATCAGCCTATACGTCACTAGGTTCACTCTGAATTGAGTTTAGAACCTTTGACCAATATAGATCGAGCGCACCTCACCATCACGGCGAACGACAACATTTTGACCATTGACAGAGACCAAAGTCCAACCAGAAAGGCCCACGCGATCGCCCACATAAGCCCGCTGAGAGTTGCCGTCTAGGTTAAACAGTGCCGCAGAGCGACTGCCCAAGTTCAAAATTCCAACGAGGACATGCTCAGAGGTGGGGGTAACATCTGTTACGGCTGCCTCTGCTGCATTTGTAAGGCCGACCGCTACAGCCGGGGCCGGTAAATCACTTTGGGATTGAGGAGTGGCTGGGACAACGGGGACAGCAGCGGTGGATGTATCGGCGGGGCGAGTGGTGGCAGCCGGGCCAGGTACCGGAACGGTCGGTCGCTGGGTGTTGTTAGCAGTATTTGCAGCATTCCCAGACGGATTGCCAGACGGAGTAGTTGGGTTGGATGGCGCTGCTTGGCTATTTTGATAGACCGGGACAAAAACGCGCTCAATGATGTTTTGAGCCGCCTTCATGCCGGGTAAGTTTGGCAAAATGCCGGGCTGAGATTCCGCTTCTGCTGGGTTGGGGGTGCCAGTGGCGCTGTTGCTATCACCAGGCGTGGGCATGGCCGGTAGGAGATTGGTACTAGGAGAGGCGGTCGTCGGTGCAGCAGACACTGCTTGCCCAGACGGCTGGACGGACGGAAGCGCAGCGACGGCTGGGTTGGCTTCCTGGTTTGTCCTAATCACCTCTAGCGATCGCTGCAGATACACCAGAAAATCTTCATTGCTAGGCGCGGGCATCTCGGCAGCAGCGGCTTGCCGTGAAAGCAGCCAGCCATTGCTAGGCATACGCTGAGCCAGCACCCACAAGCTCATCACGCTAGCTGCTGATATGCCGATTGCCCCCATCAGCAGACAGGGGAGGGATACACGCGATCGCCAGCCACTAGGCTTGATAATCGGCTCGGTAATCGGCGAAAAGGCGTGCGCAGCGTTAGGCGAGGTTGACTCTGACGGCGGCTCTAGCGGATAAAGATAGTTAGAGAGCGGCTGCGCAGCACTTTGGGATACCTCGGCAGACTGCGACTCTATTGCCTGTGAATTGACTGACTGCAAATTGACTGACTGTGAATCGCCCGCGTTGCCGTAGATAGTATGAGCCCTGTCATCACTGTCACGATTGGCCACGGCCATTGTGGCGCGATAGATATCGGCTGCGCTCTTGGGTGAAAAGTTTGACGGTAGCCGAACCGTTCGAGATGAATTTGCTCGCCCAGATGAGTGCTTGACCAGAGCAGTATGGCGACTGAGATCCCCCTCTAAGATGCGATCCACATCTATAAACAGATCGTTCATCAACTCATCGCTATAAGCGTCCGCAACCTTTGTCGAGGATGGAATTTCTGAGCCGAAGGCAATGTTTTTGGTGACAGGACGGCTATTCGGGATCATGGTTTAGCATCAAGCTTTTATGATGTTTATGCAAACAACATTCCCCGCTGGGATGGCACTCTATCAACTTTTGATGTTTGGTTTTCTGTACGTTTTTAGTTTTTGGGTAAGCGCATGACGGGCCACTTTAGTGCGGCTGTGAGCACCTTGGCTGATCTGCTGGTGGCCACCTGCCAGGGTTGTGAAGCGCTGATGGATAAAGGGCTCGCCTCGCAGGTAACGGGAATCACGACAGACACCCGGACGGTGCAGCCGGGTGAGCTATTTGTCGCCTTAGAAGGCGAGACCTTTGACGGCCATCATTTTGCGCAGCAGGCGATGGATAAGGGTGCGATCGCTGCTGTCGTTCGTCGCGGCGCGCTCTCAAGTGCCAACTTCCCGCGTTTGGAAGTTGCCGATACCTTGGTGGCCTATCAGACGCTAGGCCACTGGTGGCGTCAGCAAAAAGCCTTACCCGTGGTTGCGATTACCGGATCAGTTGGGAAAACCACTACTAAAGAACTGGTCGCAGCAGCCCTGGGTTTATTTGGCTCGGTGCTAAAAACGCAGGCCAATTACAACAATGAAATCGGCGTGCCGAAAACGCTGCTAGGGCTGACGGATGAGCACGACTACGCGGTTGTAGAAATGGGGATGCGCGGCCCCGGCGAGATTGCCCTACTCACTCAAATCGCTCAGCCCAACGTGGCGCTGATTACAAATGTGGGCACCGCTCATATTGGCCGACTGGGATCGCGGCAGGCAATTGCCCAAGCCAAGTGCGAACTGCTCAGAGAATTACCCGCTAGCGGCATTGCCGTACTCAACCATGACAATGCCTTGCTCATGTCAACAGCCGCCGCCGTCGCCGCCGCTGCCGATCCCACCTTGGCATGGTCCGGATCGCAAATTACCTATGGTCTAGAGGGCGGCGATGTGTGCGGTCAGCTCGTCGGTGAGACGCTGCAAGTAGGCGATGTGCAGATTCCGATGCCGCTACCCGGTCGGCACAATGCACTAAACATGCTGAGTGCGATCGCCACCCTGCAAGCGCTCAAGCTCGACTGGAAAAAACTCGCGCAAGGCATCACCGTCTCCCTGCCCGCCGGCCGCGCCCAAGTTCACAAGCTCCCTAACGACATTTGGCTGCTTGATGAAACCTATAATGCTGGCACCGAAGCAATGATAGCCGCCTTGCAGCTACTCGCCGATCAGCCCGGTCGTCGTCACATTGCGGTGCTCGGCACGATGAAAGAGCTGGGCGCGCAATCCGCTCGGCTGCATCATCAGGTGGGTCAGACGGTCGCGGATCTAAGCCTGGATTATCTGCTGACGTTGGCCGATCCACCAGAATCTGAGGCGATGCGAGCAGGGGCCAAAGATATTCCTAGCCAGCCGTTCGACAGTCACGAGGCGCTGGCGACTCATCTTAGAGGCATGATGCAGCCGGGCGATCGCCTCTTATTTAAAGCCTCCCGCTCCGTGGCGATGGATAAGGTCATCGATCAGCTCCTGAAAGATTTCGCCTGAAAGATTTCATGGTTATCACGTAGCCGCTTGGCTTACTATAAAGTTTGGGAATTTGTCAGTAGCCTCTG
>JBAUIB010000316.1:0-1947 GCA_049680585.1 Phormidesmis sp.
GGAAAAATACAGCTTGCGGCAGGGCGGTGTACTGGCAGGGCTGACGAAACACAATCCTCAGCTGCAGGAGATGCAGGATAGCTTCATGGCGAAGCAGGCGATCAGTGAGGGCTATTCGGCTCAGGAAGTGGAGAAGGCAATCGCTGAGCATAGTCCCAGAGCACAGAGCAGTCCTGATGCGGGTGCTTACGCTAGAAGGCTGGTGGAGAAAGAAGCGGGTGCGATACGCAAGAGTCACAGGCAAGGGAAACGTCAGGCTCAAAGCAAAGGAAGATCGCGTGTTCAGAAAAGGGCTAGGTCTAGAAATAATGACGTTGGGCTGTGATGCGGTTTTAACGCTAACCATCAGGGGCACGTTTGGAGCGGAGCCGAAGGCATTGCGGCAAATGCTTCCCTTACCCGGATTGGTTAGGCCATTCTTCGCGCTATGAACTGTACGACTGACGCCAAGCCTGTGTGCCTTTGCCCCTCAATGACTTCTCGTTCCAGTTCACGCATCAGAAGCGGCTCGCAGTTTGGAAACTCCTGCTCTAGTTTGGCAACTGTCATGAGCATATCTGCATCTTTTGGCCCGCCTGTATTTTTAGCAAGTTGGCTTTCCGAATAGGCTTCAAGCAGTATGATGCCATCCGGTTTCAAACATTGCTCGACTAGCGGATAAAGTTTGTTTCTAATCGCACTGGGAAGATGAGCAGAAATTGAAATGACTGAGCCATAAAAAGTTTGCTTGGGTTCAAAATTTGCCAAATCAGCAACTTCTGTTTGGATATCTACGCCCTTCGATCTGGCTAAAGTTTTTGCCTTATTCAGGCCAACTTCTGAGCTATCTACCCCGTGTACGTCCAAGCCGAGCGCGGCCAGAAAAACCGCGTTGCGTCCCTCACCCTCTGATAGCGAAAGCACTGGCCCTGTTAGTAAAGCTGAATGCTCTACCAGAAATGAATTCGGCTCAGTCCCATATAGGTATTCATCCCTGGCATAGCGTTCATCCCAAAAACTTTTGTCGAACATCAATGCGCTCCAATAGGTTGGTTAAAGAGATGGGTTTTGGTATAGCCTACTCCCTTCCCCGAGAACCGTGCTGACGGCTTAACGCTTTCAGCGATACTTCGCGAACACTGCATAGGCTGAAGGTTGCGAGCGAACGCTAACTGACATGGCTCGCCAACCAGTCCTGCAATTCAGCTACATCCGAAAAATCTAAAAGGGCCTCACTCAGTTCTTCTAGCGCAGTCAACGGTAGTGCCAAAACAGAGGCATTGACATCCTCTGGCAGATCGCCAAAGCACTTACTCAACTGGCGGAAGACAAGGCTAGCGGCTTCCTGCTGTCGTCCATCCTGGAGCGCTTCTTCCCTAATTTCCTGATAGACTCTGGTTTCTTCAAACGTGATATCTAGCATCCTTTCCACCTCCCGGCGAGTAATCTGTCCAAACCGATACGAAATGATGGTCACGACCATATCAATAATGACATGGCTCTCAGCAGGCGGCATTTCTTGCTGTGACCGGCTCAACAATTGCTTGGCTTCAGCGGGCGCTTGCGCTTCATCCACGGTTGTCAGCACCATCAGCCCCACCCACACCGGCAGCTGACGAATCTCGCCCAGCTCATCAAGATAGATGCGATGAACCTGCCCGCCATTCAGAAAACTGCGATGGGGATAGAGGTCGCTCTGCTCACTCTGCCTGTCTGGATAGATGACGACGACCTGCCAATCGGTGAAGCGCTCTCGACTGCGGTAAAAGTAGGGTGCTGATTCAGCCCAGATGCGCTCATAGAGCCGCCCGTCCTTTTGAAACTGCACTTCGACAAAGAAGACAGCGCCCGTTTCACCTTCTGGTGGCAGAAAGACGCCATCGATCTCAAACCTGGGTTCCTTAACTGCGACCGAATCAAACCGATAGCTGTCTGCATTGGCAGGCGGATCGGGGATGAGGTTAAACA
>JBAUIB010000317.1:0-6601 GCA_049680585.1 Phormidesmis sp.
TTGAGACGTTCTATACGAAGAACATCTTGCTGAACGAGGGCATCCGGGCGTGGTTGGCGCCTCAGGACCAGCCGCATCAGCAGTTTGTCTTCCCTGAAGAAGTTCTGCCTCGTGGTAACGCGCTCTAATTCTCTATCCGAAGGTTAGCTCGCTCAGATTTGTTTGAAAGGGGCTATTGAGCTTGGTTAGACCGTCTAAATTCATGGCCTAATCAAGGTAAGATAGCCCCATCCCTTTAAAAAGTTCGTATTCCCTGAAAGAGGTACTCCCCCGTGGTAACACTCTCTAATAACTTTATTGGAGGCGGTCGCGACCAAGAATCCACCGGGTATGCATGGTGGTCTGGTAACGCCCGACTAATTAACCTTTCAGGTAAGCTATTGGGCGCACACGTTGCCCATGCTGGCCTGATCGTATTGTGGACTGGTGCGATGACCTTATTTGAGGTCTCTCACTTTGTTCCAGAAAAGCCCTTGTATGAGCAAGGCGCTATCCTCATTCCTCACCTAGCTACGCTGGGCTGGGGCGTGGGTCCTGGTGGTGAAGTGGTTAACACTTTCCCCTACTTTGTCGTAGGTGTTCTTCACCTCGTTTCTTCTGCAGTTCTCGGTTTGGGTGGTGTGTATCATGCACTGCGCGGCCCGGAAACGCTCGAAGAGTACTCCAGTTTCTTTAGCCAGGACTGGAAAGACAAAAATCAGATGACTAACATCATCGGTTACCACCTCATCCTGCTGGGATTGGGTGCTTTTCTACTGGTGATTAAAGCCTGTTTCCTCGGTGGCGTCTATGACACCTGGGCACCGGGCGGTGGGGATGTTCGTGTGATTACGAACCCCACGCTAAATCCGGCTGTGATCTTCGGCTATTTGACCACCTCTCCGTTCGGCGGCGAGGGTTGGATTTGCGGCGTCGATAACATGGAAGACATCATCGGTGGCCATGTGTGGATCGGCTTGATCTGCATCTCCGGTGGTATATTCCACATTTTGACGAAGCCGTTTGCTTGGGCGCGGCGGGCGCTGATCTGGAACGGTGAGGCTTACCTCTCCTACAGTATTGGTGCGGTCTCTTTGATGGCCTTTATCTGCTCCTGCTTTGTCTGGTTCAACAACACGGCTTACCCCAGTGAGTTCTTCGGTCCGACGAATGCGGAAGCGTCTCAGGCTCAGGCCATGACCTTCTTGGTTCGTGACCAGCGCTTGGGTGCCAACATCGGGTCTGCTCAAGGTCCAACGGGTCTGGGTAAGTACCTGATGCGATCGCCGACTGGAGAGATCATCTTCGGTGGTGAGACTATGCGTTTCTGGGACTTTGACGGCCCTTGGCTAGCGCCCTTGCGGGGCACTAATGGACTCGATCTCGACAAGCTCAAGAACGACATCCAGCCTTGGCAGGTACGTCGCGCAGCTGAGTACATGACTCACGCGCCCAACGCGTCTATTAACTCTGTTGGTGGAATTATCACTGAGGTTAACTCTGTTAACTTTGTGAACCCCCGTCAGTGGTTGGCGTCTTTCCACTTTGTGATGGCCTTCTTCTTCTTGGTTGGTCACCTATGGCATGCGGGCCGGGCACGGGCTGCTGAAGGTGGTTTTGAGCGTGGTTTGAACCGCGAGGCAGAGCCAGTGCTGTCAATGCCTGATCTTGACTAATCTGGATTATCTGTATTGCCCCATGAGGCAGCATGATTGGTCTACATAGGACCGATTAAAATAAGGCTCCTACCGCTTGGTGGGGGCCTTGTTCATTGCTAGGGTATAGAGAACTACTAGCGCTACGATTTACTATGCTAGATCAGCCTTATTATTTGCTGCGCTCAAAAAATACTGGCCAATACTTGGTGGCTAGGCCGCCAGTCGAAGGGGGGCATCCGGAGCAACCATCTGAGCCCTATTTGCTGCTATTTATTGCTGATTTTGATGCTTTGAGCTACTTAAACACTCACGCAGGGGAGCTTGCGCCTCAGTTTGCTGTGGAGATGGGCGATCGCCGTCAAATAAAAAATATCTCTGATCGCTGGAGCTATGCAGGCGTCGGCGTCGTGAATGATCCGCTGATTCCTAGAGTCGAATTCATGCGCTTCTAATATTTATGTACTTCCAAAAGAAGTGGCCCTGGCAGCTACCTTAAATTCAGCGATTCTATCCAGTCGCCGATGCCATTGAGAATGAGCTGTACGCCAATGGCCATCACAAAAAGACCCAGCATTCGACTAAGCGCCTGAATGCCGCCTGCGCCTAGCCATTTGAGTAGTAGCGTAGACGAGCGCAGGGCGATGTAGGTGACCAGGCCAATGAGGGCAATGGCGATCGCGATCGCTACCAAGTTTTCTGCTGTTTGCGCTGTGGTTGACAGCCGACTAGCCTCTGCCGCCAGACCCAGCGTTACCGCAATCGAGCCCGGCCCAGCCAGCAGCGGAATCGTCATCGGCATAAACGAAATGTCCTCATGCTGTCCGGCGCGATGGGTGGCATCCTCATTTTCTAAATCGCTAATTTTTGACTCAGCATTCATCGTATGCCATGCCGCATGAAACACGACAATGCCGCCGGCAATCCGCACGACCTCTAGCGAAACGCCAAAAAACTTCAACATGCCGCCGCCGACTAGCAAAAAGCCCACCAGCATCAAAATGATGTTTCTAGCGATGCGTTTGGCATAGCTATCTCGCAGTGCTTTGGGGATACCGGCGGTGAGTACCAAAAAGATAGGCACGCTGCCAATCGGATCGATGACCGGAAACAGCGCGGCTAAACTGCCCAAAATGAAGTCGGTGAATTCTTTGATGGGCATAGCCACTCCTGAGGTACGCTTTTGGACTAAAAATTGTAAATCATTGTGACTGAAACGCCACCTGTGCGGTTGCCGACTTCGGTCTCAGGAACCCTCACAAATCCAGTGCGCTGATAAAGCCTGGTCGCTGGATTATCAACCCGAGTGCTGAGAGAAACGGCTGGAAACTTGTTTTGAGCCATTGCTAGGATCTGCGTGAGTAGAGCAGAGCCTATTCCCTGTCCTTGATAGTTTGGTCCCATTGCGATCGCTAATTCCGGAATCTCATCAGCTACGTAGCCATATCCCTTTTCACTACCCGACCACAGCCGCAGCCACGCCGCCCCAACTGACTTATCCTTATGCATGGCAACTATGCCGATATCACCGCTTCTTCCCCATCCTTGAACGTACCGGGTCAAGTCAGGATTATCCCTGACGGTCGCTACCGAAGACTCATGCGCCGCGTACATCAGCATTTCCCACAGTACGGCCTCATCCTGCCGTTCTAGCGCTCGAAGTGTGTAGTCATCTTTTACCTTCACCATGCCTAATACCGCCTGCCTTCGCGGTAGACGTACATATTGATGGCTGCGATCGCAAAGCAAATCATAAAAATCATCAGTCGAATGCCGTAGATCGGCTCATTAATCAGCCTTCCATTCGCAAACAGCGGCGTTAAAGACGGCTCTAATTTAGCTAGGGCAAACCCTGCCAAGAAAGCAGAAATTGTCGAGGCCGCCTGACTAAACTTTTTAATATCTTGACTGGTGCTCGGTGAGAGCAAAAAACCGACTAGCCAACCAAAGGCCCAGCCCGCTGTGCCAATTAAGACCGTCTGGGCAAAGCCGGTATCCTCTAGCTCCTGGTGCACCGTGCGAGCAATCCACAGCACAATACCAAAGACGATAAACCCAATCAGCAGGCTGGCAAAAGAGCGCGCTTGATTCATCTAGTACCTCTGATACACGTCATCCCAGCAGGGCTAGCTCAGTCGGGAAAGCTTAATTCTTGGATCGACAAACGACAGCGCGATATCTGCCAGCAGGTTACCGGCGATCAGCATGACAGCGCCTAATACCAGGCTTGCCATAATCAAATAGAGATCCTGGCTGAGGACAGCGTCTAGCGTAAGCGTGCCTAACCCAGGCCAAGCAAAATAGTTTTCGATGATAAAGGAGCCACTGAGCAATGACGAAAATTCAAACCCTAAGATAGTAATTAGGGGATTGATGGCATTGCGCAGCGCATGAACGTAGATAACTTTATTTTCGGGGAGGCCCTTGGCGCGTGCGGTTTGGATGTAGTCTTGGCGGAGGACATCTAGCAGCTGACCGCGCATGAGACGCTGCAAGCCAGCAAAGCTAGTGATGCTCAGCGCTAAGGTTGGCAAAATCAGGTGCCAACCGACATCAAGGATTTGGCCAATCCAGTTGAGGTCGTCGTGAAAGAGGCTGGTGCGCCCACCAACGGGGAAAAGAGGAGTAGTGAGCTGAGCAAAAAATAGCAGCAGCAGGCCCGTGATGATGGTCGGAAAGCCTTGACCAAAGTAGCTAAACAAGCGCAAGAAGCGATCAGGCCAGCGATTTTGATTGACGGCGCTGATAATGCCGAGGGGAATGGCGATCGCCCAAGTCACAAAAATAGAGGCCGCCGATAGCAAAATAGTATTCGGCGCCCGCTCCCACAAAATTTCGAGCGCAGGCCGCTGGTAAGCAAAGCTAATGCCAAAGTTAAAGTGGCGTACCGCCTGCCAAAGCCAGAGTCCGTACTGCGTCCAGATTGGTTTGTCGAGCCCGTACTGCTGCTCAAGCAAACTCAGTGTGGCCGGCGACATCTCAGGATTTTGCCGGAAGGGTGTCAAAAAGTCACCCGGCGCTAGCTGCACTACCAAAAAACTGAACATAGTCGCCAGCAGCAAGGTGAGCAGCGCTATCAGAAAGCGCTTGATAAGGTAGCGAGTGGTTTCGCCCGTGGCCACGTCCCGCAACCGCAGAGCGGTCCTAGTCGGCAAAGAAAGTCGCTGAGTGGATGACGGCATAGCGCTAAAGAAAAAAGAGACGGTTGAGTCGTGAACTCGCTAATACTGAACGGGCTCGACACTGAACGGGCTTAATATTGGACTAGGCTAACAATCGGCGCGTTTGTCGGTAATTTATCACGCCCTGCTAAATCATTGAGCTCAATAACAAAGCTAAAACCCGCGACAGTGGCCCCAGCTTTTTCGATCAGTTTTGCCGTGGCTGCTGCTGTACCTCCCGTAGCGAGCAAGTCATCAACAATCAGCACTGTACTGCCCGCAGCAAACGCATCTTGATGCACCTCTAGCTGGTCTTGACCGTACTCTAGGCTGTACTCGACGGCATGGACCGCTCTAGGCAGCTTGCCAGACTTGCGAACCGGGACAAATCCCCGTGCTAGCTGATGCGCAACGGGCATACCAAAGATAAATCCTCGTGACTCAATCCCTGCAATGTAATCAGGGTTTAGCTCAGCTCCTTGCTCGCTGAGCTGCGCTATGGTGTACTGCAAGCCCTCGGGGTTTTGCAGAAGCGTCGTAATGTCTCGAAAGACGATGCCTGGCTGCGGGAAGTCAGGAATATCTTTAATCAGCGCTTTGAGATCCATATGAGGACATACCTTGCTTTTGATGGGCGTATCTCAGGGGTATCTTATCAGGGCTTTGAGATCCTGACTGCAACAGGCGATTTTGTTGACGGTTACCGGCTTACTTTTACGGTGGTGTTATCAAACCAGCCCTTGCGCCAAAAGTAGTAGGACAACGCCAGAGCCAGCGCGATCATCCCTGCCCAGCAGAGCGGATAGCCCCAATAGGCTTTTAACTCTGGCATGTTCCAGGGGGAGACACTGGGATCGAAGTTCATGCCGTAGACGCCCACAATAAAGGTCAGTGGAATAAAAATAGACGAAATCACCGTCAGGGTCTTCATTACCTCATTCATACGGTTGCTAACTGAAGAGAGGTACACGTCCATTAGGTTCGCGGTGAGTTCGCGGTAGGTTTCGACAATATCGAGAACTTGCACAATATGGTCGTAGCAGTCTTGCAGATACACCCGCACTTCTGGGCGAATCAGCTCGGTGCTGCCGTCTCGAACAAGCTGACTGAGGGCGCTACGCTGGGGCCAAATGGAGCGGCGCAGTGACATCAGCTCACGCCGTACTCGATAGATCTTTTGAACGGTCTGCCGAGTCGGGTTGAAGATCACCTCGTCTTCTAACGATTCGATATACTCGCCGTAGTCTTCTAATACGGGAAAGTAGGCGTCGATCACCGCGTCTAATAGCGCATAGGCCAAGTAGTCAGCGCCTTCCTGACGAATGCGTCCGACATTCTGGCGAATGCGGTTGCGTACCGGATCTAGGCAGTCTTGATTGAGTTCTTCTTGGACGGTGAGTAGATAGTTTTTCCCCAGCACAAAGCTGAGCTGTTCGCTCGTAAAGTGAGGATCCTCGCCGTCTATTTCTGGGGCCATCATCACCATACGAGTAATGATCAGCACTTGGGCGGGGTAGTAATCTATTTTGGGCCTTTGCGGGACATTCACCACGTCTTCTAGAACGAGTGGATGTAAGTCGAAGACGTGGCCTAATCGATTCAGGACGTCTTCATTGCCTAGTCCCTGTAGGTCTATCCAGGAGATGGTGTTGCTCGTCAGATGCTGAGCGGCTTCTTCGGGCGATCGCAGTCGTCTCTTTAAAGCAGATGTCTGCCCATAGTCGATCAGCGTCAGCTCAGTGGGAGACGCATCCTCATCAATCACTAAGGTGCCAGGCGCATCACCAATCTTATCGTAGTGATAAT
>JBAUIB010000318.1:0-5598 GCA_049680585.1 Phormidesmis sp.
TTGAGGGTATGAGGAGGGTAGAGACTGCTCAAAGCTTAGCGCTGGTCGGCAAAATCAGAACTAAGCATTAATACTCAATGCAAAAACGGGATGCACTCTCGCTCATACAGCTCACTCTCAATTTGTAGAATTAGGACATTTCTACTCCAACCATTCTCAATAGTTTTCTTTATGTACCACAAGCGAGCCTCAGTTCCTTTTATCTGCTGAAGAATGACCATATTATGGCTCCACGGAATTTGGTCAACCAGCTGTTGACCAATTGACCAATCAGGCCAAGCCTCCGCGAAGGTCTTCATGTATTTGAGATTTGTCTGTGAAAATCCGCTCATGCCTGGAAATTCTCGCTTCAAGTCTTGAGATAGTCGCTCAATAACTTTTTTTCCCCACCCTTCTTCTTCT
Organism: Phormidesmis sp.; assembly: GCA_049680585.1. Taxonomy (GTDB): domain Bacteria; phylum Cyanobacteriota; class Cyanobacteriia; order Phormidesmidales; family Phormidesmidaceae; genus Phormidesmis. The sequence goes on from JBAUIB010000318.1 coordinate 403, forward strand.
TGCTTAGCCAGAATCTCTTTTCCGATTTGCCAGTAGAGAGCGATCAACTCAGCATTCACAGAAATAGCAGCACGCACGTTAGCCGCTTTTATTCGCTTCTTCAAGTCAGACAGCAGGCGTTCATAGCTGTCCGAAGAAAGAAAAGTTAAGTTGTCAGACATGACTTCACCAGATACAGATCTAGAATTTCTTAAGAAGCGAGACAACTTTAGAAAGGCTACTTGAGTAGCTCTTCTACTTCAGATAACTTCAGCTTCAACACTCTATGAAGGTTCTCAAGATCCCTACGGTTTGCCGCTTGAAGCGCAGCAGGAGTAAGTTTCTGAAGTCGCTGAGACGTTGATTTGATAGTCTTTGAGGGAGTTGTATCAGCCTCTACAAACTTTGCTTTTATTTTTCTTACAATTTCTCGGGTTTTTGCGACCGTAAGCTGCTCATCTAAAACTTGTTCAGTTGCTTCTAGTCTTTCTTTACGGGCCTGACGCTCAGGGATCTTCAGATTTTTCTCAGACAGACCAGCTAGCGCCAAAGCATGTGCTCCCTTCAACCCGCTCTCGCGGATAGCCGATTTTAGATCTAAGGGTAGCGATAGCATCGGCATCAGGTTTGATCTAACCGACGGCGGATTAAGTGCTAGTTCTAACAAAGACAGTAGAATTTTCTCTTCATTCTCATGAAGACCCAGTTGACCAATGATTCTCTGCTGTTCCGATTGAGTATCGCTAACAAGACCCTGGAGGCGATGCACCTGCTCTTGACGCTCTAACCTTCTTAGTACAGTTGACAGCAGTACTGGAATCAGTTCTTCTTCTAAGCCAGAGGCAGTAGCAACTTCTTTGACAACTGCCTCGGCTTTGTCTAGAGGATTGAGATCCTCGTGATGAACGAATGTTAGCAAAGCTTTCCGATGCAGGTCCTTTGGCATTGGCGCGATTACAGCACGAATGGTTTCCCATTCCAGGCACTTGGCGGCTTCCCAACGCCGCTGGCCATCCCAAAGAAGATAGCGATCACCCTGAGGGATAAGGATGATAGGGGTAATTTGCCCGTCTTTTTCGAGGGTTCTTGCTAACGTTTGAACGCTCAGAGCTGGAATTGTTTGTCTAGGCTGAGAAGGATTAGGATCTATCAAGCCCACTAAGATATCCTGCTCCCCTGACTGTGCCTTAAGCTGCGTTCTGAGAACCTCTAACTGCTCTTCCAACTCGGGCGACTGAGCTTTTCGGAGTTCCGCAATTTCTGACTGAAGAATGGCTACTTCACGGGCATGGTCGGTTGCGGTAAGCGCTTTGTCAAAACGTCCGACTAGACTCGGTAACTTCTTTGCCATTTAACGACTCCTCGAAAGTGCTGCTACATCATCAGCTAGAACTTGAAAATCCTCGCAGGCTCCATGATTAGGTCGATGTTTTTGTAAAGGCAATCCCAAAGCACTGGCGTTCTTGAACTCAGACGAATCTCGAACTTCTGGATAGAGGTTTACCTGTAGCTGCTCAGCAACCTCGGGCAATTGCTGTAAATATTGCCGGTGAATACTTTTCGACTTGCTGTAAAGACTAGGTACCAACCCTAAAATGGGCGGTGCAGGCTCCAGCTGTAATTCTTTGGTGATTCCTATCAGCCACTGCATTAGGTCAGCCACGCCAGAAATTGATTTCATCTCCAGCTGAATAGGGATTAGCACGTGTGTGCTGGCAGCGACTGCATTTTCACAAATTTTTCCCAGTGTGGCAGGGCAGTCCAGAATAACCACATCGTGGTCAGTCGGGGATGAGTTCAACTTATCTGATAGGGCGTATTCACCTCTGCGGCGAACGACCAGTTCATCGGCTAATTGAGACATAGCAGGGTGCCCCTGACAGACCTCAACTTTTTCGCTATCCCACACTCGAATAAAAGGCCAATTGCCCTGATATCCCTTGGATAAAACTTTGACGACTGACTGGTCATAGTCCACCGGAGGTAACCCGCAGAATACGTCGAGGGCTCTCTGGGGATCGAGATCTACAAGTCCTACAAAAATTCCTTTATTAGCGAGTGCATAAGCCAAATGCACGGCAATTGTCGTTTTACCGACACCTCCAGCGTTAGCCAGAATCGCGAGAATGATCTGTCGCTTAGACATAAACAACCCGTGTGTTTGTCGAATTTTAATATACGACGTTTCGTGAAACTGTCAATTATCGTATATCAACATACGACGGATTTGTTGACTATTTCTTGTTCAACTATTTGTTATACAGTAAACAATGCGGCTTTCGCAGCTGTAACCGTCTATTCCCGTTCTGGCCGTTTAGGCTCTAAGGCTTTGAACTTTAGCCTATTAAGGCTAGAAACCCAACGAACTAAAGCACTGAGCGTTTTCATTTAGTATGCGTTTGCCCTATACGAACACGGGGCGTATTTATAGTTTTTTAGTCACTACTCAGGGTTAATTCTTTATGTTGAATAATAAAGCCTGTAACCTCTATCAGATATGGTTCACAGAGAGCAGGAAGGATAAGTAGGCAGCGAGTCATTGAGCCAGCAAGAGCCGAAACTAAATATCAGCGAGGCGGACCTTCGCGCGGTATATGGCGAAGGAGAAGAAGCGGTAGTCGCGCTATTTAAGCTGCTCATAGAGCGGATAGAACGGACAGAAGCTCGGCTCGAAAAGCTCGAAAACCAACAGCAGAAAGATAGTAGAAACAGCAGTAAGCCACCATCAGGTGATGGGTTTAAGAAGCGGACACAAAGCTTACGAAAAAAGAGTGAGCGGCCCAGCGGTGGTCAACCAGGGCATCCCGGCAGCACTTTGGAATGGCGCGAGACGGTAGATGAGGTGGTGAGACATCCGGTAGAGTCTTGTGAAAGCTGTGGCACGTCATTGTCAGCAGTAGCGGCCATAGACTACGAGATCCGCCAAGTGCATGAGTTGCCGCCGCTGCGGCTACAGGTGATAGAACAACAAACAGAGATCAAATGCTGCGAACAGTGCGATTGGCTCACACGGGGCCAGTTTCCGGCCCAGGTGAATCGCCCCGTGCAGTATGGCAGCGGTCTTAAAGGGCTAATGGTGTACTTAATGGAGACACAACTGCTGCCCTCAGCACGGACCTGCGAAGTGCTCAGCGAGATCTTGGGCTGTGAGCTCTCGGAAGGAACGCTCTACAACGTGCGAGCGCAGTGCTTCGAGCGATTGGCACCCGTCGAAGCACAGATTAAAGAAAGTATTGCCACTTCAGCAGTGGTTCATTTTGACGAGACGGGCCTGCGCGTGAAGCGTAAGCTGTGGTGGCTGCATGTCGCCAGCACGGCTCACTTGACATACTATTTTTCCATCCCAAGCGCGGTCAAATCGCGATTGATGAGATGGCCGTTCTGCCTAGGTTCAAAGGCGTCAGTGTTCACGATGGCTGGCAAAGCTACTTCCTGTACGGCTGCATCCATAGCCTTTGTAGTGCGCATCACTTACGTGAGCTACGCTTCATCGTCGAGCGCTATGAACAAGATTGGGCGGACAAGATGATGACGCTCTTGGTCGAGATTAAAACAGCAGTTGATGACGCTAAGCTCGCAGCGGATATGGCGCTTTCAGGGCCGCAGCTCAGCAAATTCGAGCGGCGCTATCAAACCTTATTAGAAGATGGATTCAAAGCGAATCCGCCGCCGCCCGTTGATGAATCGATCCCGAAAAAGCGGGGACGGGTAAAACAATCGCCGCCCAAAAACTTACTCGACCGTCTTCAAGTACATCAATCGGCTGTCTTAGCCTTTATGTATAACTTTCAAGTGCCCTTTGATAACAATCAAGCCGAACGGGATATCCGCATGATGAAACTTAAACAGAAGATCTCAGGGTGCTTTCGTTCGGCGCTCGGGGCTCAGCAATTTTGTCGCATTCGCGGCTATGTTTCTACATTGAGAAAACAGGGACTGCCTGTGCTCGATGCCCTTAAAAGTGTTTTTCTCGGGTGCCCGGTTATTCCAACACTTCAGCCTGAGTAGTTACGTTTTTTACTTCTACAGCAGGCTCTTCTACATCGCAATCTTGGTCAGTTGGATTTTGCCGTGTCTTGACAGGCCATAGATTTATACATCGGCAGCGATGGCAGCGATCCGATGATATACCTAAAAGTCTGAATCACTCCGGCTATGTCGAATGACATCATACGACGGTTTATTGCAAGCAGACTTTTTGTAGCTAAGAACCCATTGTTAGCTGCAAACCGTTTCTAACGCCTCGCTACAATGAAGTCTGGATCACAAACATCGTTTTGACTGCTTCCTATGGCTTCACCAGTCGTTCTCGTTACGGGTTGCTCATCGGGCATTGGCAGCTCTTTGTGTCGAGCCTTTCAGCGCGAAGGCTATCGCGTTGTGGCAACCGCTCGGCAAGTAGAGCGTCTTGAAAGCTTACAAGAAAAAGGAATGGCCGTGCTGGCTCTAGATGTTGATGACCCACAAGCCATCAAGGACGTTGTTCGCTCGATTCTTAAATCCGAAGGCAAAATCGATGTTTTAGTGAACAATGCCGGGTTTGGGCAATTTGGCCCTTTGATGGACATTGGTAGAGAAAAGCTTCAGCAACAGTTTCAAACCAATGTTTTTGCTCCCCTACTTTTGGCACAGCAGGTTGCCCCGTCTATGAAAGAACAAGGCTCAGGACTCATTATTAACATAGGCAGTATTTCAGGTCTCGTAACGACGCCTTTTGCAGGTGCTTATTGCGCCTCTAAAGCCGCACTGCATAGCCTGTCCGAAGCAATGCGTATGGAGCTTGCGCCGTTTAACATTCAGGTTGTGACTGTTCAGCCTGGCGCGATCGCCTCTGATTTTGGTCAATCTGCGGAAACCAGTCTAGCCGGAGTCATTAGTTCAAGCTCCTGGTATGTCGCTCTAGAACCTGATATTAGAGCCAGAGCAAAGCTCTCTCAGGTAGCAGCTACTCCCTCTGACAGGTTTGCAACGAATCTAGTTGCTCAAGTTATCAAACCTGAGCCAACTAGTGTCATTCGGTTAGGGAAAAAGAGTCTCTGGCTACCTTGGCTCAAAAGAATGTTGCCCGCCCCTCTCATGGAGTTTATGCTCAGCCGAAAATTTGGCCTCATCGATCTCAGCTGAGCTAGCATCTTGACATCCGTTCACGGTCTTGCGAGTTCTAGTGCAAAAGACCTGAAGGCAAATGAGCACCGTGCTTTGTTGAGTCTACTCGTT
>JBAUIB010000319.1:0-3136 GCA_049680585.1 Phormidesmis sp.
CCCCTATTTGATACTGCACCATCGCCGTCACCGCCATTTGACCAATCCAGGTCTATATGCGGGGATCGCGACCGGGCTAGGCATGATTGCCCTGTGGCTATGGCTGAGCGTGGCTGAGTAAGGACCGTTTGTTTTTGAGTCGATGTTTGGCAAGCTAGGTGAGCTGAGTGAGGAGTCTTTTCATGCTGACGGCGGGCCGTTGTACTACCTGTGGAATATTCCTGTGAAGGCCCTGCCTTGGTCAGTGTTTGCACTGATTGGGGCGGTAATGGTGCTATCTCGTCTGCTTGGCAGAAGCCGGGCCGGTAAGCAGCCATCTCTACATCCTTTCTATCCGCACCGCTGGCTGCTGCTGTATCCGTTTCTGTTGGCGGGGCTACTGACGCTGTTTTCTACCAAAACGCCCTATTACACGCTGCAGCTACATCCGTTTATGGCGCTTTTTAGCGCGATCGCCCTCCACCATATCGCCATTCAGCCTCAGCAGTGGCTTCGTCAGCTCTTGAGCTATGCCTTTTGCTCGCTGGGCCTGCTATTGAGTGCGATCGCCCTTACCACATGGGTTGCTCCAATTGCGCTAAATTCGCCCCCTGAGTTCCTGAGCGAAATTCGCCTCTATGCGCCGATGGCACTGGTTTTAGGCATCGGCTGGGCAGCACTTCCCAAATTTATGTCTCATCCGCAAAAGTGGCTTGCCACCTGGCTCATTCCCGCCTGGCTAACGCTGGGCGCAGCGGGCATAATCGGCCTGTTTGGCAACTACTCTCCCGACCTCAAATCTGCCTTAGCCGCCGCGCCTATCGCCCCAGTCCTCAGCGCGAACTCGATTGACTTCATCACGGGCACGCCCGACTGGCCCCCCGAGGTCCACAAGACTTTTACGCTGCTGAGCTTTTACACCCCGCAGCTCGGACAGCTTAATCGCCCGATAGCAGAAATTCCTTCTGGAACATACGCTTGGCTCAGTCCAACGGTCCCTACTGAGAGCTTAGGCCGCCCGTATGAGGCAATTTCTCCCCTCAAAGACTGGCAGCTCATCCGCCTCTAAATATTTAATTAACTCTCATTTTCCCTTCTGCCGCACCCGTGCTAAAAACCACCCCATCTATTTCTCACCCGCACCAAACTCATAAGCAAGCTGTCCTCAGCCATTTCAACCGTATCGCCCCCGAGCTAGACAAGTGGCACCGCATCAACCGCTACTACTATGAAGATCTCGCGCGTCTGCATCAGTTTCTTATCCCTGCTGGTAGCCGTGTACTAGAAGTGGGCTGTGGAACCGGCGATTTGCTGAATGCGACGCAGCCAAAGGTCGGGGTTGGCGTCGATATTTCACCGACAACGGTCAATGCGGCTCAGCGTAACTACCCGCACCTGCGCTTTTACTGCGCTGATGCCGAAGCGCTTACGCTCGAGAGTATTGGCTATGGGCCAAAAGATCTGGCTGCAGGCTATGCAGATGAGCCACCCACCTTCGACTACATTATTTGTGCCAATGCCGCTAGCTACTTCAGCGATATTCAAACGGCGCTCAATTGCCTAAAGCCGTTTTGTACGCCCAAAACTCGTCTGATTATCACCTTTCATAACTATCTGTGGGAGCCCTTGCTGAAACTGGGGGAAGCGATTGGTCAGCGTCGGCCTCAGCCCCCGCAGAATTGGCTTTCGATGGACGATGTTGTCAATTTGCTAGCGATTACGGGCTACATTCCGCTTAAGCGCGGGCGGCGGTTTCTGATGCCGAGAAAGATTCCAGGCTTGGCCTATCTAATCAATCGCTACCTAGCCCCGCTACCGGGCATTAAGCATTTAGGCTTGACGAACTACGTGGTGGCCCGTCCAGATTTTAGAAGCAGTTTTAGAGCTGACTTGAGATCGACCAGTCGGCTCGCTCAGCCTAGCTGCTCTGTGATTATTCCGGCGCGTAACGAGGCAGGCAATATTGCCGATGCGATCGCCCGGATGCCCCAACTAGGCGCTGCGACCGAAGTCATTTTTGTTGAAGGGCACTCCCAGGACAGCACCTGGGACACAATTCAATCGGCGATTGATCGCTACCAAGGTCCGTTTACACTGAAAGCCTTTCAGCAGACGGGCAAAGGAAAAGCAGATGCCGTGCGGCTAGGCTTTGCTGAGGCCACGGGAGATGTGCTGATGATTCTAGATGCGGATCTGACGGTGCCGCCGGAGGATTTGCCGCACTTTTTTGAGGCGATCGCCACCGGCCAAGGTGAATTTATCAACGGCTCTCGCCTGCTGTATCCGCGTAGCAAGCAGGCCATGCCCTGGCTAAATACACTGGCGAATAAAACCTTTGCGCTGATGTTTTCCTTTTTGCTAGAGCAGCCGCTGAAAGATACGCTGTGCGGTACGAAAGTCCTCTGGCGCACAGACTATGAGCGCATTACCGCCGGGCGCAGCTACTTTGGCGACTTCGATCCGTTTGGCGATTTTGATCTGCTGTTTGGCGCGGCTAAGCTCAATCTGCATTTGGTCGAAGTGCCGATTCGCTACCAGCCGCGCAGCTACGGCAGCTCGAATATTGCGCATGTGAAAGAGGGTCTGGTGCTGGTAAAAATGTGCGCCTATGCATCGCGTAAGCTGAAGTTTATATAGCGTTTGTTTAGTACAGATTGTAGGATTCAGCCATGGACAACAATCCCAGCATTCTTTCTCATGTTTCGATTGGCACAAATGACTTTGGGCGAGCGATCGCATTTTATGACAAAGTGCTGCCGACACTCGGCTGTCAGCGACTGATGGAACATCCAGATGCGATCGCCTATGGCAAGCAGTATCCCGAATTTTGGGTGCAAACACCGTTCAACGACCAGTCTGCGACAGTTGGCAACGGTACGCATATTGGCTTTATCGCGCCGACTAAGGAAGCCGTCCAGGCATTCTATGAGGCAGCATTAGCAGCGGGTGGTATAGGCGACGGAGCTCCTGGGGGGCGGACAGAGTATGGCGAACCCTACTATGGTTGCTTTGTTCGCGATTTAGATGGGCACAAGGTGGAAGCCGCCTTCTGGGATATGCAGCTAGAGCAACCGCCCAGCTAGTGCCAGTCTCAAATGAGTTGATCGGACTTGCTGCCAACAGATCTGACATCTGAACTAAGGATTGTGAACCCGGT
>JBAUIB010000320.1:0-1948 GCA_049680585.1 Phormidesmis sp.
GTGCGTTTCGATGGGTTTAAGGTAAGCAGAAAACGGGAAGAAAACGAGAAGAAAACGAGAAGAGGGCTGCAGGCTGTGGCGATGAAGAACAACTTGTGGCGGATTGATGCGATCGCGCTGCCAGCCAGCCTCAAAGTCAGTACGCTTAAGAGGAGATTTGAACCGAGTTGCGATCACGAATAATATCAACAGCTCTCATTACGCCGTCTTCAGCTCTGATCTTGTTGCCCAGCTCTTCAGCCCGCAGCCTTAGCTTTGAGTCTGTAACAGCCTCTCGAATAGCTTGTGCTAACTTGTCTGCTGTCAGTTGTTTTTGAGGAATTGGGCGCGGACCCACACCCAGCTCATAAACGCAGTTTCCCCAAAAGGGCTGATCGCCGATAAACGGGCAAATTACCGTTGGCTTTCCGGCCTTTAAGCCTGCTCCTGTGGTCCCCGCACCGCCATGATGCACGAGCGCTGAGCATTGCGGAAACAGCCAGTCATGAGGTGCAGACTCAAGGAGATACACATTGTTCGAAATCTCAGAAGGCGATAAGCCTCCCCAACCGGTGGCAAGAATGGCTCGCAGCCCTGATTGCTCAATAGCATCAAGAACGAGATTCGTAACCGGGCGGGCATCTTCTGTCACCATACTGCCAAAGCCGATATACACCGGGGCAGAGCCCTGTGCTAGAAATGTTACCAATTCAGATGGCGGTTCCCAATCCGCAGCAGAATTGAGGAACCAATATCCGGTGATGAACGATGAGCTATCCCAGTCATCAGGAGCTGGAAGGACATGCTGACTATAGCCGTAGAGTTTGGGTATGGCTTGGCCCCGTAGCACTAGGTCCGTTTGAAAGGGACCTAGACTAAGTTGTTCTTTACGCCAGGTATTAATCAGCTTACGGTAGGGTAGCAGGGCTGCTTTGAAGAACAATGTGTAGCTCAGTTTGTTCAGAAATCTGCCGCGATCTCCGCCCCCAAACATCGGATTAAAAAAAGCGCGTGTGGGTGAATAGCCCGGTAGTGCCATCGCCAGAAATCCAGGCACGTTGAGTTTCTCGGCAATGTGGTAGCCCGCCAGTGTCTTTGGATGGTAGACGATAGCCTCAGGCTGGCATCGCTGAGCAATTTCCCAAGCATCATCCATCATTTGACGCAGCAGCGGCATAATTTTCTTCAGGCTGACTGATTTCTTACCGGCTAGAGCAGCTTTGCCTATATCCGTTTGAGCGAGTTGAGCGAATGGGGCACGGATAGGCGCAAAGTCTAAAGCGTAGCTGCGCACAAATGAGGCGAAGCTAGAATCTGTCGCCAGCGTCACTTCAAAGCCTGCTTGTTTCAGCCCAATTCCTAGCGCAATGTAGGGTTGCACGTCCCCGCGAGAACCAGCAGTTAGGATGAGAATGCGTTTGTTCATGAGATATCACCGGATGGCTGGTGATAGATGAGCCTCGATCTAGATAGTTTTCACACGACTAAAACAGGGTGATTTAGTTTACGTGCTGCATATATCAATGATGTTCGTATATCGTCCATTTCTAAATCTGGTAAGTCTTGAAGAATTTCATCAGCACTTAAGCCTGCTGAAAATAGATCCAAGACATCAGATACCCGGATTCTCATCCCACGAATACAGGGACGGCCACCACATTGTTTAGGGTTAATTGTAATTCTCTCAAGCAGCTTGGACATGTTTAAAGGACCTCGATGTATCGCTATTAAAATCATCGGAAACTGCGCTCATTTATCTCTTCAAAAGATGGTTTTTTTAAGAGCCATGCGCAATACTATTTAACCTTACAAAATCCTGAAACTAGAAATTCTACGATTTCATCATCAATGCGATCAAGCAGCTCTTTTTCGTCGCGACAAGAATCTCTGGGCCTCAACCGGAGGCTCGCCAGTAGGCTGAGGCTGAGGCTGCTATTGTTCATTCTGCTCGGTTCCATCATTCCACTTG
>JBAUIB010000321.1:0-7531 GCA_049680585.1 Phormidesmis sp.
ACCCCACGGCCCCAGTTGCCCAGCTGCTTTCGCTTAAGCCAGAAAATGGACAAAATCGTCGCGCCACGCCCGTCAGACAGAATACGGCTCAAAACGATCTGCAAAATGCGCCCAGCGTCGATAGTGACCTGCAAGCTCGCCTGACCGTAGCCGCAACCTCTTCTGCCACCACCGCTGAAAAAACTGCTGAAAAAACCGCTGATTCCTCAGAGAGGCAGACGCCTGCAACCACCGCTGGAACTGCGACCAAAAGCGCCTTAGAACAGGCTAAAAAGCTGGGCTGGCAGGCTGCCCTCAAGAGTCAAAATCCGCCGCACAGCGCTCAGCATTGGAAAGAAACTGCTGCCCTCTGGCAACAAGCCTTAGCCCAGCTAGAGACCGTTTCCTCGCGAGATTCTGACTACGCCACCGCCCAAGTTAAAAAAACGCTCTACCAGCAGAATCTTCAGCAGGTTAAAGCCCGCCAGGAAGTAGCTCAGCTGGCAGAGCAGCCAAACCCGCCAGCCGCTAGTTCAGTGCAGGCCCAGGCCCCGCGTTTCTCTGGTCAGCCGTCCAGTCCAGTGGTCCAACCAACAGCCCAGGATGAAGATCTCCTCAAACTAGCCAAGCGCTACGGCTGGCAGGCGGCTGTCGCGAGCCAAAATGCACCCCATCCACCGGAAAAATGGGCTGATATCTCCCGGCTCTGGCAAACTGCGCTGATCAATCTCGACGGCATTCAGCCAGATCATCCGAGCTATGGTGAGGCGCAGGACGTGAAGGCCCGCTATCAGCAGAACTTAGCAGAAATTCGCCAGCGCTATCAGATGGAGCAGACTGCTACCCAACGGCTGCAGTCGCTACAGGCCACCATCACGGAAATCGGCTATAATGTTGCGCCAAGTGCGACCAAATCTCGCCAGCTAGAGGCGATTATTGTCCGGCTGAAGACCATTCCTGCGGGTACCCAAGCTCATAGCCAGGCCCAGCAGCTAATTGTGGAAATAAACCGCCAGCTCAAGGCGATCGCTACCAGCCCTTCCACAAAAATAATTCTTTCTGCCAACGAGTAAAATTGATATTTTCTTCATAGTCTCTGCCACTTTGCTCTGAGCGTTTCCAAACTGTGAAACCCTTGATTCATATAGAGCAAAGAGTATAGCGAGCATACGAATGCGTCCGATGCTCGCTATACTCTCTGTCAAAAGCATCACAGCGAGACGGACAGGGTGTGTCAATATAAAAGCGGTTTGCCAATTTTGAAATATCAGTTTTGAAAGTGTTGGCAGGAAATGGAGTAATCAATGGAATCCGTAGAGGCCATTTATCAATACGCCTGGCTCATACCTGTACTGCCTTTATTAGGCGCAGCGTTAGTCGGCATCGGTCTAATTAGTTACAACGAGGCGACTAACAAGCTGAGAAAGCCTGTCGCCACTTTCATCGTCGGCCTGACGGGCGCGGCGATGACGCTATCTATTTTTATTCTAGTTAGCCAGCTTCAGGGTCACGCACCCTATACCTATTTGATCGAGTGGGCCTCTGCCGGAGACTTTCAGATCAACATGGGCTTTACTATCGACCACATCACTTCAATGATGCTGGTAATTGTGACGAGCGTCGCCTTTTTGGTGATGATCTACACAGATGGTTACATGGCTCACGATCCGAGCTATGTACGCTTTTACGCCTATTTAAGCCTGTTTAGCTCATCTATGCTGGGTCTGGTGGTGAGTCCAAACTTGCTCCAGGTTTATGTTTTTTGGGAGCTGGTGGGGATGTGTTCTTACCTGCTGATCGGTTATTGGTATGACCGCGACGGGGCAGCCGATGCCTGCCAAAAGGCATTTGTGACCAACCGAGTGGGTGACTTTGGCCTGCTGCTTGGCATCTTAGGGTTGTTCTGGGCGACGGGCACCTTTGAGTTTGATCTGATGGGATCTCGCCTCACTGACCTGGTGAGTACAGGGGTGATTTCGGGCGGACTGGCGGCGCTGTTTGCCGGGCTCGTCTTTATGGGGCCGATGGCAAAGTCGGCGCAGTTTCCACTGCATGTGTGGTTGCCCGATGCGATGGAAGGCCCCACGCCGATTTCCGCGCTGATTCACGCGGCGACGATGGTGGCCGCAGGTGTTTTCCTGATCGCGCGCATGTATCCCGTCTTTGAAGACATTCCGAGCGTTATGAGTGTCATCGCTTGGGTGGGAACCATTACGGCCTTCCTTGGCGCTTCGATTGCGATTACCCAAAACGATATTAAAAAGGGCCTAGCCTTTTCGACGATGTCTCAGCTGGGCTACATGGTCATGGCAATGGGCGTCGGCGCTTATACCGCCGGGCTATTTCACCTGATGACGCATGCCTATTTCAAAGCCATGCTGTTTTTGGGATCCGGGTCGGTGATTCATGGCATGGAAGAGGTTGTCGGCCACGATCCTGTCCTGGCTCAAGATATGCGCTTGATGGGCGGTTTGCGTAAGTACATGCCAATCACGGCGATCACGTTTTTGATTGGCACGCTGGCGATTTCTGGTCTGCCGCCGTTTGCAGGCTTCTGGTCTAAAGATGAAATTTTGGGGTCTGTATTTGCTGTTAACCCGCTGATGTGGGCGATTGGCTGGCTGACGGCGGGCGCGACGGCGTTTTACATGTTCCGCATGTATTTCTCTACCTTTGAAGGCGAGTTTCGCGGTAACGATGCTGATTTGCAAAAGCAGGTGAAGCGACAGTCTCTGCAATTAGCAGGTGCTTCTCTCGGGCCGGGGGCAATGAGCGCTCAAGAGCTGGCGGTAGAAGAAACGGGTCACGGCGATGCTCATCATGCCGAAGAACCTCACGAGTCCGTGTTGAGTATGACGTTTCCCTTGATGATGCTGGCAATTCCGTCGGCGCTGATTGGCCTAGTCGGGACTCCGTTTGCCAATTACTTCGAGGCGTTTATCCATCCGGCTGGTGAAGCGTTGACAGTGGCTGAGATCGCTGAAGAGTTTGACTTGAGTGAGTTTATACGGATGGCGGGAGCCTCTGTGGCAATTTCGGTGGCAGGGATTATCTTGGCGCTGCTGATGTATCGCACGCGGAAAATTGATCCAGGTGCGATCGCCAACAAAATCAAGCCCCTGTACAACCTCTCACTCAACAAATGGTACATCGACGACATTTACCGCGAAGTATTCATTAAAGGCACGCGCAACCTAGCCAAAGGTGTCCTCAACGTCGATATCAAAATCGTTGATGGCATTGTCAACCTCACCGGGTTTGTTACGCTGATTACCGGCGAAGGCTTGAAGTACTTCGAGAATGGCCGCGCCCAGTTCTATGCACTGATTGTCTTTGGCGCAGTACTTGGACTCGTCTTTGTCTCAGGTCTGAGCTAGCTTGAGTCCCATTTCCTTCCAGCCGAAAATTCGCCACGTATTTTAGTCTTGTTATGGATCAATTTCCCTGGCTGTCCTTCATCATTTTCTTTCCGTTTCTGGCAGCGCTGCTGATCCCGTTCATTCCTGATGAGAAAGGCCGCACCGTCCGCTGGTACGCCCTGATTGTCGGACTGATCGATTTTGCCGTGATTGTTTACGCTTTTGTGAACAACTACGACATCAGCAGCTCTCAAATGCAGCTGTACGAAAGCTATACCTGGGTGCCCCAGATTGACCTACGCTGGTCGGTCGGGGTCGATGGCCTGTCGATGCCGCTGGTACTGCTGACAGGTTTCATCACCACGCTGGCAATTCTGGCATCGTGGCCAGTGACCTTTAAGCCCAAGCTGTTTTACTTCTTGCTGCTGTCAATGTACAGCGGCCAAATCGGTGTATTTGCCGTGCAGGACATGCTGCTGTTTTTCCTGATGTGGGAGCTAGAGCTACTGCCGGTATACCTGCTGCTGTCGATTTGGGGCGGAAAAAAGCGACTGTATGCCGCGACGAAGTTCATCCTCTTTTCAGCGGGTGGCTCGCTGTTTATTCTGCTGGCAGCATTGGGGATGGCCTTCTACGGCGATACCGTCACCTTTGATATGCAGACGCTAATGGCCAAAGAGTTTCCGCTGAGACTACAGCTGTTTCTCTACTCGGGCTTTTTGATCGCCTATGCGGTCAAGCTGCCGATTATTCCATTTCATACCTGGTTGCCAGATGCTCACGGTGAGGCCACTGCACCTGTTCATATGCTGCTGGCAGGCATTCTGCTGAAGATGGGGGGCTACGCCATTATTCGGATGAATGTGGAAATGCTGCCCGATGCCCATGCGGTTATCGCACCTGGGCTGGTGATTTTTGGCGTGGTGAATATCATTTATGCCGCGCTGACCTCATTTGCCCAGAACAACCTCAAGCGAAAGATTGCCTACTCGTCGATTTCACACATGGGCTTTGTGATGATCGGCATTGGCTCATTTACTAACCTCGGACTCAGCGGCGCAGTGCTGCAAATGGTCTCCCACGGCCTGATCGGCGCGAGTTTGTTTTTCCTAGTAGGCGCGACCTATGACCGGACACACACCCTAATTTTGGATGAAATGGGCGGTGTAGGCCGCAAGATGCCGAAGATCTTTGCAATGTTTACCACCTGCTCAATGGCGTCTTTGGCGCTGCCGGGGATGAGTGGGTTTGTGGCGGAGCTGATGGTGTTTGTGGGGTTTGCCAATAGCGATGCCTACGGCTTTAACTTCAAGCTGATTGTGGTGATGCTGATGGCGGTGGGTGTGATTCTCACGCCGCTGTATCTGCTGTCGATGCTGCGCGATATTTTCTACGGCCCTGAAAATGAGGAGCTGATATCGAAAGAGGCACTGATTGACGCAGAGCCCCGCGAGGTATTTGTGATTACCTGCTTGCTGATCCCGATTATTGGCTTTGGGCTATATCCAAAGGGGCTAACGCAGCTCTATGATGCCAAGACGGTGCAAATTACTGAGCGTATTCGCACGGAGATGTTTGCGATCGCCCAAGACAAAACACCCCCCTTGCCGATTGCGACAACCCCACTGCTCGATGGGTCTGTGCTCAATGCGCCCGTGCTCAATGCACCTGAGATCAGCCGTCCGTAAGTCAGGTTCTGTTCCTACAGATCTGTTTTACAGGGCCATTCCTATGGAGCTGTCCGCTTCGGGGCGCTTTATTTCGTGACTCTCACCCTTGCTAGTAACCTCATCCAACTATTCTCCGTACGCGGCTGGGCCTTAGAGGCCCGGCTGCTGCGCTGGATGACGCTGCTGTGGGTATCGGTGGGGATGGTCGTTCTCTTCTCGGCCTCCTATCCGGTTGCCGAAGCCGCCTTCAACGACGGCGCGCGCTACTTCAAAGTCCAGATGATTTGGGTGGTGTTGGGCCTGATCATATCCAGGTGGATTACCCGCCATCCTATTCATCAGATTATGCGGCTTTCGGGCTTCTTTCTGCTGGTGTGTATGCTTTTGGTGATGGCTACTCACCTTCCGGGGGTAGGCATTTCTGTCAATGGTGCGACTCGTTGGCTGCCGCTAGGGCCTTTTTTAATTCAGCCTTCGGAGCTGATGAAGCCTTTTTTGGTGATGCACAGTGCTCAGCTCTTTGGCAAATGGCACAAGCTTAGCAATTCGACTCGGCTGATTTGGCTGGGCATATTTACGGGCGGGCTGCTGCTGATTTTGGCCCAGCCTAACTTGAGTACCACGGCGGTATGCGGCATCACGATTTGGCTGATTGCGCTGGCGGCTGGCATCCCTTACCGGCAGCTGATGCTGACCGCTGGTACCGGGCTATTGGCGGCTGTGATCAGCGTGAGCATTAAGTCTTATCAGCGTGATCGCATTACGTCTTTTCTCAATCCTTGGGCTGATCCGAGTGAAAACGGCTACCAGCTGATTCAAAGCTTGCTCGCGATTGGCTCTGGTGGCGGCGGCGGTACTGGCTACGGCCTTTCGGCCCAAAAGCTCTATTTTTTACCCATTCAGTACACCGACTTCATTTTCTCAGTGTTTGCTGAAGAGTTTGGCTTCATTGGCTGCCTGATGCTGCTGCTATTTTTGGCGGTATACAGTACGGTCGCGCTGATGGTGGCGATCCAAGCTAAAAGGTCAGTGCATCGGCTGGTGGCCATTGGCTGCATGGTGCTGCTGGTGGGTCAATCGCTCGTCAACATTGGGGTGGCCACTGGCGTGCTGCCGACGACGGGCTTACCTTTCCCGATGTTCAGCTATGGCGGTAGCTCAATGATTGCCAGCCTGATTACGGCGGGGGTGCTGATTCGAGTCGCCAGAGAATCACACGGTGCGCAAGTCATTACCCTGGGGCCGCCGCCACCTTCCCCACTGCCACCACAGCGCTCAGCGCCTCAAGAACCCGCTCGCTCGATAAAAGCTCGCCGCCCCAAAAGAACAGCACCTGCCAAATCCACACCCACCCGGCCACCGCTGGCGAGACCCCCATCGGCAAAATCTACACCGAGAGGGCGTTAACCGTTCGATACAATTAAAGGTGTCGTCCTGCTTAATCATGTCTCATGGGTGAACGCCTGCAAATTTTCCTGTATCACCTCAGCCAGCAGGCCAATGGCTGGGTAGAAGGTCAGCTAGGCCATCTCTCTATTTATAGTATTGGCATTATTG
This sequence comes from Phormidesmis sp., assembly GCA_049680585.1. GTDB lineage: Bacteria > Cyanobacteriota > Cyanobacteriia > Phormidesmidales > Phormidesmidaceae > Phormidesmis. The sequence goes on from JBAUIB010000321.1 coordinate 6,566, forward strand.
CCTGTGCGGGATTGCTCACCAGCCTTACACCCTGCATGCTATCCATGCTGCCGATTACCGTCGGCTACATGGGCAGCTACGATCTTGAAAACCGCTGGCAGGCTGTCGGCCAGTCGGTTTGGTTTGCCACCGGACTGGCGACGACACTAGCAGCCTTGGGCGTTGTCGCGGGCAGCTTGGGCTGGGTATACGGCCAGATCGGCGTTGGGTTGCCGATTATCGTCAGTGCGATCGCCATCCTCATGGGCCTCAACTTGCTCGAAGCCTTGCCGCTACCGCCCTTACCTTCATTCAACGACACTGGCTTTTTAGCGAACAACATTCCGCGCTCCGCCAAATCCTATCTGCTCGGTCTGACCTTTGGCCTAGTCGCCTCTCCTTGCAGCACGCCGGTACTTGCCACGCTGCTCGCCTGGGTGGGGGAAAAAGGCGATCCGCTCATGGGCGCTTCCCTACTGCTGGCCTACACCGTCGGCTACGTCGCGCCGCTGATGCTAGCGGGTATCTTCACGGCCTCTATTAAGCGCATTTTAGAGCTGCGCCGCTGGTCTGGCTGGATTACGCCTGCTAGCGGCATTTTACTGGTCGGCTTTGGCCTATTTTCGCTCGTTACCCGCCTGCTCCCCATCGCTTAGCCCTTTCTCCTGCTCTGCCTCATGTCCCCACTCGTCACCGCCACAAAGCGCTACTTTCGCAAAGATCTCATTCCCTTACTGGCTGATCTCCGGCTAGCGATTGGGCTGCTGTTGGCGATCGCCCTTTTCAGCATCAGCGGCACTGTGATCGAGCAAGGACAGAGTCTCGATTTTTACCAGCAGAACTATCCTGAAAATCCGGCTCTGTTTGGCTTTCTCACCTGGAAAGTCGTTCTCATTGCTGGGCTCAATCACGTTTACAGTACTTGGTGGTTTCTCACTATTCTGGTGCTCTTTGGTGCGAGCCTCACTGCTTGCACCTTCACCCGGC
>JBAUIB010000322.1:0-1678 GCA_049680585.1 Phormidesmis sp.
AGAAACAGCGATGGCCTTACGCTAGCATTTCGTCGCGCTAGCATTTGGTTTATGCAATCAGCGCCTACAATAAGCGCAATGCCGAGAGGGAAAGAGGTCATGAAGCTAGGTGACTGGATAAGCCTGCTGTGCTTGATTGCAGCAGGCTATATTCTGTGGACGATCAAAGCCCTGCTGTTGCTCTCTTTTGCGGCAGTTGTGATTGCGATCGCACTCAATAGCCTCACTCGCCGCGTTCAAGCTCTCAATATTCCACGCCGCTTCGCCATCCCTATTGCCATCTTTCTGTTCGTGCTGGTAGCGGCTTTATTTATCCTCGGCATCGTACCGCCCTTCGTCGAACAGTTTACGCTCCTGCTCGATCTGCTAATCCGATTTTCCCAAACCTTGCCGGCTCGAATGATAGAGCTGCAGGCGTTCCTTCCCGAGCGCATTCGACTGCCGGAGCTCAGCGAGTTTCTAGCCTGGCTAACTTCTCCCGATTCTGCAGTTCTTGATGTCTTCAGCAACTTCTTTTCCTTCTTCAACTCTTCGCTGCGCACCCTGGTGCAGATTCTCTTTGTCACAGTGCTAGCTTTGATGATGCTAGTCAACCCCACCGCCTATCTCAACGGCATCCTGCTGCTGTTTCCTTCCTTCTATCGGCAGCGAGCCCGCGAGATTTTCGGCAAGTGCGATCTAGCGCTGGGCAACTGGCTAGGCGGCATTATCATCAGCTCCATCTTTATCTTCGCCCTGAGTTTTGCCGGACTCTTGATACTCCATATTGATCTGGCGTTTGCCCATGCGTTGCTAGCAGGCATTCTCAACTTTATTCCCAACTTAGGCCCCACCCTGAGCATGGTGTTCCCTGTCGTCGTCGCACTGCTGTCAGACGATCCGTGGAAGGCGATCGCGGTCATCATTCTCTATATTGTCATCCAGCAAATAGAATCCTACTGGCTCACCCCCACGATCATGGCCCATCAGGTTTCATTGCTACCTGCCTTTACTCTAATCGCTCAAATCTTTTTTGCTAGCGTCTTCGGCTTTTTGGGCCTACTGCTGGCGCTGCCGCTGACAGTCGTCGCCAAAACCTGGCTCCAAGAGCTGCTGATCAAAGATGTGCTCAATCACTGGAACCTCTCTCCCAGTGGAAGCTTGCCCCCCGCCAGCTTTGCCTTAGCGTCCCAAGCAACCAGGATGATCCCACCTGAAGAGATGGCCTCTCCCACAGTATCGCCAGCTAGTCCTAAAGAGCCGAGCGCGCCGTCAGTCTCGCCAAGCCCCCCTACAGAAACTTAAAACACATGAATAGCTCCCTTAAGCAACCCTCTCCAATCGGATTGGTGCTGCTGTCGATTGTCTCTGTACAGTTTGGATCAGCGCTGGCTAAATCTCTTTTTGGGGAGTTAGGGCCGTGGGGGGTCGTAGCCTTACGCGTCAGTTTTTCGGCGCTGCTACTTTTTGTGCTGTGGCGACCCAAGTGGAACCACAAGATTCAGCAAAACTTCAAGGCAATCTTGGCCTTTGGCGTCGTGCTCGCACTGATGAACTCTTTTTTCTATGCGGCGATTGATCGGATTCCGTTGGGGGTGGCGATCGCGCTAGAATTCACCGGACCGCTGGGACTCTCCATCCTCAAATCTCAGCGCTGGCTGGACGGACTCTGGGCCATTCTGGCGAGCATTGGCATTGT
>JBAUIB010000323.1:0-3282 GCA_049680585.1 Phormidesmis sp.
CTAAAAGAGAGGGGGAAAGAAGCGGCAACTGTAGAGGCTGGATAAAAGTAAACCCGTTTAGTTTTGTTTTATACTGGCCGAGATATATTAGGATTTTCAGATATTTGGCGCTGCTTGTATTTTAACATTCTCCTGTGAACGACTAAGGCTGGTTGTAAAGCGAGATCGAATGTTGAATGGCGTCTGGACGGCGTCGAAAACTGACTGAGGCTAAAATACCGGTAGTCATTCTTATTAGGCACTAAGGAAAGGAGCAAATAGAAAGTATGCCAACTTCTATTGGAACCATTGAAAAACCCACTACTTCTACGGTTCGCAAGCTGGCCCCAAAGTACCGGGTGCTGCTGCATAATGATGACTTCAATGGGATGGAATATGTCGTTGAATGTTTGGTTCAGACGGTCCCTTCACTGACCGCTCCTCAGGCAATCGATATCATGATGCAGGCCCATAACTCCGGCACGGGGCTGGTGATTATCTGTGAGCTGGAGCATGCGGAGTTTTACTGCGACGCGCTGTGTGGCAAGGGTCTTACCAGCACGATTGAACCGGATGAATAATTGGATGTAATCTCAGGTATAGCAGGTGCGATTAGAGGGGTGGATCCGGCGGCAGGGCGCTTGGCGGCGAATCGGAGTGTTTTTGCTGCTGCTGGCGATCGCTTGGCTGCCGGTTGCTGCGCCGATCTATTGGCTAGGCGATCGCTTTGATCGCTCAGGCACTGCAGAAATTGTCGCGCTGGTGCTGCTATACAGTGGCTTTTTGGTGGGGTTGCCCTGGTGGGGCAGGCGCATTCACCGCTGGGAGAGACCGTTTCGACACTGCGGGCTGATACTGCGATCGCAAACAGGCCGCGATCTGCTGCTGGCGCTGATGATTGGGGTGCTGGGTGTGTTTGCCCTATTTGGTGTGGAGACGCTGATGGGGTGGGCGATACCGAGGGCACCGAGCCCAAGGCTCGGCCAGTTCATCGTCGAAGGGTTGGTGATGGCTTTGGCAGTGGCATTTGCTGAGGAGATGTTGTTTCGTGGCTGGGTGCTGGCGGAGCTAGAAGAGAGCTACCGGGCGACGACTGCACTCTGGATGAGCGCGCTGTTTTTTGCGGCGACTCATTTTATTAAGCCGTGGGCGGAAATTGTCCGGACGTTTCCTCAGTTTTTGGGGCTGGTGGTGCTGGGTATGGCGCTGGTGTGGGCAAGGCGATCGCCCACTGGCCGGATTACCGGTCGCATCACGGGTCAGTCGTACACCGAAGCGATCCCTCGGCTGGGCTACCCGATTGGGCTACATGCGGGGCTGATATGGGGGTATTACATTGTGAATGTCGGCGGCCTGAGCGAGTATACTGGCCGCGTGCCGGAGTGGGTGACGGGCATAGATAGTAATCCACTGGCGGGGCTGCTCGGACTGGCTTTGCTGGGTTTGATTGCAGCTCAGTTTTCTAGGTTTGCTTGGCCTAAAGCCCATGCCAAAGCCCCCCTCTGAAGCTCGTCTACAGCTCAGTGCACCGAAACCCACCCCTGCGCCCCTCCCGAGAGGGGATTTGCTCTGGTGGTGCGGCTGAGGTGTTTGTCTGGCAAGCGTTTCGAGAACTTCAACCTTAATTACACAGCGCCTAGAATCTCAGCGAGGAGGGCTTGCTGTGCATGCATTCGGTTTTCAGCCTCGTCCCAAATGCGAGACTGCTTGCCTTCCATCACCTCGGCGGTAATTTCTTCGCCGCGATGGGCGGGCAGGCAGTGCAGCACAATGGCTTGCGGATCGGCGATCGCCAGCAGCTGACGATTGATTTGATAGGGCTCAAAAATAGGGATGCGCTTGGCGGCGGACTCTTCTTGCCCCATGCTGGCCCAAACATCGGTATAGAGCGTGTGGGCCCCTTCGACAGCAGCTTTGGCATCGTCGGTCACTATAATTTCGCTCTGGCCTTGGCTGATAGCTTTCGCCTTTTTCAAAATCGTCTCGTCCGGTTCGTAGCCTGCCGGAGTCGCAATCCGCACATTCATCCCGACTAAGGCACAGCCCAAAATCAGCGAGTGCGCCACGTTGTTGCCATCGCCCAGATAGGTCATGGTAAGCCTCTCGCACTTGCCAAATTCTTCTTGCACGGTGAGCAAATCGGCCAAGATTTGACAGGGATGCTCTAGGTCGGTCAGGGCATTGATCACAGGGATATTGCCGTGCTGGGCAAATTCTTCGACTTCAGACTGGGCATAGGTACGAATGGCGAGCACGTCTAGGTAGCGATCTAGCACGCGGGCGGTGTCAGCAGTGGGCTCACCGCGGCCAATTTGAGTGAGGTTGGAGTTGAGGTCTATCACCTGTCCGCCGAGCTTATACATCGCGGCAGTAAAGCTGACGCGGGTGCGGGTAGAGGCTTTTTTGAAGACGAGGCCCAGTATCTTTTGTGGGCATTGAGGGTTGATTTCTCCTGATTTGATGCGCCCGGCGATCGCCAGCAAATGAATCACTTCATCTGCGCTGAGATCTGCCAAACTCAGAAGATTTCGACCTTTGAGTGCTGCCATAGATTTTTCCCTGTGAAAAGTTGCTGCCGATTGCGCTTGGCGCAAGTTAAAACGCTAGCAGAAGTTATCGGAATAGGGAAGGAAACGAAGCAGCGTAAAATAGAAGGTGGCGGTTGAAAAAGGGAGAGATCTGTCATGGGGGTGTATTCACGCTGGATATTTCCACGGTTGTTAGAGCTGACGATGTCTTCTGAGGCAATGACGGACTATCGCAAGCAGCTGCTGGATGAGGTCAGCGGAGATGTGTTGGAAATTGGCTTTGGCACGGGACTGAACTTGCCGCACTACCGCTCCGGGCCGTTGGGTGTGACGTCGCTGACAACGCTGGATCCAAATGAGGGGATGGGGGCGATCGCCCAAAAGCGTATCGCGGCAAGTCCAATTCCGGTAGCAACCAAGCTGATGGGCGGAGAAGATCTGCCAATGGCGGATGAAAGCTTTGACAATGTGGTGTGCACCTGGACGCTGTGCAGCATTCCCAATGCCAAACAGGCGCTGGCAGAAGCGTACCGGGTGCTGAAGCCCGGCGGCAAATTTTTCTTCATTGAGCACGGGCTAAGCAACGAAAGCCACATCCAAACCTGGCAGAACCGGTTCACACCCGTACAGCGAATCGTCGCAGACGGGTGCCATCTCAATCGTAAAATCGATCAGCTCGTCAAAGAGATCTTTGATGAGGTGCAGGTAGAAACGTTCTACGCTGACAATCTGCCAAAAATCGAGGGCTATTTCTATCGGGGGGTGGGAATCAAGC
>JBAUIB010000324.1:0-11303 GCA_049680585.1 Phormidesmis sp.
GCATCCGGGTAACGCGATATAGCGTTTGTCACTTGGCTTGAATACATTTTTTCTGGCAAAAGCCTTACATGGCAACGGGCCAAGTGACTCGCGGCGGTGCGACCCCGCATCGCTTTGCGGCGCTAGGGAACGCGCACCAAGACGGTGTACGAATGCATCCGCACACCGCTATAAGCTGAAACCTGTATGCTGAAACCTGTATGCTGAAGCCTCTATTAAGTAACGTCAGATTTTCTCTCCTGCTCGCTTTCTGGGCGATCGCTTGCTCTGAGCTGCTGCCATAGCTTGAGATAGGCCGCTTTCACCTCAGGCGGTAACGGCAGTAACGGCTCGCTGTTTTTCAATATTGCAGCCGACGGAAGCTCGTTGTTTAAAGCATTCGGCCAGCTCATCCCTTCACCGAAAAAGATCGGAGAGAGCCCTTTACCCGCAATTGAAATTTGGGTGGCTGGGCCTTCCTGCCAGCAAAAATCTATCCAGTCCTGGGCGGAAGCACTCATCTCTGCTCCTTTAGGCCGTACCCACATATCTGCCGACAGCAGAGAGCCCTCTTCGGGAATGGTCATCTCTAGGTCACGGTAGCGACTCAGCGCAGCCACCGCATCACCTGACCAGCCCACAACCGCATCCACATCTTCATTTACCAACGCTTTGATCGAGGTGCGCGAGTCGTAGGTTTTTACCTGCTGGTTGAGCTGGGCAAATGGCTCGGCCAGCTCAGAGATAGCTAGCTGAGAATCAGATGTAGAGAGGCTGCTCTGGTCACTCTCGAAGCTTGGGTTGAAGCGACCGCTGCGGATTTTTTGTAAAAGGCCAATTACGATACGAGGATGATCCGGAAGCGCTATACGGCGATTGAGCTGAGGCTGCAGCAAATCACGCCAGCGCTGAAAGGGTGAACCGTTGGCCGCAGCGGCTGACGGAAACTGACTGCGCCGATAGATAATGGCTAGACTCTGCATTTTATAAGGCGCTGCCCATAATCCCTCCGACGCTGCCTCTAGTGGGATGGACTGCCCTTGCGAATCGCGGCGGACAAACTGCTGCCAAACAGGCGGTAATTTGCCTAGGGTCTGCGGAGCTATCTCTAACGGTGCGAGCAGATCTTGTGCGATCGCACTCGTTAGCCAATAGTCACCCAAACTGACCAAATTGTTGGGCTTGATCGTGCGCGCCTCTGTCTGCCAGGGCAAAAAGCGTCTCAACGAGATCTGCGCTTTCTCAGGCGGCAGCTGCCAAGTTTGCAGCTGCTGAAAAATATCTTCTATTTGAGAATCGATATGAAAGCGAACTGAAGTTGTCGCCTGCTGACGAAATCTCTTTAAAACTTCAGGGGGAACGGCCCCGTCTAGCAGCATTATGTTGAGGTCGTCGGTGGCAGGGCTACAGCTTGTTAGCAGACTGCCAACCGTCAACCCTGCGGCCCCAAGAAGAAGTGTTCTGCGAGTGATCATCTAATGAATGTTGAGCTGTGAGCCATTGCCACTATAAAGCGCAGAAGAGAAACTCTCTCCTGCGCCTAAAGTGTAGACCTAAAGGATAGATAACGTGGACCCCAATATAAGACCAAACTATAGGGCCAAGTGACAAAAGACTACAGAGACTTCGTCTTACCTGCGCCCCATTTGTCGCCCATGACCTTAGGCATCACCAAAATGTGAGCAGAGATAGCTTCTAAATCATCCTCAGTGAGGTTGCGCATCTTAGGATAGACGTCTGAGCTTTGGGTACTCGGATGCAGCTCAGAGATTTCGACCAAACCGTCGTAGGTGGTGGGATTGTGCAGATAGTCTACTAGGGCTGCGAGATTATCTCGGGCCGGGAAAGCCCCTTCTAAAGACTCTGTATCGAGCCCTACGTTCGGATTGGTTTTGGTAATTCCGGCTACATGGCAAGATGCACAGGCTACGTTGAATTTCTGGCGTCCTCTCAGAAATTCTTCTGTGGGTAAAGTGACCGTCTCGCCTTGCTCATTGGCTTTAATAGTACGAATGGAGGCATCTAGCTCAGCTGCGATCGCCTCACTTGCAAACGAACCGGCACCCAGCAAACTAGACACAAACATGACAGCCGCTACCACCAGCCAGGTGCATCTTTTAAACAAATTTCTCATTTTTTATGCTCGCTTCTCAGACACGCAACACAGCAGTGGTTCAAGTTTTGATTGAACCAAATCATTTTTTATCATGCCACGAATAGGGCGAGAGGGGGAGAAGAACGTCTAATAAGCTCCGTAAAAAAAGCTCAGACGAAAGAGTTTCGCCCTGTTGCGTTCATTTTCGTTACATTGATTTACATCTCTAAGCAGTCGGTGCTCATCTCAGCGCTTTTGGATCGGCTCAAAGCGTCGTCGATTTCACCGCAAATCTTGCTACGAATCTCACTGCAAGCCTCGCCGCAAATCTCGCTGCAAATTTCTAGGAACCTGCATCCGCCGCACTTCTTAAAACAGTTTCGACCTGCTTAACCGCCACCGGCACTTGCCCAACTGGCTGATGCAGGCGAATCAGCTGCGCTAACACCTGCTTTAGCTGCGTACGGGGCACGATCTTATCGACAAAACCGTGACGCAACAGATACTCCGACGTTTGGAACCCTTCGGGCAGCTTCTCGCGCACGGTTTGCTCCACCACTCGCCGCCCGGCAAAGCCAATCGTCGCCTCGGGCTCAGCCAAAATAATATCGCCTAGCATCGCAAAACTAGCCGTCACGCCGCCCGTGGTGGGGTGGGTCAATATTGGAATGTAGAGCAGCCGTGACGCCTGATGGCGCTCTAGGGCAGCAGAAATCTTAGCCATCTGCATCAGGCTGAGCATACCCTCTTGCATCCGGGCACCGCCTGAGGCACAGACAATCAGCACAGGCAGCTGATCAGCCGTTGCCCGCTCAATCAATCGAGTGAGCTTTTCACCGACCACAGAGCCCATGCTGCCGCCCATAAAGCGAAAGTCCATGACCCCCAAGGCCACTGGCTCACCGTCGAGTTTGCCAGTGCCTGTTTGGACGCCATCTATGAGCTTGGTTTTGGCTTGGGTATCGCGAATGCGGTCGGCATAGGCTTTGCGATCGCGAAACCGCAGTGGATCAGTCGGTGAAATCTGCGTATCTGTCGGACTCCAGGTATCGGCGTCAATTAGCTGCTCAATCCGGCGGGTGCTAAAGATCCGGTGGTGGTAGCCACAGTCAGGGCACACCTGCTGATTAGCCTTCAAATCTTTGGCGTAGGTCAGCGTGTCGCAGCGCTCACACTTCGTCCATAGCCCATCGGCGATTTCTCGCTCCTGCCCATCCTGGCTAATCAAACCTGTTTTCCTACGATTGGCAAACCAGTCGAACAGTGACATTTTCCCACTCATTGCACTTAATTTGAAGTCGCTGCCTCACGCGCTCACTGCGTGGTTTTCACGAGGCAATTGCTTTGTTTATCCTACTGGGTTGCATCCCACAGTAGGAAATTTCATTGGGAAATTTCAGTGAAGACTTACTAGAAGCCTGCTTGCAATTAAAGACCTATCAGGAAAAGAGCCGCTAGAAAAAAATAGCTAGATAAGCCTCAATCAGCTGATTGCCATAAAACAAGGCCAATAGCGCACCCAAAGCCAGATATGGACCAAAAGGAATATGCTGTTTTGGCCTTAGCACCCCAGCCGCTAAGGCCCCACCGCCAATCACGACGCCAAGCAGCGCCGCTAAAAAGGTCGCCAGTAATAGCCCTGACCACCCCAGCCAGGCCGCCATCATCGCCGCCAGCTTAGCATCGCCGCCCCCCATCGCCGCCTTGCCAAACGCCCGAGCACCCGCAATGCCAACTGCATCAAAAAGCCACAGCCCGCAAACACTCGCAATCATAGCGGAGAGGATACTGCTAGCAGCATGACTGAATGTTGGCATCTGCGCGTAGCCCAGCCACCCTTGAGCCCCCCACCCGAGCAAAAGCCCTGAGGCCGTCAGACTATTGGGCAGCGTCAGCGTATCTAGATCGATCAGCGCCAGTGCCAGCAGCCAGCTAATAAAGATCCAATAGCCTAGAGTTTGCCAGGTAATGCCAAAGGTGATAAACACCGCTAAGAACAACCCACCCGTCGCCAGTTCCACAACCGGATAGCGCAGGGCGATCGGGTTTCGGCAGCTGCGACAGCGACCTTGTAACCACAGCCAACCCAGCACTGGCACATTATCGTAAGGCTTTAGTCGAGTGTCGCAGTGCGGGCAGCGAGAAGGGGGATAAAGGAGCGAAATCCCTGCCGGTAGCCGGTAAGCCACCACGTTTAAAAAGCTACCCACCGCCGCGCCAAATCCTAAAACGATCAGACCCGGAACAAGCGCATCCATTAGACTAGGCGATATCAATGGAAAGGCCCCAAATCAGAAAAAACTGAAGACCTCACTAAATTGCCCAGTTGAGGGTGTCAACGCATCAGCGGCTATTGATACGACCGCTATTGATACGTCGCTCTCGATAAACTGCTTGATTCGCTAAATTAGCCCCGGCTCAATTTGATTGAAGGGGACAAAGCACTCCTGGGGCAGCAAAACGGGCTTGTCACCAAATACGAGCTTACCGCGATGATTTGAGCGGCCAATGGCAACACCGATGGGCCTTTGCATCACTTCTGGATGCACTTCGTAGAAGGTGCGGTAGATATGTCTGGCCGCTTTAATTAGCTCTGGATCCATGAGGACTGAATCGTCACCAAAGGCCAGCGGATCGGTATTGTTGGATGGCATGGGGGGCGTGCTCATAGTTAGCCTGCTCATGGTTGGCGATGACATACCTAAAATTGACTCCTAGTACATGGACTAAATAAAGATGGACTAAAAAGATATCTACTGAAAAAGCGTGCCCATAGAATAGTACAAAATAAGTACGAATAATCGAGCCTAGAGATGAGTTTTACCCTCAATATTTACGTCCAATGTTTACGCCAGGGCTTTCTCCAGGGCTTTCTCCAGGGCTTGGCCCATTTCTTCGCAGCCAACGGCCTTCATGCCGTCAGACATAATATCCCCAGTTCGATAGCCTTGATCGAGCACGGTGAGTACAGCTTGTTCAATTTGATCGGCAGGTGCAGGTTGGTTGAGGCCGTAGCGTAGCATCATCGCTGCGCTGAGTACTTGAGCCAAGGGGTTGGCCTTGTTTTGTCCGGCGATATCTGGCGCTGAGCCATGTACCGGCTCGAACACACCTGGGCCGCTCTCGCCCAGACTGGCAGATGGTAGCATACCGATGCTGCCTGTGAGCATCGCTGCCGCATCGGATAGAATATCGCCGAATAGATTGCCGGTGACAATGGTGTCAAACTGCTTGGGAGCCCGGACTAGCTGCATGGCGGCGTTGTCTACGTAGAGATGGGAAAGCTCGACATCTGAATATTCGCTGCTGAGCGCTGTGATGCGATCGCGCCATAGCTGAGACACTTCCAGTACGTTGGCCTTATCCACTGAGCACAGCCGCCCGGTTCGCTTACGCGCCGTCTCAAACGCCACTCGCCCAATGCGATCAATCTCACGACTGGTATAAGCCATCGTGCTCACCCCGCGCTTTTCTCCGTCCTCCATCTCAAAAATGCCCTTGGGCTGACCGAAGTAAATGCCGCCCGTGAGTTCGCGCACCACCATAATATCGACCCCTTCGACGACCTCTGGCTTGAGTGAAGAGGCGCTCAAAAGCTGCGGCAAAATAGTTGCAGGCCGCAGGTTAGCAAATAGACCCAGCCCTGAGCGCAGTCCCAGCAGCCCTGTTTCTGGCCGCTGGGCGCGGGGTAAGCTGTCCCACTGATACCCGCCGATAGAGGCGAGCAAGACCGCATCGCTCTGACGGCAGGCGCTCAGCGTTTCATCGGGCAAGGGCGTGCCCGTGGCGTCAATCGCCGCGCCGCCTAGCAGAGCCTCGGTAAAGTCAAACTCAAGCTGATGCTGCTGGCCGACCTGCTTGAGAACGGCGATCGCGACGCGCATAATTTCGGGGCCGATGCCGTCGCCTGGTAGGAGCGTAATGCGTAAAGGCTGTGTTTTGGGCTCTGTCATGATCGCGCAGGGTAAAGATGAATAAGGGGGGCAGCAAGACGGGTGCCATGATACCCGATAGGCGATCGCTTCGCTGGCTTGGGCTGTAATGAGTGCTGTAAAATGCAGCCAATACTACCGACAAAGTCTGCAGTTGCTGGCTTTCCCTATGACTTTTCTCCGTGACGATTTGTCTCAGCTAGCGGCCTATCAATCTGGCCATCCCTCTGAAGATCTGTCCGAGCAGCCGATAAAAGCGGCGAGCGAGCCGGTACTAGATCCACTCGACACGAATGAAAGCCCGATTGATCTACCGGCAGACTTGAAGGCGAGTCTGGCTCAGCACTATCAACAGACGATCGCCGCCAACCGCTATCCTGACGGCGACCAACAGGAGCTCAAGCGAGCCGTCGTGGACTACGCTGTCAGCTCTGGAGAAATTTCGCCTGACACCATTGGCCCTGAAAACGTCACGCTGGGCAATGGCTCCGACGAGCTGATTCGCTCCATTATTATGGCGACCTGTCTGGGTAATCACGGCTCCATACTGGTCAGCGAACCGACGTTTTCGATGTACGGCATCCTTGCCAAAACGCTGGGTGTGACTGTTCACAGCGTGGGCCGTAAAGATAATTTTGAGGTAGATTTAGCCGCGGCGCAGACAGCGATCGCCCAAACTTCTGATCATCAGCTTGCCCAGCCAGCCTCGCCCCCAATTCGAGCCGTCTTTATGGTGCATCCCAATTCACCGACTGCCAATGCCCTAACCCAGATGGAGCTGGACTGGCTGAAACAGCTACCGAGCGATATTTTAGTTGTGGTCGATGAAGCCTACTTTGAATTTAGCGGCCATACGACGCTCTCAGAAGCACTGAGCCGCTCTAACTGGATTGTCTTGCGCACGTTTTCCAAGGCGTTTCGGTTAGCGGCCCATCGAGTCGGTTACGGTATTGGCCATCCACAGATTATCGCCGCGATCGAAAAGCTCAGACTGCCCTACAACCTACCAAGCTTTTCTCAAGCGGCGGCACTCACTGCCCTGGCTCATCGCGATCAGCTCCTCATCCAGATTCCGACCATTGTGGCCCAGCGGGATCAGCTGCTTCATGCCTTAACCGATCACCCGGCTTTGCGAGTGTGGCCGAGCGATAGCAACTTTGTGTATGTGCGCTTGAGCGATCGCGCCCTGTCTGGTCTTAACGATACGCCGCCGCCAGCAGCCCTAGCCAGCCTATTTGAGCGGCTGCGCGATCACGGTACCCTGGTTCGACATACGGGTGGGGGACTGCGCATCAGTATCGGCACTGCCGCCGAAAATCAGCGAACCTTACGTAACCTACATCAGGTCTTGGCAGCTCAGCCACTACCAGGCAAACCCTGACCGGACCCGATGAATTGTCTGCGGTAAAACACCGACTAGCATCGCAAAGGCTTTATCTGGAACTCGGTTGACGGTTGTCTGGTCAAAATAGGTTTTAAACTGCTCTAAAATCATCCGAGCGCGATCATCCGGGCTGGGCTGATCGGTGAAGTTTTGGGTAAGGCGAATCCACTGAAGACGAATTTTGATGGCATTCTGGTGGGCTTCGTGAGAATCGGGCTTTAGCAGCGACAAATTGCCAATCGGGATGATTTTGACAATGTCACCGTGATCTAAGTCGCCGCCTACGGCTGCGCCTGGACCTGCAAATTCAGCGTGAAATTCACGCATTACAATCAGACCGTTGCGCCGACGGCTGTTGACCACCCAAAGCTGGCCGCTGTCCAATTTCTCAACTACTTCGTCAACTTTTAAATTTTGGTTCACGGGTGCATCGAAGAATTTCCAATCTCCTGCTCTCTGTGCTCGTTGAGACCTGGTTTGAAAAACTGCCTTCTGTGAAACGATCTGTGATCCTATAGCTTGCGATCCTATAGCCTGAGCAGTTTTGTCTGGTAGATTGGCGTTGCCGTGCACTCGATGTCGGCTGATATCTTGGCTAGTGATATGTCCACTGGCTCGATCATACGACTGAAAACCGATACTACCAGAGCTGCCCAATTTCTTACAAGGGGTCGGGGTACTCGCTACCCGGCGGCTCAACTCAGCTGATAACGCAACTGTCTTCGCGATGGGCATAAGATTCATACTTTGAGGCGTTTACTTGAGCCTGCTTAGCAACATTACTCTAGTGACTACTTCCAATGTGATACGAATCCCGGCAGTGTGGATAGCGAACAAATATTTTTTATTCATTCTTTATCGCAGAGCAATTATCGCTTCACATGCCGTACACAAAACTCTCAGTAACGTTATTAAGATAACAACAAAGCATCCGTAAATTAACTGACTATCCACTGACTTTCTTAATGTTTCAATCTGGCTTATGAGCATCAGCTCACTGTCTTGGATAGCAGCAGTCGCTGTGGTCGCCAGCCGAGCCCCGAGAGGATAGGATTGCTGACTTCACAGGGCCGATAGCCAGCTTGTCGGTAGAGGGCTTGGGCCGCTGGGTTGTCGGCCATAACATGTAGATAAATGCGATGAAACCCCCAGCCTACGGCGATGGTATCGCAGGTGGCTAAAAGCTGCTGAGCAGCGCCCTGACGGCGATAATTTGAGCTGACGGCTAGGTTGGAGAGATAGGCCCGTTTGGGTGGAAAAAGTCGCCAGGCTTCACAAGGCCGTTGAGAGATTTCGGCGGTGCCGATGACTGGCCCCGACTGAGCAGAGTCAGATAATACAGTGGTTGCCACTAGGCAAGTGTACTGACTCGCTGGCGTTTTGAGACGGCTCTTGAGGTCTGCTTGAATGCCCAGGCGCATCACCCAGTACAACCACTGAGTGGCCTTTGCCTGCTCGTAAAAGCTGTTGAGTAAAACACTGACAACGGCTGGGAGATCTTTGGGCTGGGCGGCTCGAATGCGAAAAGGCGATCGCCGATAAACAGAGGAAAAGGCATGCTCGGCATTAGCCTGTGACATAGCAAAAACTTGAAAAAGGGTGGGAACTTTATATAGGGCGTGATACAGGTGCCGTAGATCTACCGTCTAGATCCACCGTCTAAATTCTCAATTCCAGACATGATACCTGCGGGATAGACGTTTCGGCCTAAAGCCCTACAGATAAGAGCATCTATGCATGGCACTGAGAGCACGAGACCGACGGGAAGAGGCCTCTAAGCACACAATTTTAGTGGTCGATGATGAGCCCGATAATTTGGATTTACTCTATCGGACATTCTATCGAGATTTCAAAGTAATTAAGGCAACCAGCGGCCATGATGCCTTGCAGAGGCTGGCTGATCAAGAAGATGTTGCCGTGATTATCTCCGATCAGCGGATGCCGGGTATGAGCGGCACAGAGCTGCTGCGACTAACTGCAGATCGCTACCCGAACTCTATTCGGATTATGCTCACTGGCTACACCGATGTCGAAGATCTCGTCGAGGCGATCAATGAAGGCAAAGTATTTAAGTATGTGACTAAGCCTTGGGAGGAAACGGATCTTAGAGCAGTCGTCAATCAGGCGGTCGATACGCACAGTGTGCTGCGGATGCGGACCCAAGAGCTCAACCGAGCAGTTCGCCAAGAGACCTTGCTCAATGCGATCGCCAATACCATTCGCAGCGCCCAAACCTCTCAAGAAATGCTAGAGACCATCGTCGAAACCTTAGGAGAGGCGTTCGAGCTCGACTATGGCATCGTCAAGCCGCTGGCTGATATCCGATCCAACGCGCTTGCCTTTCACTATGTCGGCACCGCTGTACCAGAAGATCTGCAAATGCAGCTGCCAGCGGGCATGAGCACGCCCGTGCCCACGCGAGTACTCACCCCCGAGGCATTGGCATCGCTGGAGATGACAGTCTGGCCAACCGCCTTTACCCAGCACCTAGAAGTACTTGAAGATGTCATAGAAGCTGCGCCCGACGCTGCCGCTGTAGCTGCCTACCGGGCCTTGAACATTCGCACCAGTCTGCTGATCCCGCTGATCTGCAAGCAAGATATTTTAGCCGTCCTAGCCCTGCACAGGTGCGCCCATCAAAAGCCCTGGCAAGAAAGCGAAGTGAAGCTGCTGAGCACGATTGCTGATCAGGCGGGCCTGGCGCTCTCTCAGGCATGGACCTATGAACGGGTACAGTCTTTAGCCCAGCGTGAGATGCTGATAAATACCATCACCAAAGCGCTGCACGCCAGCTTAGAGCCGAGCGAAATTTTTGCGGCCATCACGCAGAAGCTAGGCCAGGCGCTTCATACCGATAGCTGCATGCTCTCTCTGTGGACCGGCGAATACGCCGAGTGTGTGGGCCATTACGAGGCGAATGAGCTGGCTTTTCCCACGCTGCCCCAGACCCCTATGCTGATTGCAGACGATCCTATTCTAAGACAGCTCTCAGAGACGCAGCAGCCGGTAATTATCCATGCCGCGCAGCAGCCGTCAGCACCAGCGGCAATGCTGGCAGTCCCTTTGCTGGCAGAGAACAGGATTACGGGCTGCATTTTGCTCAAGCAAGAAAACGGCGATCCGACCCGTCAGGAGTCTCACTATCGTCAGTGGCAGCCAGATGAGGTGGCCCTCGCTCAAGCTGTGGCTAACCAGGCTGCGATCGCTGTGCAGCAAGCCCATCTCTACCAAACCAGCCGACACCAGGCCGAGCAACTGCTAGCGCTAGACCAGCAAAAAACCACCTTCTTTCAAAATATTTCGCACGAATTTCGCACGCCGCTAACGCTGACGATTGGCCCTTTAGAGTCTGCAGTAGAGCGGGGAGAAGGACTCAGCGCAGAACAATCAGCGATCGCGCTGCGTAACTCTAGGCGGCTGCTGCGGTTAGTCAATCAGCTATTAGACCTGCAGCGACTAGACGCAGGCAAAATGCAGCCAACCTTCCGGCCCTGCGATCTGGCGGTATTTACGAGCGAAGTGGTGGAAGCCTTTCAAGTCTACTGCGAGCGCAAGCAGATCACGCTGAACACTGAAATTGACATGTGCCTGCCGGTTTACCTAGACACAGAGAAGTTTGATAAGGTGCTCTACAATCTGCTCTCTAACGCGATGAAATTTACCCCAGCCGGTAAATCTATCACGGTGAGACTGAAAGCGGTCGGCAGCAGCGCTCGTTTGCAGGTGCAAGACGAAGGCATCGGCATTCGCGAAGATCAAATTCCTCATTTGTTTGAGCGGTTTCGCCAGGCCGATGGCTCAGCCAATCGCCACTATGAGGGGACTGGCCTGGGGCTGGCGCTGGTGCAAGAACTCTGTGAGCTGCATGGGGGCCAGGTGTCTGTGCAGTCGGTTTATGGTGAGGGGACAACTT
>JBAUIB010000325.1:0-11958 GCA_049680585.1 Phormidesmis sp.
TTTGGGCGCTAGCAGACATCCAGCAGTATCGCATCTTGTTCTTTGCAGAAGAGGCGCCTCACCCCTGCCTGCATGTGCGGACACTGACGATCGCTGCCAGCCAACGAAAACTATTTCAAGAATGGGCTACGACAGCGCGTGCTTTTCCTTCCATTGGCAGTCCGAAAGACAGTAAAGCAATGCTAAAACAAGAACTAGAGAGTAACTTAAAGCCTAAAATTCTGATGAACTTTGAGGTTATGCACGTCGATTCTAAGAACGATGCAGAAGTGTCTTTAGGCTTTTAGTGGTGATAGGTTCGGCTATTTTTGACGGGGGAAGTGAATGACCGGGTGCCAAGATGTTCTCAGCAGTGCGCTCGTGAAGCTAGGAACTGTCAGCTTCAGCAAGCCGCCCTTACTGGGGCACACTGTGATCGCACTGATATCGTGCTCCTCTCCCGACTGTAGAATTTCATTAATCGGGTTGCCAGTGCGGACTTCTGTAATCACCTGCGTTTTGATTTCAGTGCCAAAGCCTTCTAGCTCAGCTTTGACTTTATCTAGCTCGGTTTGAGCAGCTTGAGCTTGGTTATCGCTAGGTAGTCGTCCGCTATCGTCAATTACCCAACACAGCAAGCAGGTTTCTAGCGCACAGTCCGGATCTGCCTGAATCTTTGCCTTGATTGCCTCTACAATCTTTTTGGCGCTGTCGCTACCGTCGTAAGGCACTAGCAAATAGTCAAACATGTTTTGACAGCGCTGAGCCAACTCGCTCACCCGGTAAGTGGCAATTAGCTGAGGTCGCAAGACGAGCATGGGCACATCGACCTTGTTGACAATCTCCATCGTCGTGCTGCCAAAAAGCCGCTCGTTCAAAGCAGAGCGGGTCGCCATGCCTGAAAAAATAATATCGGGCTGATGTTTTTTAACGGCTCGGATAATATTTTCGTTATCACGGCCAGACATGATATCGATTTCGACTGTTGTTCCGGCTGGCACGGAAGACTCTGCTGCTGACAACATCTGACGAGCTTCATTCACTTTCTCCTCATCTACACAAGGAATTTCGCGAGAGGTCATCAGCGGTACGCTGTGGAAAAATACAATTTTTTCCATGCCACCTTTCGCCAAATCGGGCACAAACTTGGCTAAGCGCTGAAGACTATCCGAAAAATCAGTACAAATGAGCACACGCTTAAACATAAGATCGCACCAATAAAATGCCTTAGGTCAGAATGTCTGGACGCTGGACGGGGCATCAAGCAGATATCCCCTTGTCTTTAGAATAAGCGCTAGAGCATCTTTTCAAGCCCTCTCTCTAGAGCTATTCTGGGTCTGTTCTGTGGGTCTGTTCTAGATAAACTACGGCATTCTATCCGCTTTGGCGACTCGCATCAGTAGGCGAATCAGAGCGATCGCAGAGATGGCAGCCAGCAAACTCATCACCGCTGCGAGCCAAACAAATTCAAAAATAATCAGCAGCGTAGCCGATAGCGTAAAGGTTCCGACCAGCAGCGTGTAGCTATTGGCCAACGCCAGATTACTACTGCGGCGCAAAATGCGATCGCTCTCAATAGAGCGCACCCGGACTCGAATGTCACCGCGATCTAATCGTTCGAGGGTATCTTCAATCCGCCGAGGCAAGCTCAGAGCAGAGGTGCCCACCTGCGCTGCCTGTCGACTAATTTCGCCCAAAAGACCGTTGGGCTCACCGGGACTACCGTTCGTCATAAGCTCCGTTGCGTAAGGTTTAGCGGCTTCCATAAAATTAAACTCTGGATCTAGCCCCTTGCCTACCCCCTCAAGCGTAGAAAAAGCGCGCATCACAAACGTAAATGTGGCTGGAAACCGAAAAGGCTGGTCGTACGCTACCGCATAGAGGTCGTCGCTGATAGCCGTCACCGACTGCTCCTCAAACGGCTTATCCATCAGGTTATCAAGGATGTATTGAATGGAGCGACGCACCGGCCCCATATCGTCGATTTCAGCCAGTGCACCCAATGCTACCAGCGCTGACATCACTTGACTTGCATCCCGCTGGGCAATGCCGACAAACGTATCCATCAGCCGAGAGCGGGTTACGGGCTGAACTTGGCCCATCATGCCAAAATCATAAAAAATTAGCGATCCATCCGCCGCATTCACGGCAATATTACCGGGGTGAGGATCGGCGTGAAAAAAACCATCGCTCAGCAGCTGCCGCAGATAAGCTTCTGCGCCCAACCGTGCCAAGCGTTTACGATCTAGCCCGGCTGATTCTAGCGCCTCATAGTGGCTGATCTTAATGCCGGGCATGTACTCCATCGTCAGCACCCGGAAAGAGGTGTAGCGCCAGTAAATTCGCGGCACCTTGACCCACTCGACGCCGCGGAAGTTGCGCCGAAATTTGTCTGCATTGCGGCCTTCATGAAGAAAGTCAATTTCTAACCACAGCAGGCGACAGCACTCCTCGTAAATGCCAATCCAATCGCGTCCCTTGCCCCACTCAGGATGGCTTTGGAAGTATTGGGCAATGCCTTTGAGAATGGATAGGTCAATTTCAAATAGCCTGGCAAGCCCAGGCCGCTGAACTTTGACGACGACCTCTTCTCCTGAGTGGAGCTGAGCGCAGTGAACCTGCCCTAGGCTTGCTGCTGCAATTGGCACCGGATCAAAGCTGCCGTACAGCTCGCTGAGGGAATGGTCAAAATCACCCTCAACGATGGTCTTTACCTGTTCGTAGCCAAAAGCAGGGACGCGATCTTGCAGCTTAGAGAGCTCTTCTACGTACTCAATCGGAAATAAATCAGCGCGGGTAGAAAAGAGCTGACCGATCTTGATAAAAGTCGGCCCTAAGCTCAAACAAGTTTCTCTCAGCCAAATGGCAATTTCTTGGCGACGCTGCTTTTGCTTTTCAGGCGTTACCGGACCCGCGTAACTCCAGGCTTTGCCGTATAGCCAGCGCTTAGCTAACAGCTTTAGCACAAACGACCAAATGTCGATAAACCGCTGCGGGCGAGAGTAGCTACCGCGATTCCAGCGATAGTCGCCATCTCGATAGGTACTCCCCTTGTATGAGCTGCGCCCTTCTCTAGCAGAGGCTTTTGAGGTGCTGGCTGGCGCTGCTGTAGAGGCAAGTTGCGGCTGTTCAGCGGGCATTGCCGTTGGGATGCTAGAGGCATTGACGGGTACTTGCATACGGTGCCCGTTCAGGCTGTTCTCGCCAGTCTCACCGGTGTCGTCATGCCCCTTGATATCACTACTGGCTGTGGCATCATCGACTGTGATGTCACCGGGAGGCACAGGGGCCGCCAGCGGATCTAACAGAGGAGAGGATTCACTTTCTCTAGAAACAGCAGACACTCAGGCTTCCTATGCTAAAAAAGGGGTTAAAAGTTTTTTCTTAAAAGATACTGACTACTCTGTGATCGTAGTACACAAAAGACACCGCCCGAAAAATGGAATAAGCTAGCCATACGTGCCAGATACGACACGACTACAGCGATCAAATGCTTTAGGCAGACGCTTACAACTGCGGGTCTAAACACATAGGGTTCATCAAGAAGACTGTCGGTACGTCTGTAACGCTGCTCGAGCTTGAGCGATTTCGGCTCTCAAGTTGTCGATAGTGGCTTGCAAGTCTTCCGTGTCTAGCGCCGAAGTAGGCGAACTAACTGTAGCGCTCGGACCGTCTGACTGACTAACGCCCGCCGCTGCCCGCTCCTGTTCAGCCCTCGACATGACCTCTTCCGTAAACTGGCGAAAATTTTCACGCTGCTCAGCGTCAAATCTACCTAACTGGCTAAGGCCATCGCTCACCAGATGCTCGGCTCTTTCGCTCACGGCAGCTGCCAGCGCTCGTCCAACAAAAAAGGCTTGCAGCATGGGATTACTCATAAAAGTTTACGTATTTACTCTTGTAATTATAAGCATTCTTTAGTCAGTTCTGGCACCCGTTGCGGTTACTTGTGAGAATGCCAGTGGGTCACTGACCTATCCAGTATGCGCTATCCTCATCATCCGGCGCTTCTACCCGCGGATAGTCCTCTTCTGTATCGTAGTCCTCTCCTGCATTGTAATCACCTGTGATGTCATAATCGGTTTCACCATCAAGTAAATAGTTGTCACTGTCGTCGCGCAAACTATCGCCAATCACAGGCCCTCTCTCAAGTGTTTCTTGAGGATCAACTAGGCGACTACTTTCACTTTCCCGGTTTGAGAACGTATCGAATGTCGTGACATCGACTGCTTCATCCGTTGCCGCAAACGTAGGCATCGGGTCGGATGCTAGCGGCTTTGGTGTTGAGTTTTCTGCTAGGGGCTCCTCCGCTTCATCGGTAGGGAAAGTTTGCAGCGGGCTCAAGAAACGGGCATTGGCAGAGTGAGCCAGCGCAAATCGGATAGTGGCTCCACTACAGAGACCTATCAAGCCTGCTAGACCTGCAGTAATAATCAGCGCTTGGAATAGCGTTAGTGGTTCGGCTGGTGAGCCGTCCGTCTCTGCGCCAGTGTGGGTAGATTGGGATGGTCGAGGGTAACCAGATTTGAGCGGTGATAAAGACATAGGTCCAAGTGCAGGTCGCTAGATAGGCGGTTTTGTCGCATGAGCGCGAGCTGGAATCCTATAGAGGATAATGAGCTACAACGTAGGCTTCTGCCGCCTGAGCGGTGGTCACCTCGCCATTTAAGCTCGCATAGTGCACGGCAGCTAAAATACCACGGAATTGAGGGCCTGGCTGATAGCCTAATCGTTTAAGAGTAGCACCGTTGATCAGTGGCGGCATTTGCGAGTGCCGGACGACGTACTGCCAAATTTTGGGGCCGAGTTGGCGGGGATGGCGATCGCCCATCAGCAAAAGCGCCGCATGGGCATACGGTTGGAGCAAGCGATAGATTTGGCTAGGTTTGTCGGCTTGTGGGATCTGGGTAAGTAAATCAGCTTCCCAAAGATGCAGATTTTCGAGTCGGTACCGACTGCGAGCATCTAACTCCAGATTGAGTGCAGTGCTGGCGCGATCCGCTGGCTCTAGCTGAGCAATAATGAGCGCTAACAGCATCAGCCAGCGAGGCTGGTCAACTTCAAAGCGGATTAGCCAACGATCCATCCGGCGCAGCTGCTTCCAAAGATCGGGAGACATCTTCAGGCTGCTGTGCAAGCAGGCCCAGGCCCCCAAATGCTCAATCTGTGCCAAAGACACTTCCCACTGTGGGGCGGTGAGTAGGTACTTCAGCTCCGCTTTTAGGCGAGTTTGCAAAGCGGGTGTTTTATCTGCGCTGGTTAGCATGCGTGTATAGACGCCGCTGCTAAGCGCGTAGCGAATAAACTGTTCGCTCTGAGCCTCAATGGCAAATCCTAGCCGAGCAGCAAAGCGGACTGCTCGAAAAATTCGCGTCGGATCTTCAATGAAGCTGTTGGCATGGAGCACTCGTATATGGCGCTGCTGCAGGTCTATCCAACCCCCAAAAAAGTCAAGCAAATGGCCCGGCTGCGAGCCATTCATCTGCATGGCCATCGCATTAATGGTGAAATCACGGCGGTAGAGATCTTGGCGAATGGTGCTAGCTTCCACCTCAGGATTAGCGGCTGGATAGGGATAGAACTCTGTGCGAGCAGTCGCGATGTCAATGAGTAGTGGAGATTGGCTGTGCCACGTCTCTGTGTCGCTCTTTTTAATGGTCTCTGGACTGGTAGCAGTCGGCGGGCTGGCCGCGTCATGGGGATGCCAAATCAGTGAAGCGGTCTGAAACTGACCGTGAACCTGTACGGTGACGTTTGGATAGCTCGATTGAATCGATTTCGCTAGGGTCATGCCAGCACCTGTTTCCGCACCATCAACCACCAGATCGATATCAGTCAGCGCAAAGGCTGGCTCGCTCCCTTTTGACAAGCTCCCTTTTGACAATAGGCTCAGCAGTAAATCGCGTACAGCTCCACCCACGATGTAGAGGGTCCATCCTCTGCGATCAGCTGCTGTCGCAATCAGCTGTAGCACTGGCCAGATTTCACGAATGCGGTTTTTGAGCTGTTGGTAGAGGGTTGCTGCCGCAGGGGGACGGTTTAGGCTTGTTTGAGCGATCGCCAGATCAGACGCGGTTTCATAACTTTTTTCCGGCTGACTTGCGAGCCAATCTACAGGCCAGTTTGTGAGCTGCTGGGCTGAGCGGTCTGGGTGAATCTGTCTGAGCAAATCAGTTCGCGTGACAATTCCAATCAGTGCTCCATCGGCTAAGACAGGCAGCCGGCCGATATCGTGGGTCCTTATCAGCGACTGAATCTCAGTGATAGGGGTCTCTGGTGCGATGCTTTTGATCTGCACATTCATACAGCCTTTAACAGGGGCATGGCCTAAGCCGTGACGTAAGGCAATATCAACATCGCGGCGAGAAATAATGCCAACGAGCTCGGTCGCCTGATTCACAACGCAAAGCCCTGTATGGCCGTAGCGCAGTAAAACCCGCTGGGCTTCGTCTACGCTTGTGGTGGGCAAGATAGTGCGCACAGGT
Organism: Phormidesmis sp.; assembly: GCA_049680585.1. Lineage (GTDB taxonomy): Bacteria > Cyanobacteriota > Cyanobacteriia > Phormidesmidales > Phormidesmidaceae > Phormidesmis. The sequence goes on from JBAUIB010000325.1 coordinate 6,465, forward strand.
GATGACATGAGGGCCTTGGCGGTGATCATTTGAGGAATTTGCGATCGCACCTCTACTAACACGCGCTCAAAGGCTGATCGTAGACTGTCTGTTTGCGCATCCTGGCTTTTGAGCAGAGCTGAAGCCGCCTGCGCATGACCACCGCCGCCTAACGATTGAAAAATGGGCCGCAAATCGATGCTGCTGTGCGGCAATAGGAGATTTGTGTGCGATCGCCCAATCACGACCGCTTTATTTGCCTGAGGCAGCGGATAGCTAGCGTAGAGCAGCAGCGTATCTAGCCCCAGCACTGCCATTAGCTGCTCTGCCAAAGCAGATAGCCCTGGCAAAAAACTGGGGAGTCTCAGCCGTACCCAGCCCAGATAATGGCCTCGCACCCGCTCAGTTTCGATTGTTTCTAGCGCTGTGCCCAGCAGATCTTGTAGCTGAGATGACAAGGCGGGCTCGCTATTTTCAGCAATGACTGACTGAACCGCACCCTGGGCCATCAGCCAGGCGAGCGCTGCCGCATCGCGGCTAGTGGTCTGCTCGAAGGTCAGCGAGCCCGTATCGCTGTGAATTCCCAGCGCCATCGCCGTTGCCTCTACTGCCGTCGGCACGATCCCCTGATGCTGCAGTGCCTCTACAATCAGCGTAGTCGCCGCCCCGACCGCTTCTATATGGAGCTTGGCGGAGGGGATGTCACAGATATCGTCGGGTGATTCATCAGAAAGCGTGTGAGGATCGTGGTGATCGTAGATATCAATGGGCAAGCCGGCTGTTTCGGCCTGCTGAAGCCAGTCACTGACCGGTGAAAAGCGATCGCGCCAGCTGGCATCAACGAGTGTGAGCGATCGCACCTGATCAAAGACCACCGCCCGCCGATCAATCAACGGATATTGATCACGCCACAGTGAGAGAAACCGCTGGACTGTCGGATGAGCCCCTCCGGTTAGGACGATACGGCTGCCTGGGCGCAGACAGCTCACCCCTACTGCCGCTCCCAACGTGTCAAAATCAGCCGTCGTGTGGCACAAAACTAGATCCATCCCGCTATGGTATCTGCAAAGCCTAAGGTAAAACGACCTAGGTGCGTTGAGCATTCCTGACTCATGCGACTAGACTCAAAGATTTCTGTGCCAAAGACCTGTGCTAAAGAGCTATGCCAAAGACCTGTCCGCCGAAAATCTTTACTCTTGGCTCTTTCGCAAGGGCACTGATTTTTGATAGCTTACCTATATAGGAGCATCGGCGATTACCTACGGACTTTGCTGTCTGACAGGTGGCAGATCTGATCTGCCCGCTTTTGATGAGCCCACTTCAGATTAAAAATAGTGTTTTGAGAGTACGAAGATTATGTCTGTTATTTTTCAGCTAGTTTTGTTTGTTTTGGTACTCTGGTCTTTTCTCATGATCATAGGTGTTCCAGTCGCCTACGCTTCCCCTAGCAACTGGGATCAGTCCAAGCGTCTTATTTTCCTCGGCTCAATTGTTTGGGGCGTCTTGGTAGTTCTAGTGGGTGGCCTAAACTACCTTGTCGTCTAGGATTTTGTTTAAAGCCTGAGCGATCTAATCTTTTGTAAACCTATCAAGACACAAAGCTATTGAGACCCTATGGCAGTTTTTGAAGGCAGCTTTACTCAAACAGAGGCCATGAGGTTTGCCTTCGTCATCGGCAGATTTAACGATTTGGTCACAACCAAGCTGCTATCAGGCGCTCAAGATTGTCTGAAGCGTCACGGTATAGATGTGAACCCTCACGGCACTCAAGTTGATTATGCCTGGGTGCCCGGCTGCTTTGAGGTGCCGATGGTGGCTAGGCAACTGGCTCTGAGCGGGCGCTATAGTGCGGTTATCTGTTTAGGTGCGGTGATTCGTGGACAGACGCCTCACTTTGACTATGTTGCCGGAGAAGTGGCCAAAGGCATTGCTGCGACTAGTCTCCAAACAGGGGTGCCGTTGGTCTTCGGGGTTCTGACCACAGATTCTATGCAGCAAGCGTTAGAGCGTGCAGGCATTAAAAGCAATCTGGGCTGGAGCTATGCTATGAGTGCACTGGAAATGGCGAGTCTGATGCCTCAAGTGCTCAATGGCGGTGGGAGTTCTACAGCTAATGGGATTGCCGACAGTTCGTTTCCTGTTCTGCCGCTCTCGAAGGAGGTCCAAACAGAGGCTACCGGCTCTTAATGGGGCACTTTAAAAATAGTTGACAAACCGTCTTTGGTTTGAGAAGGTAGTAAGGTTCTAAAAAAACAGGCGGATGTAGCTCAGTGGTAGAGCGCGACCTTGCCAAGGTCGATGTCGAGAGTTCGAATCTCTTCATCCGCTTTTTCAAAGAATCTTTTTAAGGTGGCTATAAAAGTAGCCATCAGATAAAGGTAGCCCTTGTGAGGGTTGAAAAGCGTCTGTTAGGCGCTATGGTTAAACGCTAATGTCTTGGGCATTGGCGTTTAATTCTTTTAAAATAGAAGCAGATCTGGTGGGATTACCTGTGCACCCCGAAGAAAATCAGACGCTAGATTTTGATAAGACTTATCCCTGTCCGTCTTGCCGACAAGGCTTGCTGGTACCTATTACGCTGACAGAAGCGTGGGGCTGTGATCACTGCAAGCAGATTTTTGAGCGTGGCGAGGATCCTTCCACTGTTGGGAAATTGGCTAACCCCTATCACCGTCAGCGCATCTGGCGCTGGAACGGCCAGCAGTGGATAGTGGGTAACCATCTTGCTAGACCCAAAGCTGTCAATGCAGCCGCGGTTGTCCTGCTGGGCTTTTTGCTCTGGTTTGGCGTCACTCAGCTGGCGCTCTCTGGGATTCTTACCGCAGGAAGCATCGCTTTAATACTCCTTTTGGTAGTAATGTTTTGGGTGGTGTTGCGGCGCTAGCTTAATGACCCTATCTTCAGATGATTTTACGGCGGCTCTCACGCTAGTCCGACAGGCCGCTGACCAGTTGGACTCCAGTGAGCAATGTTCTAGCGCCTTATTGGCAATGGGTACAGCTCTCGGCCAGCGCCAAGATGACATCTTAGAAGCCAATACGCTCGATCTTGAAATCAGCCGTGATATGGCGGTGCCTGATCTGGTCGTAGATTGGCTCAAGCTGACGCCTGAGCGGGTACAGACGGCCGCGACGGTCTGTCATCGGTTAGCTGATGTGGGTACCGGCTTTCTCTTTGCTGATGGGGCCGCTGGTAGTGCTTATTACCACACTCGGCCTGTGGGTATTGTGGGATTCATCTACGAAGCGTTTCCAGATTTGGGCGCGATCGCTGCTGCGCTCTGTATCCGGACTGGCAACGCGCTGGTGCTCAGAGGAGGCAGCGAGGCCAGTCATACCAACCAGATAATTGCCAGTATTTTGTGCAGTAGCTTAGAGAACGTAGGGCTCAGCCCGGATCTTATCCTGCCGGTTGCCTCTACCGATATCTCGCGTCTTGATATTGCCAAGTGCCCCGATATAGATCTCATCATTCCCCACGGTCGGCCGAGCTTAGTCGATCAGATTATCCGAGCGGCTAGCGTTCGGGTGGTTCCGTCGAGAATTGGCAACTGCTACCTTTACTGGGACGCTAGTGGCAGTCTAGAACGGGTCTATCAAATGATTGTCGATAGCCATTCAGGTGCACCCGATGCCGTCAATCGGATTGAGAAGGTGCTGCTCCACGAATCGCACGATGAAAATGCAGTAACCCGCCTCTGGAACCGGCTGCAAGAAGACGGCTTTGAGATTAGAGCAGACAAAAGTACGGCTCAGCTCTACAGCCTAGTAACGGCCGAATCGTCAGATTGGAGCGAGGCATATTTGGCAAAAACCATCGCTTTTCGTCAGGTAGAAGATACGACGGCGGCGCTGAGCTGGATAAATACCTACAGCAGCGGTCATGCCGATAGCATTGTGACCGTCGACTACTCAGAAAGCAGAAAATTTGTGGCGGGCTGTCGGAGTGCCTCCGTCTATATTAATGCCTCTCCTCTCTTTGTTAGAAATGCCAAGCAAACCGGAGAAATTGCGCTGGGCATATCTGACTACAAAGGCGCTGCAGGTGGACTGATTGGCCTGGGCGTAATGCGCGATCGCCAGCGCATTTTTCACGGATCTTAAAGACGCGAATACGCAAAAAGAGACGCGAAAGCCCCGTCACTAGATCCAGTGACGGGGCTTTCTAAAACGTTTGTTGGCAGTTGCCCGTTAGCGAGAGGGCTGCACCTTAGGCTTGGCAAGCTTCACCTTATCGGCAAGTCCAACGGCTTGGAGCGTGCGGATAATCATCCAGGTCGCGTCAATTTCCCACCACTGTAAGCCGTGGCGCGCAGAATACTGATAGGCATGGTGGTTATTGTGCCAACCTTCCCCAAACGTACACAGAGCCACCCACCAGCAGTTGGTCGATTGGTCGCCTGACTCATAGGTGCGATAGCCAAACTTGTGAGTCGCGCTGTTCACGAACCACGTAAAGTGATACACCACCACCAAGCGAACAAAGATACCCCAGACCACAAACGACCAGCCGCCTAGCGCATATAGCAGCCCGCCCAGCGCAATCTGCAACACCAAGAAATACTTATCAATCAAGAGATAAACGGGATCAGTGTTGATATCTTGTGTGAACTTGCGGATTTCAGACTTAGCAGGGACATCGTGTAGCAACCAACCCATGTGGCTCCACCAAAATCCTCGATTGGAGTTGTGATGGTCGGGTTCTTGATCAGAAAAGGCGTGATGGTGACGGTGCAGCCCGATCCATTCAATTGCGCCACTCTGACAAGAGAGTGAACCGCAAAACAAGAAAAAATACTCTAGCCACTGAGGCACCTGAAAGCTGCGGTGGGCAATTAATCGGTGCCAACCTAACGTGATTCCTAGGCAACCGGTAATCCAGTAGAGTAGAAAAGCGACGCCGACAGCTCCCCAACTAAAGTTGGCAGGCAACAGTGCGAATAGCGCACCGATGTGAATGGCCACCATGAATAGAATGATTGGCCAATTGAGCGGACGGTCAGCTGATTTTGCAATAGTCATTTATAATCTCAACGCAAAACGTCAAGGCTTGTGAGGTGGGATGATAGTACTCAAAAGCCTGTTAGAACAATTGAAAGATGAATCAATCAGACGCGCCGCCACCTGCCCCCAGTGGGATAACAGCGCTAGCGCAGATGGAACAATCATCCCTTCAAACTTTTTACCAGATTGATGCCCTGGTCAAGAAGAATATAGGGAAAGTCTTGGCTGCCTTTAGGGCTTACCGAGTGGGACCTCACCATTTTGCCAGTGTGTCGGGCTATGGACATGATGATTTAGGTAGGGAGGTGTTGGATAAAGTTTTCGCTCAGGTGGTTGAGGCCGAAGCTGCCGCTGTGAGAGTGCAGTTTGTCTCGGGTACTCATGCCATTGCTTGCGCACTGTTTGGCGTCCTTAGGCCGGGGGATGAGATGCTAGCGATCGCAGGGGCACCTTACGACACCCTTGAAGAAGTTATCGGCTCGCGTGGCAGCGGCCAAGGGTCTCTCAAAGAG
>JBAUIB010000326.1:0-16095 GCA_049680585.1 Phormidesmis sp.
CTCTTTTAGTCTTTCTGATAGAGTCCTGCTGATTTGATATGAGCGTTGTTCCCTCTCAGATCCTTTACTTAGAGCACGAATCATCACGGCTGTATGCCGAGGCTATTCAAATTATCGATACCCGTCATCTCTGTTGGGCTAGGCCCACATTGTTGATTGAGGGCCTGCCAGTAAAGGACAGTCAGCGCACCCGCCAGGACATAATCTCTACAGCGGCTCACTCGCCTGAGCAATCTCCCCTTCATCTGTATGACCTAGAAGGGGGCCCGGACCTGATCTGGCCGCTAGCGCTCTTTCATGTCGCTCTCGATATTGACTTTTTTTCTCTAATACTGCATCTCAAAACAAGCCCAGACAAATCTGATCAGCAGCGCAGCAGCCGTCAGCTCAACGATTTTGTCCGGAGGTTTTGGCACAGTCACACCGATAGATTTCAATCCTCAGTCGATGAGCGCTCTTCTTAACGAGCTCAGCAGCTACAGCGGAGTGCGTCGGGTTGACTAACCTTTTTGAGCGATCGCAATCCGTTCAGTGTGCCTATATTTGAGGTGGCTGCTATTAGGGTGCGAGTCCTAGCTCCTCTTTTAGGGTAGCAATTGTGTAGGAAAACGCTGCGTCTACCCAACCCTGAATCAAGCTCTGAAAAGAGTGCTAGCCAGTTCGATTTGATACCAGTAGGTGTTAGTAAAAGCTGCGCGATTTTAGCAGCTAAAGGTAAAAAAATCAGTGACTATTTGCCGAAAAAATAGATGAGAAACAAGTCAAGACGACTGTAGATTGAGCTCATTATCCAAGGGAACTAAAAAGGATATCTACGTATCTATACAGGGGTACATTTCGCATCTCGGTTTTCTTGATATCTTGCTGATTTCTGTTCTGTTTCACCCCAAAAAGCTATGCCAAAAAGCTATGCCCAAAAAGCTGCGGTTGAGTTGTAGTGTAAGCTCGCTATAATCCTCAGCGCGATAGGGGTAAAACGCAAAGTACAAACTTCAAACCCAAAAACTATGGATGCAAACGTGAGGCTTTGTAGCGCAGAGCACGGAAACCTTCGTTGAAGTTGTAGATAAGTAGTTTTACTTGCCTAAAACTTTAAAGAAGCAATAAATGCAGGTCAAGATTCGACAAATACACGGTTCGCAGTTGGTTTGTTGAATTGGGCTCCGTTAAGTTTGTGTCCATACAGCTTGCGGCTATAGGTTTGTAATCTTTGAAAGCAAAGTCTGTTTGCAATCTGTTTTGTTCACGATCTTTGCCTGACAGTTTTTGTTTGACAGTGCAAGTTTAAAAGTGCGTATTCCGTATAGGTTAGTGGTTCGTTAGAAAGCTAAATTGAGGAGATAGATTAATATGGCAATCCGTACCCCTTCTGTGACTGTAAGCTGTCCTGCTGGCGTTTTAAACGCCGAGAGCGCTTCTACATTTGAGCAGCAGCTAGTCTGTGCTATGCGCGATAGTTGCGATGGCGAACTAGTGATCGATATGAGCCAGGTTGAGTCTTTGGACAACGGTGGTTTGGTATCGTTTATGTCAGTTTTAAATGCAGCGAAAGCTAAGCAGCGGAGCTTAAGAATTTGCTCTGCGCCACCGTCTATCCGGATTGTGTTTGAGCTGACTCAGCTTGATCGCGTCTTTACGATGGTCGATCACGCACCCGCTGTAATGGCAGCTTAGCTTAGCCGGAAACGTCAGCCAGTCAGCGATACGATCCATTTAGAGCTATTTATGAGAGTGAGTTTATTCACGCTCCCCACTTTTGGGGATTTTTACTTCTAAAGTCCGAAGAAAACAGTTCCAAGAAACGATTCAAAGAAAACACGATCTCAAAAAAGTCCAAATCTCAGAAAAATATTCGTTCGTGGCGTTCCGCAGTAATCGTGGGAGCGCTTTTTTATGGCCGCTAGCCAGACTCCTCTGCCATTTCTCTGTCAGGATCTTGGCCCGTTATCCTACAAGGCTTTTGCCAGAAAAAATGTATTAAAGCCAAGTGACCAACGCTATAGTAAAGGTCTAAAAACTGTTTAGAATACTTGCTGTGATCACTGCTGCTGCTGATTTACTCAACGCTGACATTTCTCGGCCCGCTCGCTATCTAGGCAATGAGCGCGGGGCGGTTCGCAAGCCTTGGGCAACCGCAGAGATTCGCTGGGTGCTGACCTATCCTGAAATCTACGAGGTAGGGGCTTCTAACTTAGGGCATATCATTTTGTATAGCATTTTGAATGCTCAGCCCCGGCAGCTGTGCGATCGCGCCTATCTCCCTGCTGCTGATCTCGCTCAAAAGCTAAAAGATAGCCAGACGCCGCTATTTGCGGTCGAATCTCAGCGCAGCCTGAGCGAATTTGATATTTTGGGCTTCAGCCTCAGCTATGAGCTAGGCGCGACGAATATTCTAGAGATGCTCAGCCTGGGGCAAATTCCGCTGACGTGGCGCGATCGCGATGCTGACGACTCTCAGCGATCTACAGACGCATGGAACGTAGAAACCGGTAGCTGGCCCCTAATTTTTGCCGGGGGCGGCACGGCGACCTCCAACCCTGAACCCTACGCTGAGTTTTTTGATTTTATTGCCTTAGGCGATGGCGAAGAGCTGCTGCCCGAGATTGGCCTAGTGCTAGAAGAAGGTAAGGCTGCTGGCCTCAGCCGCTCAGAAATCTTGCTGGATCTGGCTCAGGTGCCGGGGGTGTATGTGCCCCGCTTTTACGATATGGCCCCTGATGGCTCTGTGCATCCTAACCGCCCGGATGTACCTGCCAGGGTGCTGCGCCGCGTGGCCCCGCCCATGCCCGAATACTCCATCGGACTGGTGCCCTATGTCGAAACGGTGCATGATCGCCTGACGGTCGAAATTCGCCGAGGCTGTACTCGGGGCTGCCGCTTTTGCCAGCCGGGGATGCTGACTCGCCCGGCTAGAGATGTGCCGCCCGAGCAGGTGATTGACACCATTGAGCGAGGTATGCGCGAGACCGGCTACAACGAATTCTCGCTGCTCTCACTGAGCTGCTCAGACTATTTAGCGCTGCCAGCGGTGGGACTAGAGATTAAAAACCGGCTGAAAAATGACAACATCAACCTGTCACTGCCCAGTCAGCGGGTTGATCGCTTTGATGAAAATATTGCCAATATCGTCGGTGGTTTGCGGCAGACAGGACTGACGTTTGCCCCTGAGGCTGGCACTCAGCGCATGCGCGACATTGTCAATAAGGGGCTGACCAACGAAGAGCTGCTGCGCGGCGTGAAAACCGCTTATGACCAGGGCTGGGAGCGCGTCAAGCTCTACTTTATGATCGGCCTGCCGGGGGAAACAGATATTGATGTGCTGGGCATTGCTGAGACGGTGCGCTGGCTGAGACAGGAATGCTTTATCAAGGGACGGCGCGCACTAAAGTTCAACATCACGATTTCTAACCTAACGCCCAAGCCCCATACACCTTTTCAGTGGCACTCGGTCTCAACGGATGAATTTCTGCGCAAGCAAGCGCTCTTAAAAGCGGAGCTAGATTCGATCCGTGGGGTCAAGGCAAACTTTACCGACGTGCGCATTTCGGCAATGGAAGACTTTGTCGGTCGAGGCGATCGCCGTCTGTCAGCCGTTGTGCGTCGGGCCTGGGAACTCGGGGCTGGCATGGATGCCTGGTGGGAGAGCTTGGATAAAGCCTTTGGTGCTTGGAGCGAGGCGATCGCCGCTGCCGGTCTCGACTGGAAATATCGCCAGGTGGAAAGCGGCGAGTGGAGCCTAGATGAGACGATTGCCGATCAGGCAAACCAGACGACAGAACCTGTCGGCACCGATCAGGCCATGGAAACCGTGCTAGCCCGGCGGCTGCCTTGGGACCATATCGACACGGGTATCGACAAGCAGTGGCTAAAAGACGATCTCAAACGAGCCCTAGAAGCCGCAACCGTACCCGATTGCTCCTTTGAAGGCTGCTCCCATTGCGGTATCTGCGGCCCCGACTTCGGCCATAACATAGTGGTCCCGCCGCTAGAAATTCCTGCCTTCGCCGGTCACTTTAAGCCGAATCAAACGCGCGCTCAGCGGCTGCGTGTCAAGCTCGGCAAGCTCGGCGATATGGCGCTAATTGGCCACTTAGACTTTGCGCGGCTGATGGATCGGGCGGTTCGGCGAGCCGCTTTACCGATTGCGTTTACCGGTGGATATCACCCAGGGCCGCGAATTTCTCCGGCCAATGCGCTGCCGTTAGGTGTTACCAGCACAGGTGAAGTGATCGATTTTGAGCTGACAGAGACAGTGGCGCCCGCTGAGTTTGAGGCGCGGCTGCGATCGCAGCTTCCCGATGACATTCCCATTTACGAAACCACCGAGATTGAGCTGCAGCTCCCGTCTGCCACGAAGTGCCTAGAGCAGGCGGAGTACTTGCTCGTGATTGATACAGCCGCCGCCGAGCCTGCTAGCGAAAGCATCTGGAAAGATTGGGTGCATCAACTGCTGGCCGCTCAGCAGATCATGCAGGATAAAACGACTAAGTCAGGAAAAATCAAATCGGTGGATCTGCGATCGCGCCTTTTCGATCTGAGCATAACCAGTCCGGCGGTTCTCTGTGATTTACCGGTGAGCGTACGAACTCGTCTGCAACCTGAAAACGGGCAGGCCGTCCTACGCTATGTCGGCAGCTGCCGGAACGATGGCACTCTGCTAAAGCCCCAAGATATCGTCACTATGCTGGAATCAATCAGCACTCAGGAGCTGGTGCTAGGCGCTATCCATCGAGTCCAGCTGATACTTAAATCAGAGCAGGCAGTCTCAATATGACGAGAGTCTGGCCGACCTTTGGCCTGAAAAGGATAGGGAAGAGCAGTTTAGTCAGAATTGCTTTTGGAGCTACGGTGGTAGGCGGACTATTGGCAGGCTCGGCGTTGGCGCAACCTACAGTAGATCCATCTGAAGTAGCTACACCCGAAATAGCCCAGACAAGCGCCCAGATAAACGCCCAAATAAGCGCACCGAACGAACTCAACCGACGAATCGCCCAATCGAGGCTGTTGAATATAGAGCAGGTGCCGCTATTTTTACCCGCCGACAAAGGGAAGTTAGTGGCCGCATCTAACCGGCTTTCGCCCACTCAAATCAGTCAGCCCAGCCTCTCTTGGATCCGGGATCAAGAGGGCAATCGCTATGGCAGCGATCGCCTCATCAGCCAATGGCAGGCTTATCAGCTTGACGATGGTTCTCGCTATGTCGATGTGGTTGTCAATGAGCAAATTTGGAGCTTGCTCAACTACTTTGAGCGCTACGCCTTTATTTTGCACTTTGGTACCGCCGCCAAGCGCGATCGCTACCAGCTCCGCGTATTCCATAGCGGCGATGCCGCCAATCAAAGCGAAACCGGAGACACTCGTCGCGCTTCTGCTAGCCTCGTGCGCATTCGCGGCGCTTATTTCTGCAATTTTGAGGCGATACCGACCGCTGCATCCGTGGCGGAATTGCCCTGCACCATCGTCCTCGACGAATCTAGCCGCCGTGAGGTCAATCGGCCTTTTTAAAGTGCTTCAAAGTGATAGCGCCCTACGGCTTCATGCCTACTTCAAGAGCCTATCTGCGTATCTCTGCGTAATTCTGCTGAACTCATCAAATATTTAGGCAATATTTGTGTCTAGGGCAACTTTTTGACGGGCTGTTTTATAAGTATTATCTAAGCAGTCAACGTCTCCTAGCTCAGAAATATTTATAGCTCTTGTCACCTTGTTGACTACACCCGCAGCCGCTAAAAGCTAGACAGAACAACAGCCAAGCGGCACGCAAACGTACGTTAGCATAGCCTCTCTTCAGAGATATGCAGCCAACAGTTGCGATATGTCCGCCTCTCTGCATTCTGTCTCAAGCAGCGTTTCGGGGTACATTACTTTACAGATGCTTCACTGACGCGCTCCACTAACGCGCTCCGCTGACGCTGAGTATAGCGATGTTTCGTTTGCGAAGTCTGATGCAGATCACAAATCAGGACTTTCCTCGCAAATTCTCATGAATCAACTCGGTAAAAATACTTAGTTTAGGTCCTCACACAACAAAGTTAATTTTTATATGAAGTGCTCTCTCTTTCCTTCGGTGCGTCAGCCCCTGGCTGTTTTGGCTAGACAATGCAGATCGACCTATGGTGGCTTGCTACTAGCCGGTGGGCTTTTGGCTGCTGGTGTTGTCAGCGAAATCGCCCCTCAGTCTTTTCGCCAGGCGGCCACAGCGACTCCAGACACTCAGATCGCCCGAGCCAGTGAGCCTTGGCAAGTGGCTTCCTTCCCGGTTGAGGGATTTCAAGCCTATACGTCTGCTTTTGGCTATCGAGGCTCGGGGTTTCACTACGGGATTGATATTGCTGCGCCAGTGGGTAGCTACATTCGTAGCTGGTGGGATGGTCAAGTTGTTGAGGTTTCTGATGACAGCGCCTGTGGCACTTCTGTGGTCGTAGAGTCAGGTGATTGGACCCACATTTACTGCCATATGCAAGGCTATGTCATCAACGAGGGTGGCAGACGGGTATTTATTGACGGCTCGGGCGGCTTGGAGCTAGCTGAGGGACAGTCGGTGCGCACAGGCGATCGCATTGGTCGAGTGGGCATGACCGGACGCACCACCGGCCCGCATCTGCACTGGGGCATGCAGTATCAAGGAGAATGGGTCGATCCAGGCTTGATATTGCAGGCAATGGCCGACGGTCAGCGCCGAGCGTCAGCGCTCCAGTAGCCAGCTAAATTTTCAGCCTCGGATCACCGTTACTTTTCTGTGATTTGGGGTTTCCAAGAGGTGGGTTGTCGTACGTTCTTCGATTGGCGGCAAGCCCGTGCGTCGATCAAAAATAACTAGCCATCCAGACGCTGTTCCTAAACGACTTAAATACGCATCCAGCTGCTGCAATCCTGATCGCAACGGATCGGGGCGTCCGTCTCGCCAAACTTTCAGCTCTATGCCCAACGTAGTTGCACCATAACGCAGACATAAATCCATCCGCCCACTACCGAGGGCATATTCTCTTTCCAGATTGCCACCGCCATTAATCACCCGATGTAAAAACGCCATCAGCACTAAATGAGGTGCGATCTCGTGGTAAGAGGCGCTACGCAAAAGAGGCTCCCCATGCTGCCGCCAAAACTGCAAAAAAGCTTCCAACAACGACTGCAAATCTAATTTACCTTTCGCCGTTAGCCAAGTCGGTGCAATTTGAGGCAGCGAAGCCATCGGCGTAACCGTCAATACCCGTGGTAATACCTCTCTATAGATTGGATTAGCAATGGTTAGTCCGCCTTGAGAACTCATGACACACAGGCCCAAATCCAGCACAAATTGAATATCTTCATTGGGGACATCGCCCAATTCCTGACCCGCCAACATCGGCTCAATAATGGCGCGTACCCTGGGTTCCCGCAGCCGCTCGGCCAGACTATCTAGATGAGTATCTTGCCGCCGTATCAAAATTTCCTTAGCTTGCTCTACATGTTCCTCAAGCAGAGGGATCGATGGGTCTGGCGCAATCTCTTCAACCATTTGCCGCGCTAGCGCATTTGCTAACCACGGCTGTCCCTGGGTCAGCTCAAAAGCTAGCGCCAAAGCTTCTGGCGTAAATACCTGACCTGTATCAGCAGTGTGCTGCCCGTAAAGGCTCGCCACCTCTGCTTGGGTAAAATTTCTCAGAGTTAGTGATTCAACTTTGATATTGAAAGGACTGGATGTACCCAGCCGTTGACCTCCTCCCGCCGCTACTTTATAGTCCCGTACATCTCGAAGACCGATCAGTGCTAAAGATTGAGGAAAGCCTTGGGGACGACGGGGATAGCCATCTCGTAACTGGCGCAGTACAGAAATTAATGCATCATCTTGTAAAGCATCGATTTCGTCAATGAATAAAACAATAGGTCGAGGACAGTGCTCTGCCCATATGCTGAGTGCTCGCCCAATAGAGGCACAGCCCAACCAGTTTGGCGGATAGAGCTGCGCTGGCAACCAAAAAGCTGCAGCATCAGCCCAAGCCCGCAAGATAGCGACTTCAGCCTTGTCAGGGGCCTGGGAATAGGCCGCCCCCACCTCTGCCGACACCATCAGCGCAGCATATTGGCCCTGAGCCGTTAGCTGCTGGGCCAAATTAAGCATGGCTGTGGTCTTCCCTGTCTGACGAGGCGCATGGATGACAAAATAGCCTTCTCGCTCAATGATGCGCTCTAAAGAAGGCAGCCGCTCTAGAGAAGGTAGCATGTAATGCTTATCGGATTTGCAAGGGCCAGCTGTATTAAACCAACGGGACATAGGCTTAGGCTAAAGGAGAAAGGGGCACTAACGCACCGACACGCTCGCGATTTGAGATCTACAGCATACCTGTTAAATTTGGCCACTTTGATTAACTACAATTTGATGGTATTGAATGGCGAATATCAAAGTGCAGGTTTGGGCAGCAACAGTCTCTATATTCTCTATCGCTCTTGTTCAGCTCACTTTGGCAATTTCTTTCTGAGGAAGCTGAGTATACTCACTAACGATGCCGCGAAACTCTTCGCCGTCGATAGTCTCTTTTTCAATTAGAGTATCTACCAACCGGTCAATCAGCGGGCGGTTGTTCTTGATAATAGTGATGGCCCGATCCAAACTCTCTTGGGCAATCTCTCTCACTTTTTGGTCAATTTTATTAGCCAACTCATCCGAGTATTCGTGACCGCCTCCCATGAGGTTGCTCTGACCTAAAAAGGGCTGAGAATTTTCGCTTTCAAGTGCGAACGAGCCCAGCTCTGACATGCCAAAGCGCGTCACCATTTGCCGAGCGATGCGCGTCACCTGTTGGATATCGCTGCTCGCACCGACGGTGACTTCATCATGGCCAAAGATCACTTCTTCAGCGGCGCGACCGCCCAGGGCAACCGCAAGCTGATCGACAATCTCACCGAAGGAAATCAGACCATCGTCTACCTGCTCTTCTTTGGGTAAAAAGCTGGCGAAGCCGCCGACGCCACCCGAGCGGGGAATGATAGTGACTTTGTTGAGTGAGTTGGAGTGCTTGCACAAGGTCGCTACCAGCGCATGACCGATTTCGTGATAGGCGACCAGTCGCTTTTTCTTACTGTCTAGCAGGGGTGTCAGGCTGAGGCCCATCGTCAGCCGGTCAATGGCGTCGTTGACCTCTAGCATGGTAATCGCATCTTTACGGCGACGGGCGGTGAGGATGGCGGCTTCGTTCAGCAAGTTGGCTAGCTGCGCGCCCGAAAAACCGGGAGTACGACGAGCGATCGCCGCCATTTCCACATCGTCTACAATTTTCTTATCGCGGGCATGCACCTGCAAAATGCCGAGCCGCCCTTTGTAGCCGGGTAGATCAACCGTCACCTGCCGGTCGAAGCGACCAGGGCGCAGCAGGGCTGAATCGAGCACATCAGGTCGGTTGGTGGCCGCAATGATGATAATGCCGCTATTGCCCTCGAAGCCATCCATCTCAGTCAGTAGCTGATTGAGGGTTTGTTCGCGCTCATCATTGCCGCCGCCGATACCAGTGCCGCGCTGTCGTCCCACCGCATCAATCTCATCGATAAAGACGATGCAGGGCGCACTTTCTTTGGCTTTTTTGAACAGATCGCGCACGCGTGAAGCCCCCACGCCAACGAACATTTCCACAAATTCTGAGCCAGAAATGCTGAAGAAGGGCGTACCGGCTTCACCCGCGATCGCCTTTGCCAAAAGTGTCTTACCCGTTCCCGGTGGGCCGACTAGCAGTACCCCTTTAGGAATGCGCGCACCGATAGCCGTAAACCGCTCGGGATTCTTCAAGAAGGTGACTACTTCCTGCAACTCTTCTTTGGCTTCGTCAATCCCCGCCACATCGTCAAATATCACGCCCGTTTTGGCTTCCATTTGAAAGCGAGCCTTGGACTTACCAAAGCTCATTGCGCCACCGCCAGAGCTAGCAGAGCGCCGCAGCAGCAGCAGCATCGCAAAAATTACCAAAAGCCCAATAAAGGCCGTCGTTGCAAAGCTGGTGATGGCGCTGTTATCAGAGGTCCGCGCTGCCTCCCAATCGACGTTACTGGCCAGCAGCCGCTCTTGCAGATCAAGGTTGCGATCATTCGCAAAGATCTTGACCTCACGGGGTTTGTCCTCTTCCGCGTCAGATTTTAGTCGAACTTTAGCGATGCCGTTAATTTGATCGAGTTCGACATCTTTAACTTCACCGTTATCAATTTTCTGGAGCAGGTCACTGTAAGTTAGTTCTGGGTCGTCCCCATTTTCGCTGGCGTTTGTATCAGCGTTTTCACCTGCGTTTTTGTCTGCGCCATCTTCATTCGTATCAGCGGCAGCTGGCGTCTGCGATTCCAGTTCCGTTGTTTTCGGGGTTTCAGCCGTCTGAGCGATGGCGGGCGATCGCCCCAGCAATCCCTGAGACAAGAGCAAAGTGGCCGCTAGTGCACCTACAGAGAGGGTCCCTGAGAGAAAGCCCCGCTTAGCACGCGTGGGTTTAGAGGACTGCAAGCCAGAACGAAGCATAGAGTGAGAAGGCTGGGGGGTGGGGGTGGGCATCGCAGACTTGACCATCACGGTGAAGGTGTCAACTTTAAAAAACAACAAAACGCAGGTACATTTGCGCACCTTTTGCCTAGTCTAACCCCATGCTCCCCTAACTGCGTGGCCAAAGCTATATCTAGTTGAATTTGGGATGAAATTTAAGAGAATTTACGGTGACTTTACGGTCGGCTGGCGGCTGAGGTGCGTAGTCTTGCAGAGGAAAACCGAATGGTAGTGCGCTTTTGGCGTGCTTAGAGCTAGCGGGTATTCTAGAGCAACGGTGCTGTAGCCTTGAGTGACCGTTTTGCCTTCTTCGTCCTTAATTTTTTGTGGAGCGCTGAGCGATGGCAGCCGTGCCCTTTAGCATTGTCATTACTACTTATAACCGGCTTGATCTGCTGAAGCGGGCCATCCAGTCAGCTTTTGACCAGACAGTGAGCGCCGAGGTGGTCGTGGTCGATAATGCCTCTACCGATGGCACGCAGGACTACGTAGAGGCTCTGGGCGACAAGGTGCTGTACGTGCGTAACCGCACCAACACAAATCATGCAGGCGCTGTTAATGCGGGTGTGAAAGCCGCGAGCGGTGAGTGGATCAAGCTAGTCGATGATGATGACTACTTAGCAGCTAACTGTATTGAAGTAATGGGTGAGGCGATCGCCCTACGCCCTGAATCCGTCATTTGCTCTTGCCAAGCCGCTCAGGTAGACACCGCCAAAAACGAGATCAGCCGGACCCCCACCACCGGCCCTGGTGAGGTTTTCTACATTCGCCAGCGCGATATTCACTACGGCATGCTGCTAGAAGTGGTGCCGTTCGGAACGCCGATACAAGTCGCCGTGCGACGCGATGCGTTTCTCAGCTCGGGGGGCTGGGACTTAAGCATGACTAGCTGCGATGACATCGACTCCTGGATCCGGGTGGCCGAGCATGGCGACGCGCTCTTTATTAACCAGTGCTTGGCCTATCGCACTGTTTGGCCCGGCGGCTACGACCAAAAAATCGCCCTTCAGCGCCGCCTAGAAACCAACATGCTGATCAAATCGCGTATTTACGCGCGGATTAGCGATAGATATCAGTCCCAACTCCCCCCGATTTCTAATATCGATCAGTACTTACACTTGCACTGGGCGATCGTGGCGCTCAAGCAAAAGCAGCTAACCACCACAGTCTCTCTGGGCTTCCCAGCCGTCTTCTCACCTGCTGCCTGGAAATTGCTGCAGCAGGCTATCCGTGTGCGAAAGCAGCAGAGTGCATCTCCTGTGCCAAAGCTAAAATTAGCTTGAATGCTCAAAGCTTGAGTAGAAAATTTATTAAACAGAAAATTTATGACTAGCTAGATTATGCGTAAGGTATACTAGTGAGTCTGCAAAATAGTTATTTGGAGAAAAAATGTCGCGATATAGAGGTCCTCGCCTAAGAGTGGTACGCCGCTTAGGCGACCTGCCGGGGTTAACCCGCAAATCGGCTCGGAAAGCGTATCCCCCTGGACAGCATGGTCAGGCTCGTAAAAAGAAGTCTGAGTACTGCATCCGTCTAGAAGAGAAGCAAAAGCTTCGTTACAACTATGGTGTCACCGAGCGCCAGCTCCTCCGCTACGTGAAAAAAGCACGTAGAGCGGGTGGTTCTACCGGACAAGTGATTTTGCAACAGCTAGAAATGCGGTTGGACAACACCTGCTTTCGCTTGGGGATGGGGCCAACCATTCCAGCAGCGCGTCAGGTTGTCAATCACGGTCACATTACGGTCAATGGCCGGGTGGTGAGCATTCCGAGCTATCAATGTCGTCCGGGTGATGTCATTAGCGTGCGCGGCAGAGATGCGTCGAAAAAGCTAGTCGAGGCCAATCTGGAGTTTCCAGGCTTGGCAAATATTCCGGCTCATCTGTCTTTTGATAAAAGCAAGCTAGAAGCGAAGGTCAATGGCGTCATTGAGCGTGAATGGATCGCGCTGAATATCAATGAGCTGCTGGTGGTTGAGTACTACTCACGTCAGGCTTAAGCTTAGGCATTTGCTCCAGTTTTTCAAATTCAGCAAGCCCTTTGGTTTAACAGCCAAGGGGCTTTTGCTTTTTTAGCGCTGTGTGTCTGCGCTTTGCTACAGCAAATTAAGTTTTGTAAGACAATCTCATTTTTAACATCCGAAGTTGACCTTGATTGACTAAGCTTATTGCATGAACTCATAATGAGTATGAGTAAGCAAGATAGGCTCAGAACTGAGCTTCTTGGTTTGGTGTATTCGTTACGAGAGGCTATACGAGGGGTATAGCCGATGCTGAAATGCGAATAAGGAGCCGGGAGCAATGTTGTTCAATCGCGAAGGTAAGCGTGTCCCTCAAGTTACCTTTCGACTGTTTTCAGAGACGAGCTGTTTCGATCTTTCGACAGCGGATCTGTTTGATTACAAAACAGTGTTGGTGTTTGCAGTGTCAGGGGCATTTACCTGTCCGTATTCTTCCATTCAGCTGTTGAGCTACAACGAGTATGCAGAGGTATTTCGGGCAAATGGAGTAGATGAGATTATCTGCATTTCAGTAAACGATCCCTTTTCCCTGGCGACTTGGGCTAAAGCAGAAGGCGCCGATCAGGTACGCTTTATCCCTGATGTAAAGGGTGACTTTACCCATGCAATGGGGATGATGGTGAATCTTTCTGATAAAGGCATGGGACAGCGCTCTTGGCGGTATTCTATGCTGGTGAAAAACAGAATGATTGAAAAAATGTTTATAGAGCCAGACGGGTTCGAGACAATGCCTGTCGTGTCCAACGCTGAAACAATGTTGAACTATATCAACCCAGAGGCGCAGAAGCCTGAGCAAACGGCGACGCTATTACAAATGTGGCGGGCGGCTCTCTCTGCCTAAAGCGCTTTTCTCTTCTTTGTTTTTGTTTTTGTTTTTGTTGCAGTTGTCTTAATTGTAGGTGTCTTTTTCAACACAGCCAACAATCGCTGATGCGCTGTTTGTTGGCATTTCCTGTCGCGCATCGAACCATTACAACATACTTAGGAGATACTACCTATGGGTAGCGAAAGCAAATGTCCTTTTATGGGCGGGCCTCAGAAAGTTACAGCGGGTCATGGTACCTCGAACCGAGACTGGTGGCCAAATAAGTTGAATCTGAAGATACTTGGTCAGCACTCGCTTGAATCTAATCCGATGGGTGAGACATTCGACTATGCTGAGGCATTCAAGAGTCTCGACTTAGATGCTGTAAAGCAAGACATCTTCGAGTTGATGACCACCTCTCAGGACTGGTGGCCAGCTGATTACGGTCACTATGGGCCATTCTTTATCCGGATGGCTTGGCACAGTGCAGGGACGTATCGCATTGGCGACGGACGCGGCGGTGCGGGTACAGGTAACCAGCGATTTGCGCCGCTTAACAGCTGGCCTGATAACGGTAACCTCGATAAAGCGCGTTTGCTGCTTTGGCCAGTCAAACAAAAATACGGCGCAAAAATCTCTTGGGCCGATCTCATCATTCTGGCAGGCAACTGTGCCTTAGAGTCGATGGGATTCAAGACACTGGGATTCGCTGGCGGGCGTGAAGACATTTGGGAGCCCGAAGAAGATATTTACTGGGGCGCTGAGACCGAATGGATGACCAATGAGGAACGCTATACGGGCGATCACGAACTCGAAAAGCCACTTGGCGCAGCCGTCATGGGCCTAATCTACGTCAATCCCGAAGGCCCCAACGGCGAACCTGACCCCATCGGTTCAGGCCAAGACATTCGCGAGACCTTTGGGCGGATGGCGATGAACGACGAGGAAACGGTGGCCCTCGCAGCCGGTGGACATACCTTCGGTAAATGCCACGGCGCAGGCGATCCGGGCCTTGTCGGTCCTGAGCCAGAAGGGGCGAGCATTCAAGAGCAGGGTCTTGGCTGGAAAAACAGCTTCGGTACGGGTAAAGGCGTTCATACCACCACCAGCGGCATTGAAGGGGCCTGGACGACCAACCCAACTCAGTGGGATAACAACTATTTTGAAAACCTGTTTGGCTATGAGTGGGAAGTGACGAAAAGTCCTGCCGGGGCCTATCAGTGGAAGCCGAAGGGAGATGCCGGTGCGAATACGGTGCCTGACGCGCACGATCCGTCCAAGCGGCATGCGCCGATGATGACCACAGCAGACATGGCCATGAAGATGGATCCCATCTATGAGCCGATCTCGCGCCGTTTCCTGGAAAGCCCTGATCAGTTTGCTGATGCCTTTGCCCGCGCTTGGTACAAGCTAACGCACCGCGATATGGGGCCTCGCATCCGCTTTCTCGGAAAAGACGTTCCCACAGAAGAGTTCCTCTGGCAAGATCCAATTCCGGCTGTCAATCATGAGCTGATCAATGAGCAGGACGTCGCTGCTCTAAAGGACAAGATTCTCTCTTCAGGGCTCTCTGTTTCTCAGCTAGTCGGGGCCGCTTGGGCGTCGGCATCGACCTACCGCGACTCCGATAAGCGCGGTGGTGCAAACGGGGCGCGCGTTCGTCTTGCGCCGCAAAAGGATTGGGACGTGAACAATCCAGAGCAGCTAGCGGCAGTGCTGGCAATCTTAACGGAGATCCAAAATGAGTTTAATGCTGCGCAGTCTGGCGGGAAGCAGGTTTCGCTGGCTGACATGATTGTTCTAGGCGGATGCGCGGGCGTTGAGCAAGCTGCGAAAAATGCTGGGCAGGATGTGAGCGTTCCCTTTACACCAGGGCGGATGGACGCATCTCAAGAGCAAACCGATGTGGAGTCGTTCACCGCGCTCGAACCAGAGGCAGACGGGTTCCGTAATTACCTTAAGGAAGACTATCTCACGAGTGAATATCTCCAGAGTGAATCTTCTGTATCTGCAGAAGAACTGCTGATTGACCGGGCGCAGCTGCTGACGCTGACTTCCGCTGAGATGACGGTTCTAATCGGGGGGCTGCGTGTCTTAAATGCAAACGCCAGGCAGGCCCAGCACGGCGTCTTTACCCAGCGGCCAGAGACGCTGACGAATGACTTCTTTGTAAACCTGCTCGATATGGGCATCACGTGGAAGGAGACATCTGAAGCCGAATATGTGTTTGAGGGACGCGATCGCTCGACCGGCGAACTCAAATGGACCGGCACCCGAGTTGATCTCATCTTTGGGTCGAACTCTCAGCTACGGGCGATCGCAGAAATATATGGATGTGAGGACGCTCAGCAGAAATTCGTGCACGACTTCGTGGCCGCGTGGGATAAGGTGATGAACCTTGATCGCTTTGATCTAGAAGCGGGCACTCAGCAGCCAAGCTCAGCAAGAGTTCTCCAGCCAGTAGGCTAAGGTTGCTCTGCTGCAAAGAGGGAAGATGATCTCCCTTCTGATTATGCAGATGCTCTAAAGAGTTAATTGATAAAAAAAGGAGCTGTCTTATGGCAGCTCCTTTTTTTGACTTTTTTGTTCATCGAAACTTAGGCAAAGGGGAATTGGCTAGCGATTGTTTAGCTTAGAGAGTCCAGGCTATATAGCGGTTCCTGATTGTATTGACTACACTTTTGAGGAAGTAGAAGAATCTTATAGTCAGCCCTAAAATGAAAGCCTATTCCATCGATTTACGCCAAAAGATCATAGACGTGCATACCGCAGAGGA
>JBAUIB010000327.1:0-12746 GCA_049680585.1 Phormidesmis sp.
CTAAAGCGCGATCGCCATCAATAATTAACAGTTTCCGGTGCGTCCGGCCTGCGTAGTTTGCCGGTGCGCGCCAGTCAAACGGATTAAAGAAAACAACTTGCACGCCGGCTGAGCGCAATCGCTGCCAATATTTGCGAGAGAGTGACTTAGCTCCATATTGATCGACCAATAGCTGAATGCGTACCCCTTCAACGGCTTTACGAGCGATCGCATCAGCAAAATCGTTCGCCCGTTTGCCGGGCGTCATCATAAAGGTTTCAAACAGAATGCTGCGTTTAGCACTGTTGATGGCGTCTATTCGCGCCTGCTGAATCTCGGCAGCACTATCCCAAAAGGCAGTAATGTGGCCAGTGGTTTCTAGTGAGCCAGTGATGCTTTTGAGCGTCGTTAAAAAACGCGGATCTTGAGGGGCGATCGCATGCTCCACATGAAACAAAGTCCGCCGTCGAAAGGCCCCTCGAATGTACAGGCTCAGCAGAATCGTGACGACAACTATCAGCAGTGCGATCAGTAGCCACTGAATGACCGTAACTAGCACACTCATACTCTAGACTCCTCATGCCACAGACCTCTGAAGTGTAGTATAAGGGCCTGCTGATGTGATGTCGTCTAGATCGTCATGCCCTCATTGTCGCTTTCGAGCGTTCTATGAGCTGCCATAGTCGCAAAACTTCGGCCACAGACCAGGCTTGAGCAAAGGCACCTCGCGGGACGAAAGGTGTGTCAGCATCGAAGATTTCGCTGAGGGTGCCGACACAGCCCGCATTTAGATGATTAGCAAGAGGCGCTAGGAAAGTGCTGGCCAGATCAGGATCGCGATAGACCTTGAGGTGAGCTTGAATGAAAGGACCGATTAGCCAAGCCCAGACCGTACCCTGATGATAAGCGCCGTCTCGTTGGACGCGATCGCCACCATAAATCCCAACGTAGTCAGGATGAGTAGGCGTAAGCGATCGCACCCCGTGAGAGGTCAGTAGTTGCTGAGCGCAAGTATCGACAATAGCTCTTTGCTGCTGAGCTGAGAGGGGCGGGGCAAAAGGCAAAGAAACCGCGAAAAGCTGATTAGGGCGGAGGGCCGACTCATGGCCGTTCGGCCCATCAATCACGTCGTAACAATAACCGGCCTCTGCCTGCCAAAATTTTGCAAAGCTGCTAGCCGTTTGCCGCGCCAGTACGGTGTATCGATCGCCCGGTTGCCCAAGCTGCTGAGCAAAGCGCTCCATACAAACCAACGCATTGTGCCAAAGGGCATTAATCTCCACAGGTTTGCCAACGCGCGGGGTAACGACCCAATCATCTACTTTGGCATCCATCCAGGTGAGCTGTGCGCCTGGTTCGCCTGCATAGAGAAGGCCGTCGCCACTGTCTATGCGAATGTTATAGCGGGTGCCACGAATATGCCAGTCAATCACCGCCTCCAAAGCAGGAAAAAGCTCTGCCAAAAGCTCAAGATCTTGAGTGGTTTCAACATAGGCGCGAAAAGCCTCAAAGTACCAAAGAATGGCATCAACAGTGTTATAGCCTGGAGTGTCATTAGCTTCAGGAAAGGCATTTGGGAGCATGCCCTGACTAAGGTAGCGAGAAAAGGTGCGCAAAATGGGGCGAGCGATTTCCGGGCGGCCCGTAGCGAGCGTGAGGCCGGGAAGTGCGATCATCGTATCGCGTCCCCAGTCACCAAACCAGGGATAGCCTGCAATAACAGTTTTGCCGACAGTTTTGTCAACGTTACTGTCGGTATTTACTACTGCCTCTGAAGTCTTAGAGGCTTCGAGAATAGCGCGATCAACAACAAACTGATCGGCGGCTAGAACAAGCTGTTTAATCCAGGGTGGACTCTGGGTGCCATAAATGTTCTCAGCTTTGCTCAGCAAATCTCTCTCGTATTGTTCTCTCTGGGCAAACGCAGCTTCGCCCTCTAAATTTGGCATGGTCTGTGTGCTGGCAACAAATGTGAGAGACTCTCCTGGAGAAAGCGTTGTTCTCAGCGTAGCCGCGTGAAAGTTATCATCTAAATGAGTCAGCCCCCGATATTGTTCGGTAGTGAGCAGATAATGCTGGTACCACTTATTGGCAGGCAGCAGCTGTCCTTTATTGGCAAAGAGATAAAACGGAGTTGCCTGCTCAAAAACATGAACTTTGAGCCCTTTCGAGTAAGGCTGCGTTTGGATAGGCCATGATTGGCCTTGGTGTGAACTGTGGGTCACACTGTGGTGATCGCGGTAGTTGATAATCGCTTTGAGGCTCAGGCTAAAGGGCGCACTCGCTCGACGCAAAGTGTACTGAATGTAAGTTGTGTTTTCGCCAGGCTGCATCCAGATGCGTTTTTCGAGCAGGGCATCGGCGCAGGCATACGTCCAAACAGGTGTAGTGCCCTCTAGATGAAAGCGCTCTAGGTAACGGTAGCCGTAGCCAGTAAGGGTACCGCCAGCCCAGCGATCGCAGCTCAGCGGATAGGCACTCCGCTGATATTGAACCGTCTCATCTAGCTTGGTAAGCAGCAGCGTGCGCCCCAGAGGCGGCTTCAAAGCAGCCACTAGCAGGCCGTGATAGCAGCGGGTCAGTGTCCCCGCCAAGGTACCGCAGCCATAGCCACCAATACCGTTAGTAATTAACCATTCGCGCTGTTCCCCCTGAGCTAGGTCGCTACAAATAGCTCGGCCCAAAACCACAGAACTCGAAACGCGACAGCTCGTATGGCGATGTTCAGGGAAGAAGATACTCATAGTATGTCTGAAGAGGGTATTTATCTATGAGAGTAGTCTGCCTGTGATGACGCGGCTGTGCAAGCGAGGCGAAAGCCGAGTCGGTTACTATGGAAATATCTCTATCAGCCTTTTGGCGCAGCGGCCGATGTCTCCCTTCATCAACCCAAAGACTGACTTTGCCTTCAAGAAAATCTTTGGCTCTCCGCAAAGTAAAGATATCTTGATTAGCTTTTTGAATGGGCTTTATACGGCGGTAAGTTAGCCATTCAGGACTTACGCATACTCGATCCCTATCAAGCTCCTCGCATTGAGGGCATGAAAGAATCATATCTAGACGTAAAAGCAGAACTCACAGACGGCAGTGCGATCATTATTGAAATGCAGGTACTCAACGTACTCGGCTTTAAAAAGCGCGTACTGTACAACGCTGCAAAGGCATTTTCTACGCAGCTAGAGATGGGAGAAGACTACACACTGCTGAATCCAGTAATTGCGCTGACCATTACGGACTTCGAAATGTTTGAGCATAGTGATAGAGTCATCTCTCGCTATCGGCTAAAAGAAAAAGACGATTTGACTGACTATATAGCGTTTCTCACTTGGCTTGAATACGATTGCCCTGGTGAAAGCCTTACAGAACAACAGGCCAAGTGACTCGCGTTACCCGAATGCATCCGGGTAACGCTATAGTGACGATATTGAGCTCGTCTTTGCAGAGTTGCCAAAATTTAATAAGGGTATTGATGACCTAATATCGATGACAGATAAATGGCTTTACTTTTTAAAAGAAGCGAATCATTTAGAATCCATTCCCGCTAGCTTGGAACAAGAGATTGCCATTCAAAATGCCTTCGAGGTTGCTCGTCAAAGCCGCCTCACCCGTGAAGAAATGGAAATTTTAGATAGGCAAGCCATGTTTATTCACGATAGCCGAAACGCGCTCCTATTAGGTTAGGCCCAGGCATTAGAAAAGGGACTAAAACAGGGCATAGAACAAGGTATAGAGCAGGGGATAGAACAAGGCATTGAGCAGGGCATAGAACAGGGCATTGAGCAGGGTCAGCGGCGAGCAACAATAGAAATGGCGCGATCACTCTTAAACAAGCTGCCCATCGCAGACATTAGCCAGGTGACGGGACTGACAACGGATGA
The DNA here is from genome assembly GCA_049680585.1 of Phormidesmis sp. Taxonomy (GTDB): domain Bacteria; phylum Cyanobacteriota; class Cyanobacteriia; order Phormidesmidales; family Phormidesmidaceae; genus Phormidesmis. The sequence goes on from JBAUIB010000327.1 coordinate 3,858, forward strand.
GATCACGCGACTTAAAGGCGATAGGGGCGATCGCTAGGGTCTAGCTCAGCGATGAGCAGAGACGATTTATTCTCACGTCCAGGCTCTAAAGAAAGTGTTGTCCTGCCAAACAGCTGCCGTCCGCTGCTCGATTTCTGTCAGAGCAGTCGCGCTTAAAGATTGAAAGTCTCTAGCAGCCTGAATGTTTTCCTCTAGCTGCTCAATGGTCTTGGCTGCAATGACTGCGCAGTGCACACCCGGCTGCGAAAGTGCATAGCCGAGCGCCTGGTTCATCCCGTCTAGCACACCGGGCTTTAGCAACCGACCATAGGCAGGTACCTTCATCGCTGTGATGCCCACATTCTGCGTGCGAGCAACGGGCAGCACGCTGGGAATAAAGGGCCGAGGATGATGTGTATCCGCCGCATTTACAGGAATCAGCGCATGGTCAAAAGGATAGCGCTGAAGTCCGGCAATTATGACAGCCGGCTCGTGGTGGCCAGTAATGCCGCTAAAGCGAACCAGTCCCTGTGCTTTGGCTTCCTCTAACGCCTTGTGCGCGCCGTTTTCTCCAAACAACGTATCTAGCTCAGACTCGAACGATACATGGTGGAACTGCCAAAGGTCCAGATAGTCGGTGTTGAGCCGTCGTAAAGATCGCTCTAGCTCACGCCAAGCACCATCGCGATCGCGTGCAGACGTCTTGCTCGCCAGAAAAATGCCTTCTCGATGAGCAGGCAGCACCTTCCCCAAATAAGACTCGCTTGGGCCATAGCTCGCCGCTGTATCAAAGTAGCGAACGCCCAGCTCCAGGGCCCGCTGAATCTGCTCAACGGCAGCTTGCTCGCTATTAGGCCAAGATAAGGGCGTATTCCCCGCACCGCCTAGCCCTAAAATGGGCAGCTGCGCGTCAATGCGCCCGAGTTGCCGCGTCGGCATCAGATTCGAACCGGTGAGGGGGTCGCTAGAAGCTGTGATCGCCTCAGCTCCATCAACAGATACCTCATGACTCGGTGAGGGAGCAGCACTGTCTGACGAACGCTGGACTGACGAACGCTGGACTGATGAACAGCCAGCAATGCCCAACGCCGTAGTGAGACTGGCAGCCAAAAAGTTTCGGCGGCTTTTACGAGTGTGATTTGCCATCTCTTCCAGCTCCTGACTTGCATTTTTTTAGATACGACTAGGCGCAACCTATAGAGACAATTCGCATAACTATCGGTTATCCCACTCATCGGCAGCATCCGCGACGGCTTGATCAACGCTCTTATCCCCCAGCATCGCCGCTTGCAGATTGTCGTACACAATCTTTTGCAGCTCTTTGACGTCTTCCATCGCCGGAACTAGCACCGCCGCATCTTCTAGCTGGCTGGCGCTGACTGCGCGAGCGACCTCTACGGGCGTGGCCTCTGCCGGCAGATCGGTAAAGTAGCTGTCTTTCATTGCCTCAACTGTGGACGGAAGGACATTAGCTGCTTTTGCAAAGGCGAGCTGATTGGCATCATTGGTAACGTAGCTGGCAAACTTGAGGGCAGCTGCCTCCACGTCGGTGTCTTTGGGAATCACCAAATCCATTGCAGCGACATTCTTTTTGCCCGTGCTGCCCGTAATTTGCGGGGCGCTTTGGGTGGCGGCGGCAATATCTGGGGCGTTGTTGGCAATGGTGTCTAAAAACTCTGCGCCAGATGCCAAAATCGCCGTTTCGCCGGACTGATAGAGCTGAATAGCCTGCTGGTGACCTTGAGTGAGCACTTCGCGCGGCAATAGCTCCTGCTGATAGAGGTCAGTCCAGTACTGAAAGACGTCTTTGCCCGCTGGCGTATTAAAGGCCGCGTTCCCTTCCTCATCAACCAGCGGTACGCCCATCTGAATAAAGGACTGAAGCACATCAGCGGCATCTTCCGGCACAAAGCTGACAAAGAAGGCGTACTTGCCGGTTTCGTCTTTGATCTGCTGAGCGACCTGGGCGAGTTCTTCAAAGGTGGCAGGCGGCTCGCTCACACCCGCTGCTTCAAAAATATCGGTGTTGTACAGCGTCACTCTGGCCGTGAGATACCAAGGAAAGCCAAAGCTATCACCATTGAGCTGAGTGGCCTGCCAAATTTTCGGCAGATAAATGGCCTGCTCTGCAGCGGGCAGCTTGTCATCTAAGGTGAGCCAAGCGCCTTTGGCGGCGAGCTGCGAGGCAAAGTTAGGGTTTAGGTTCACCACATCGGGTGCGTTGCCTGCGGAGACGGCTGCCAAAATCTTGGTTTCCATATCGCTCCAGGGCACATCTACCCACTTCACCGTCGTGTCCGGGTTTTCGGCTTCAAAGTCGGCAATGAGCTGGTTGAAATAGTCATCGAACTTAGGCGAAAGCTGCATTGTCCAGAATTCCACCTCGGCAGGTCCGGACTCGGCGGAGCTAGCCGTGTCAGAAGACGAGGTAGCCGTGCTGCCGCAGCTAATTAGCCAGCTTGAGAGCAAACCGACTACAGCCAATGCTAAAAACCGTTTCCAATGGCGAATAAGAGACATGAGGGGTACAACCAATGCTGAGCGCGTGATGATCTGTGACTTTACCGCACAGATTAGCCGTTTGGGTAAATTACGTGCCAGTTGGGTGCCAGTTGGGTGCCAAATTCACAAGTTTGACGCAGCCTTGCCCTATGCTACGGACTCCATCCACTCAATGCAGGTGTGCAGGCGATCGCCCATTTCCTGCGCACTCGCCGAAAACCGCCGACCGTGACCGGGTAGCACCCACTCAAAGGCATAGTTGTTCGTATAGTCAGCCAGCTGCTTCATTGATTCGATTTGCCGAGGCCATGACTGCCAACAGAAATTACGAAAAGCGTAGAGTTGGTTTAACCGGGCCGACCAGGCAAGATGATCGCCGGTAAAGAGATACTTTCCTTTGTAGAGCAGCACGGTATGTCCGGCGGAGTGACCGGGCTGTGGAATGATCGTGATCTCGCTATCTAAAGCAAAGGGCTCTGATCCGGTTGGCTGAATTTCGACGCTGTGCGTTCCGCTCGTGATGTCTTGATCATGGAGAATGCGATCGCAGCCAAAATGCTGATGAAACTTTTCGTGATCGGCCACATCGTCCCGGTGGGTCAAATACAGATAGCGCACGCCGCCCATCGCTTCTAGCTGCTTTACCAAAGGCGGCGTAAAGCGAGGTGAATCGATCAGTACGTTGCCGCCTTCACCGCCATCTTTGCTGGCATCACGCTGAATGAAATAGCTCGCCGCACCGTAAGACTTTTGCGAATGGTAGCCGCAGTAGAATACGTTCTCGGCAATCTTTAGCGGAAAGCGCTGCTGCACTTGCCGGATATCAGTGGGCTTTGCTTGTGTGCCAATAGAAGCCGTCGGACAGGCCAGCAGGGCTTCTAACGCCATCACTCGCTCTGATTCACTGCTGGGCTGATGATGCACCGCTGATTGAGACCCTTCGCGACTGTACACCTGAGGGGCTATCCACCGGCAGGTATCACAATCAATACAGCTGCTATCAACATAGAAATTACCGTCTACATTTTGAGGACGGCGGTCTTTAAGATGAGCCATAGTCTGCAATATTTGATTTGAAAATATTGAGTAGTTTGGGTTAAGTCTTCTATCAGCTTAGCTCGACTTCCTCGAAATGCGTAGTCATTACGACTTTGCCATGACCGGTCACGGGACTCGCTGCAAGGTAACGATCTCACCACTCTCCTCACCTCAAAACGCAAAAAATAAGGAGCGATCGCACGAATGCAATCACTCCTAAAAATTGTCGTTGAAGATTGTTATTGCAAGGTTGTCATCAACGAACTCAGGCTCTTCCTAATGAACAGCCGCTGCATCGTGATGTTGACGCAAATGCGCTCCTAAAGAGTTGTGGTCCCAATCATTCGTCAAGTCTCTAAAAGAGGCATGCACATGGTTAGAGTCCACCTCGCTGACAACGCCAAAGGTATTCGACTGTAGCAGCTCGATTAAATAGCGATCGCTTTGCACCCGAAAATAAAGATCCGCCTGCTCATCTTCGCGATCACCAAACCACCATACGCGTGCGTTCGCTAAGTTAGCCTTAAAGTCATCGACATCGATATGTTGACTCGCCTGCAGTTCCAAAAACTCTAAAGCAAACTCAAACATAAGTTCTTGCTGCAAAGGCGTCAGCTCAGAAACAGCAATGCCCACCTGCTCCCCTTCTAAATAGCTAGCGGCATCTAACGGCACATCTGCCCCCCCTGCAAGAACAACGTCGGGCAGCTCTGACCATGTCCCAGGCTGGCGCGTCTGTTCATCCAAAGCGTTTAAAAAAGAACGCGCTAACCAGGCTTCACGATGCAGCAGTTGCTGACCTTCTTCCTGCTGCCAGCGAGGATAGAGAGTGGTTTCGCCCTCTTCTACAGCAGGCACTTCTGAAATGATCATCGGGCTAGAGCCGAAAAACATCGGCGCAGTCCCAACCGTCGGCTGCTCCCCTTCTCCGCCAAAGGTGAGATTGAAGCTAAGGTGATGGCCCTCAAAGCGCAGCCCCCAAGGATTCATAGAAGCAGGCTCTCCAAAGAACGCAATGTAGTAATTGGGGGCACTGCGCTGAGGCGGTGGTGTCCATTCGGCGACGAGAGGACTGCCTACTGTCGGATATTGTTCAGGGTCGGCGCGGTGGGCATTTTCTGTTTCTTCAACCAGCCATTCACGATTCATCGTTTGAATAGCCCTGGAATAGCCTGCGCCGCTAAAGCTCTTCATCAACAGATTATTCAGCGCTATTTTTTGAGCTGAGCTGAGATCTGACATCCGCAGCCCAACGTAGTCGTCGTTGCAGCGGGCGAGCACATAGCAAAAGGCGCGAGTGCGGAAGGGATTTTCAAAAGGTAAAACAACGGCTGCGCGCTGAGCTTCGTCTAGCAGTTCTAAAAAGTTTTGAGTGGCTTCAGTGAGTTCCTGATAGCGCACATCTTGAAATGACTGAGTAAGAGCAGGTTCGGTAGCGTCGAAAGCATGCTGAACAATTGGACGAACAGGCGTTTCATTTGAATGGATATGCGTTTCGGCAGTCTGCGTAGAGGATTGACTCTCTTCGTTAGCAGGGTTCAGCGAATGGGCATACCCAGGTGCACAAAAAGCGATTGTCAGTCCAAGAGCAGCAAGCAACTTTGAAAAAAGAGAAGTTTGCACTTTTGGAGTATTGATATTGGATCGTTAGCATAGTACTACGCGAGCGAGCTACCTTCTCTCAAATCATCATCTCTTAACTAAATATCTCTTAACTTGAATATCCTCAATGCCATCACGCCTAGTATCATCACGCATGTCGCCACAGATTGTTCGGAGAAGAACTGAACTGTACCGGTATAAAACTGCACCGGTATAAATCAGTACAGAATGCAAAGTAGCGTCTTTTGTATGCTGTATACAATCATTCGAGAGCGCTCACGATGGGTTACTCATTCGATTTCTCAGTTATTTGGGACAATATCGGAGTTTTGCTAGCGGGTGCGTGGTTGACGCTGAAGCTTTCGTTACTGGCGATCGCCTTCGGTCTGATCATTGGCATCTTAGGCTCGCTTTGCAGAACGTCAGGAAACCGCTTTGCCAACGCTATTGCTCTAGCCTACGTTGAGATTATTCGCAATACGCCTTATCTCATTCAGCTCTTTTTTATCTTTTTTGGACTGCCTGCGCTGGGCCTTAAGCTATCGGCAGAGCAGGCGGCTATTGTCTCTTTGGCCATCAACTTTGGCGCTTATTCGACAGAAATTGTCAGAGCTGGGGTTGAGAGCATTCCCAAAGGCCAGATCGAAGCTGGCTTAGCCATTGGCTTCAAAAAGCTGGATGTGTTCCGCTATATCGTCATCCCGCCAGCTTTAGCCAACATTTATTCGTCGCTGGTCGGTCAAGTCATCTTGGCAGTACTGTTTACCAGCGTCGTCTCGCAAATTGCGGCAGAGGATCTCACCTACGCAGGCAATTATCTGGACGCGAGAACGTTTCGCAGTTTTGAAATTTATTTCACCTTGGCAGTGCTTTATCTCGCAATCGTATGGATTGTCAAAGCGCTGGCCTATTTGATCGAGATTCGCTTTTTCGAATTTGCAAAATATAGGCAATAGCTATATGGACGGTTTTACCCTGTCTCGCATCTTTCTCAATCTCTTAATCGCGACAAAGTGGACAATTATTCTGTCGCTGATTGCGTTTATTGGTGGGGGGTTGATTGGCGCATTAATCGCTTTGATGAGAATTTCTTCCAATCGGTGGGTGAGCCGCCTGAGCTGGATGTATATCGAATTTTTCCAGGGAACGCCGCTGCTACTGCAGCTATTTTTAGCGTTTTTTGGGATCTCGGTTGTCACTGGTATCAATCTTTCTCCATTAGTGGCCGCCGCTTTAGCGCTAACGGCTTATACCAGCGCATTCTTGGGCGATATTTGGCGAGGGGCCATTCAGGCTGTGCCAAGAGGTCAGTGGCAGGCCGCCTCGGCGATTGGCTTTGGCTATTTTGACCAGCTGAAGCTGATTATTTTGCCGCAGGCTGTAAGATTGGCGATCGCCCCTACAGTTGGCTTCCTAGTCCAGGTGATTAAAGGCACGTCCCTAGCCTCGATTATCGGCTTTACCGAACTGTCTCGAGCCGCGTCTTTAATCAACAATGTGACGCTGCAATCGCTGCTGATTTTTGGTTTAGCCGGATTAATTTACTTCGCGCTGTGCTATCCCCTTTCTACCTGGAGCCAACAGCTAGAGAAAAAGCTGGCTTATAAAGCTTAGAAAATCAAATACAAACTAGAAATAGCAACAGCAGGAGTATTCACAATGGTGCTAGATCTCATTCGAGCAGCGTTTCGCAAATGGCACAGATTTTCTGCCATATTTTTGCTAAGTCTTGTGGTGACCATTGGCATAGCGGCTTGTTCTACTGGAGAATCTACCTCCGTTAGCTCTCAAGCTAAGATCGCCCCCGAAGACATTGCCCAAAGGTCTGTGCAGGCGACGCTCGACCAAATTCGCGAATCTGGTCAGGTAAAAGTCGCGGTCCCGTCTGACTTTCCACCTTTTGGATTTGTCAATCCCAGGATGCAGCCGATTGGCTATGACATTGATATGGCAAAGGAAATTGCTCAGGGGCTTGGAGCTGAGCTAGAGATTATTCCAGTGGTGGGGGGCTACCGCATTCCATTCCTGCAGACAGATCGAGTCGATATGATTATCTCTAGCCTGGGTAAGAACGACGAGCGCGATCTGATCATTGATTTTTCTGAACCCTATGCGCCGTTCTTTTCTGCTATCTACGGCGGACCTACAGCAGAAATCTCTGAGATAGAAGATCTCGAAGGTCGCTCAATTGGGGTGGCTCAAGGGTCACTCGAAGATCTCGAAATCTCAAAGCTGACTGAGTCGCTGAGTGATGTTGATATCAAGCGATATGCCAACAACAGTCTGACCGCATCGGCGCTGGTTTCTGGTCAGGTGGAGGCGATCGCTACGGGAAATGTAGTCGCAGCTAAACTGATTCAAGACAATCCAACCAAAGAGATTACCAGCAAATTTGTCCTCAAAGACTCGCCTTGCTACGTGGGCGTGCGAGAGGGTGACACGGAATTTATTGCGAAGATCAACGAAATTATTAACAACACTAAGGAATCTGGCCGATTAAACGAAATGTCCGAAGAGTGGTTTGGTGAGCCGCTGCCAGATGCGATCGCTCAGACCTGATCAGCCCTTACACCAGATCATTCACGCAAGGAAAACAGCCATGACTTATCTTGAGCCAAGTGCGAACGGCAGCAGCACAGCCGTTCTCGACAAACAGCCCATCATTGTCGTCGAAGGTGTCGATAAAACCTACGACAATGGGTTCAACGTCTTAAAGGAGATCAGCCTCACCGTCAATAAAGGAGAAGTCGTGGTCCTAATGGGGCCGTCAGGCTCAGGAAAGTCTACATTGATCCGTACTTTCAACGGTCTAGAGCCGTATCAAAAGGGCAGCATTGAAATTGACGGAACGCCCATTTCTCATGGCAAAAAAGGCATTGAGCTAGTGCGCCGTGAAGTCGGCATGGTGTTTCAGCAGTTCAATCTCTTTCCTCATCTCACCATCCTGAAAAATATTACAATTGGCCCAACCAAGCTCCGCGGCCTCTCAAAATCTGAAGCCGATACGCTAGCGATGGATTTGCTAGCGCGTGTCGGAATTGGACACCAAGCGCAAAAGTATCCCGGCCAGCTCTCAGGCGGACAGCAGCAGCGAGTGGCGATCGCCCGAGCCCTCGCAATGAAGCCCAAAGTCATGCTGTTTGATGAACCCACCTCAGCGCTGGATCCTGAGATGGTCCGTGAGGTGTTAGATGTCATGCGCAATCTAGCAGAATCAGGCATGACGATGGTTTGTGTGACGCATGAAGTAGGGTTTGCCCGCGAAGTGGCCGACCGCATTATTTTCTTGGCGGAAGGGCAGCTGATTGCAGATACCACACCCGATAAGTTTTTCAACAATCCCGAAGAGGCACGGCTAAAGACGTTTCTGTCCCAAATTTTGCATTAGAATTTTGCATTAGTTGGTTATAGCAACCGCCGGATGCATTCGCGCGGTTGCGGGCCATTTTGCTGCTTCCCTGTAACGGTTTCAGCGATCACTGATGTATTAAACAAAGTGGCGAAAGCTATATTTAGAAGTCCTGAAGGGTATGGGCTGTGTACACAATCGCATACGGAATTTGTAGCGAGCCGCCACCCTCGTCGCCGCGACGGTTCAGGCGATCGATCAAAGCGCCTAAGCTAGCAACCTCGCGCTGGGCTAAACTTTCAGCCAAGAAAACACTTCGCCCGACGCCAGTTTTACGGCTTCTGCAAAGTCAGGGGTAGGCAGGCTTTCTGAGGGGTCTTCAAATATATCGACTGATTTACCTATGCCATAGGTGAATA
>JBAUIB010000328.1:0-4053 GCA_049680585.1 Phormidesmis sp.
TTGGGACAGATAGGTAGAACAGAAGACACGAGGAAAAATCAGATTACTACATTGCAATTATGGCTCAAGTGCAATTGCGATCGCATCACCTAATCGATAGAATCATCCTTACCCGTTTAGGACTACCTAAATTCAAGACTTTTGCAGCAGTGCGGTCACCTTGTAGTCGTCCCATTCTTCGTTGTTCTTAACCATCGCATTGAGACAAATTAGAAACTTTCTCATGCAGGCAATAATGGCAACTTTCTTGGCTTTTCCCTTCTCAATCAGATGCTGATAGAACAATCGAATCGGTGGATTTGACCGCAGTGCTGAGAGGGTAGCCATGTACAGCAGTGCTTTTACGGCACCACGCCCACCCCAGATCTTCCGCTGGCCTCGGAAATTACCACTGTCTTGGTAGGCGTGGGTGCATCCCACTTTTGCATGAGCGCACATCGCACATCTCCTTAACTCTCAATCAGTTTCCGCTTCCACCAAACAACGAACCACCGACGCAACCGCATTCTTACCATAGTCCTGCTCGATTTCTTCCAAAGGTTCCGCCAACACTTGCGAGATTCGCACCGCCGTCACTGGCCGCTGCCAGAAATCAGCATCTACTACCTGCAATAGATGACCATATATCGCGGTTACGACCGTCCGAGTCCGAGACAATAGCCCCAACTGGGCAAACACCATCAAACTACGAAGCCAGCAAGCCAGCACTTCCTCCGCATCACCCAGAGCCACCAACGCGATCGCCTCACTCCGCCGCTGTACATCTTCTCGCTGCCGCTGCCCAGACTCACTAGCCATCTTAGCCGAGCCATCCGCTAATCCCAGACATCGCTGATAAGCTGCGATCGCCTTGTCCAATCGACCCATTCCTCGTGCCACATTCCCCAGACCTAACAGCGCGGCGACTATACCCAGGTCAATGACTGCTATCATCAGCTGACACTCGCTCAGGAGATCGGCGATCGCGTCGGTGAGTCGATCGCGTTGGGTAACCTCGGCGTGGTCGCCTATGAACAGGATAACTACGCAGAGGCGTTGGTTTTGATGACACGGCAGTTAGAGATAGCCAGAGAGATCGGCGATCGCACCCGTGAAGCGCAGGCACTAGGCAATCTTAGGAACGTGCATAATGCGATATCTGTGAAATGACCTGTGATATTAGCTAGTCTTGCTATCTTTGAGGGCTCTTCTCGCTAGTTTGGAATAGGTTCTGACAGTTTCGTAAGGAATGCTTATGTCGGAGGCAAGATGAGGAGAAAGCAAGCTCAAGTTGTCTGGCACGTTTCCCTCTGGCGTGAACGGGATGCGCTCCCATCGAAACACAGCCACATCAGGTACGATTGATGCGTGAGCATTGAGACGGGTCGCAAGAGCGAACTATTGATGTATTGACTGAGGGCGTCAGCTGCTTTATTTAGACGCTGAGGTGCTTTCAACCTGTAAGTTGCCGTACTTAGGCGACCACCATCCACCGCTACGACTTTCAAAAAAAGCGACGTCTTGACAGGTCTCCTGGCGATTCTTCGAGATAGAACAGCGCAGCATCACTTTATCCTTTCCATTTTTGCGATAGCCATGCTTGATGAGCAGTGCGCCACAGCTAGGGCAGGGATAATCGGTAAAGGCATTTGGGTCAACGGCTCGCTTAGCATAGGGCAGCTCGTATGCCTTCTTCACTGGGTTCCAAAACATCACCGTGTCACAGCCTGGCGACTTGCACTTTAAGAAGTGGTTAGCCTTTAGCTTCTTAGAGCGTGACGAAATCTTGCTTAGCGGCTGCTGGCACTGGGGACAGACGACGGTACTCTGCTTGTGAGTACTCTGTTTGGATGCTTTTCCAATCTTTTTAGGTTGTTCATCTCTGCTAGTTACCTGAGTCTTCAAACGGGGTGGGTGCCTGCTTACGCACTGCGCTTTGGCAGATGCTTCGATAGTTGGGCCAAGGGAACCTGCGCGTAAAGCAGTCATCTTCTCATCGTCTAGCTGATGCTTGGCCTGTTCTATTGCTGGGCCAAAGTAATCTCGATGCCAGTCGATTAGATAGCTTTCCCAGTCTTGCTTGCCAGCCGCAATTTGATCTAAATCGGCCTCCATCTTGGCGGTGAAGTCCGGCTCAACCAAATCCGGCAGCAGCCTTTCTAAGGCTGAATCTAAAGCTAGCCCCAGCTCTGTAGGCTGAAGCTTTCCTTTGAGTAGATGGACATATGTGCGTGTGCGCAAGGTTTTGATGGTGGGCGCATAGGTACTGGGCCTGCCAATTCCTCTGCGTTCCATCTGCTGCACTAGTTTGGGCTCGCTGTAGCGCGGCGGCGGCTGAGTTTGCTTTTGCTCTGACTGCGCTTGCTGTAGCCGTACGGCTTGCCCCTGCTGTAGCGTTGGTAGCTGAGCTTCCGCGCTGAGATTGTTCCAATAGCGGGTATAGCCTGCAAATTCTACGACTTGACCTCTGGCTTCCCAATAGGCTGGGCCAGACTGGGTCACGATTCTGGTCTTACGCAGGCGAGCAGGGCAGCATTGAGAGGCGACCGCCCGATGCCAAATCAGGGAGTATAGCTTTTGAGCATCTGCCGAGAGCGCATTGCCGAGCTGCGTGGGTGTAGCGGTCACGTCAGTGGGTCGAATCGCTTCGTGAGCCGCCTGCGTGCCCTTCCTGGCGCGATGCTTTGTGGCTGTCTTTGGCACATTATCTGGGTCGCGCTGCGATAGATATGTCTTTACCGCAGCGCAGAAGGGGGCTGCTAGGACGACAGAATCTGTGCGCATGTAGGTGATGTGTCCACCTTCGTAGAGTGACTGAGCGACCTTCATGGTGTGCTCGGGGGCAAAGCGTAGTTTGGACCCGGCAGACTGTTGTAGCGTGGAGGTGATGAAGGGCGCGGGTGGAGACTGGCGCTTGATGGTGCCTTCTATGGTAAGAATCTGGTGCGGGTTACTGTTGGCGATCGCGACTAATCGATCAGCCTCTGCCTGTGACCTAACGCGCTCGGACTCTGCTGTGCTTTTTTCTTTGGCGTCATCAGCTCTTCTGGCCTGCGGCTTAGCCGCATTCGGGCTGCGCTTGTAAAAAGCCTTAAATCCTTCTTCATAAGCGACCGACACACTCCAATAGTCTACCGGCTGAAACTGTTGGATCTCACGCTCACGCTGACAGAGTAGATGCAGCGCGGCACTTTGTACCCGTCCCATCGACTTGGCACCATTGTTCAGCGGCCACACTACATGACGGCTCCCCTTGTAGCCCACGAGTTTATCTAGACAGTCGCGGGCTCGCCCAGCTGCAACCAACGCCTGATCGAGCGTGCGTGGATTGGCAACGGCTCTGCGAACGGCATCGGGTGTAATTTCGCTATACACTACCCGGCGCGGTGACTTCAGTCTTAGCGCCTGCTGTAGGTGCCAACCGATTGTTTCGCCCTCGCGGTCAGGGTCTGTTGCAATATAAACCGTGTCAGCTTGCCTCACGGCTTGACGGAGGCCAGCAATTGTCTTTTTGGCGCGGGCATCCCGAGGCGCGTACTGACAGGTAATGCGATCTTCTCCTAGGTCAAACCCGAGGGCATCCTCTCCTTCGTTAGTCAACTCGCGGATGTGGCCCATGCTCGCTTTTACAATCCAGCCGGGGCCTAAGATCTGGCTCAGCTTTTTTAACTTGCCGGGGCTTTCAATCAAAAGGAGCTTAGCCATTGCCAGACGGGCCTACCCAGTAGAACAAAGAGATTTCTGAAGATTAGTAGCTGCTTTGGCTACTCTATCCAATAGTATAGTACGCGCGATCTACATCTTTGCGAATCGATATCTTTCTACGCTGACAGCGTCTAGCCACAGTGCCACTATCGGTGGCAGGACGGTGCTCTCAGACGCAGGCCGAATTGCTCAGCTATTGGTTCTTCCCTATTGGTTCTGGGCATGAATGTGTCTATGATGCCACGCTAGCAGAACTCTGTGAGCAACTCAAGGAAAAAACAACGGTCACGATTAGTCGTTCTACGATGGGACGTGTTCTACAACAATTAGATCTGACCCGGAAAAAGAAAACGCTGCACGCCACCGAGA
>JBAUIB010000329.1:0-4795 GCA_049680585.1 Phormidesmis sp.
TGCCCTGACCGACCAGCTCTTTGTTGGAGTCATGCTCAGTGCGCGTCAAGCTGTCCGCGACCACCGAGGTGAGCAGCGCGTCAATACAGCCAAGCACGGCTAGAACGATTGAATCGATCAGCATCAGTCGGACCTGAGGGCCGCTGAACACAGGTAAGTGCAGCGTTGGTACCGCCAGGGGAATTTCACCAATGCGGCGCATATCGTCTGCGCTGCCCAATATTGTCAGCGACAGTAGCGTCCCTACGATCATTGCCACCAGCTGGGGTGGGGCGAACTTTCTCAGGTTTTTAGGGAAGTAGACGATCATCAGCACCGTGAGCAGCGCCAGAATCGCATCGCTCGGCTGGATGCCTGCTATCAACGCAGGTAGATTTTGAAGAGTGCCCAGCACGCCTCCTTTGGGGGCCGCCTGTCCGAGCATTGGCCCGAGTTGCAAAATGATCAAAATCAGCCCGATGCCTGACATAAAGCCAGAGACCACGTTGTAGGGCATCAGCGTGACATATTTACCCAGCTTCAGAACGCCGATCAGAATTTGAATGCAGCCGGCCATCATCACGACCGTGAAGGCCATCGCCATGCCGTTTTCAGGATTGGCGGCCATCAGCGACGCGATCACACCAGTGATGACCACCGTCATCGGACCGGTGGGCTCTGAAATCAGCGTGGGCGTTCCGCCAAAGAGCGCGGCAAAAAAGCCCACAATAATCGCGCCATAAAGCCCAGCTGTCGGCCCCGCCCCAGAGGCAATCCCAAACGCCAAGGCCATTGGCAGGGCGATGACAGCAGCGGTCAGGCCCCCAAAAAGGTCTCCTTGCCAATGCCGAAAGCTGATTTTATTGGTGATTTGGTAGGGTCGTTGCATGGGTGGGGCAGCCCTCTCTAGCTCGCTATTTTTATTAGTGTCTCATAGTGGCTTAACATTCCATCACACTCTCTTCAGAGAATAATTATTTGATTCGGCTCTCTTGCATTTCCCTTATAGAGCTAATACGACCTTACCTACGGGTTTAGCGATGCAGACGAGGACCTGCCCGGCGGCGCGATCGCTCTCACTCAGTCCTCTAGGCTCGACGTCGTAGCACACTTCACCCGCCGCCACCGAGTGCTTGCAAACGCCGCAGCTACCCATCCGACAACCGCTAGTCATGCTGACGCCAGCTTGTTCTGCCGCATCTAGTAAAGTGTCGGCTTCATCGCAGGCGATCGCTTTGCCGGAGGTGGAAAATTCTACCAGCGGCGCTTGGAGAGATGAGGTAGTTTCGGCAGTGGTTGTCTTGGCAGGAGTTGACTTGACAGTATCTGTCTTGGCAACGGCGGGGCCTCCAAAGCTCTCTTCGAAGTAGTTTTCCATTAGGAACCCTTCGGCCTCTAGTAATGCTTTGGTGCTCTCCATAAAGCCTGCTGGCCCGCAGACAAAGGCGCTCCGCTCAGCAAAATCTGGGCAAATGGCGGCGAGCAGCGCGGGATTTAACCGACCTCGATAGCCTGCCCAAGGGTGAGCAGGTGCCTGTTGAGTGAGGGTGAAAGCGAGCTTAAAGTGAGGGTGCTGGGCCGCGAGCAGCTCTAGGCGCTGGCGAAAGATGATGTCTTGAGGGCTGCGGGCAGCGTGGATAAAGGTAATGTCAGGGCTCGTCGTGCGCTGTCGTAGCCGCTCAGGATGAAAGTCGCTGAGCCATTGAGCCATCGACATCATTGGGGTAATGCCACTACCGGCTGAAATCAACAGCAGCTTATCAGCCGGATGATCGATACAGTTAAAGCTGCCAAACGGCCCCTGCACTTGCAGTGTCATGCCAACGGTGAGGTGATCGTGCAGCCAGTTGGAGGCGAGGCCCGGCGGCAGCTTGTCACGAGCTGGGCCGACTCGCTTGACGGTGATATCTAAGGTATGGGGCTGCGACGGGCTCGATGAAATAGAGTAGGAGCGGAGGGGCGGGCGAGTTTCCCCAGTCGGCAGTTTCTCATCAGTTGGCCGCTTCTCAATCGGCAGCTGAAGCGTCACAAACTGCCCCGGCTTAAAGTTGAACAGCTTATTAGGTTCGGCCACAAAGCGAAAGGTCTTGACATTGTGGGTTTCTGTCACGATCTGCACGCAGCGGGCGGTAACCTCTTCGCCTGCCCAAATTTCGCTGGCTTGAGCATTGCCAGTAGCCGATGAGGCAGAAGTCTTGGCCGCTAACGCTTCGACGATTAGGGCGAACTCACCAATGCGAATAACATCGTCAGGGGCGATTTCATACGTTTGATTCACCCGAGTTTCTTCATTGTTCAGCCGCGATCCGTCGGTGCTGCCCAAGTCAGCGAAAAAGCACTGCCCTGATTCAAACAACACTCGCCCATGCACCCGGCTAACGGCTGGGCCATCTAATACGAGATCACAGTCAGGGTGCCGGCCAATTAGGCACTCTGACTGCCGGGAGGAGCGAGGCAATAGCTCGGCGGTGTAAAAGTCGTTTGTGTTGTAGTTGATAATCTTTGTTTTCAGCATGATTTAAAAAGCAGTGAGGGACTCAAATAGATTGTGCTGTCAGAATCTGTTGAAAGGCGCTGCTATAGCTTTGGACACTCGGCTTCAGATACTTTTAGCTCCGGTCTCAGTGTCCCGGTTTTAGTCGCTAAATTAACGTTTGCGAAGCTGAGTTTTAGGCAATGTCGTTTTCTGCGATGAGGTGAGCTGGCCCCGATTCATCACCGTTTTGGGTAGCGCTGTTTTTGGCAAGGCAAGTTCGTCATCATCCGGCGCTTCCACAGTCGATGAAGATAAGTTAGGCAGCGTTCTTGCTAGAATGCTAAGCTCATCAACGCTTAGCTGTTCTATCGTTTTTGCCTCGTCTGGTGTCGCTAGCAGCTGATTAACTGAGTGCTCATTCACAGATAGCTTTTTCAGCTGACGGCGCAGCCTGTCGGCCATACTTTCCTTTTGATACTGCGCTTGGCTACGGCCCCAGGTGCGGTACAGCCACAGGCTACTGAGCACGGCAATCGATGCCTGAAAGCCAAACTGAGCGGCAACTGGAAAGTTGTTGATCTCTGGGCGACCGCCATAGATAAAGAAGATATTGAAAGCCAAGAATGTGCAGATCGAAAACATTCGGTGTAGGCCGCTATCAGCGGCGGCTCCAGGCTGGTACTGCTTGAGATAGCCCCGGTAGTAGCGCTCTATGCGGGTGCAGATCCAGCCGCTCGCAGCGGCGAAGGTGGCTAGGCTCAAGGGGGCGGCGATGCATTTAGGAATGGCGATCGCCTCTTGAAACAAATAAAAACCAGGCCCCATCAGGGTCTTCATCGTCACCGGCTCATGGCTCCATACGCCCGAGAAGTAGTAGCTAAAGTTGCCAGAATAGAGCGCGTAATAGCAAAAGTAGCCAATCACCAGTCCCAAATAGCCGTACTGCACCAGTCGCCGCCCTGGCTTGTGTAGCTGATCCCAGTAGGACTGTTCTGCGTCAATATCCATACAGGCAGATTTGCAAGAAACGCAGTCGCTCTGGCTCTGCCCTTGAGGATCGAGGGTGCGGCACATGGACTGAGTCAGACTATAGGGTTGGGCCTGGTGCGCCTGGGAGTCGAGCAAGCCGCGCGGCCCAGTAAAGACGGTCTGCACCATGCCAAAAGGACAAATGTAGTGACACCAGCTTCTGCCGCCGTAGAGAGCAACAACAATAGCGGCCATCAGCAGCGTGAAAATAAAGAACAAACCGGCGATGGGTCGCGCTGAGTTCACTAGCAAAATTCGCCCATTTAGACCGATAAAGAACAGAGCGAACTGAACATAGAAATGATTTTGCTGGAGCCATAGATTACGCTCAATATTTAACAACGGCTGCAGGCCGAGCGCTCTCGGGAGCTGGGAGAAAAAGTACAGCGGACAAATGCGCCGCCAAAACTCGTGGCCAAAGACCAGCACCACAAAAATTGCGCTGGGCACGACCATTCCCCAAAAAACTCGAGTGCCAATGGCATAGGGCTCAAGCGGAATGCAGTAGCCTTGGGTACTGATGCATTTGTCTGAGTTGTGAGCGATCGCGATCGTATTATCTGCTAGCCAGCTCCAATCATTCTTAGGGTCAGTTAACACTGCCGAGATAGGATCATAAAATAGAGAAGCAATCAGGAGTGCCCAAGCGAGGAAAACCACCCAGCGGATGGCATGTAGTTTTTTTTCAGAGACGGTAGATAGCATGATCGTTAGTTTTTATTCACTGAATGATCGGTTAATGAGCTATCAATGAAGTTGTCTGCTTTTCTGCAAAACCAGCGTTCGTTGCTATTAGCTTTGGCCCCTTTACTCAATGCATTTCTCAATCGCTAGACCCTTGATCTTCGTGAGGGCAACCCTGAGGGCAAAGTCGCTATGTCTCTCTCTTCTGTGAGCGCACCTAATCCTCTGCCAGCTGCTTGGTTCAATCGTGCTTCAACCGTTGTGGCCCCAAATCTGCTGGGCTGTCTGCTAGTGAGAACCGTGCAGGGCGAAACGGTGCGCGGCCAGATTGTTGAAACCGAAGCATACGAAGCGGGCGATCCAGCGATGTATGCCTATCGCAACAAAACGGCGCGCAACGCGGTGGTATTTGGCCCTGCCGGAGTTGCCTACATTTATCGCATTTACCGGCAGTATCACTGCTTCAATATCGTGACTGACCGCGACGGCTTGGCGAGCACCGTCTTGCTTCGCGCCGTTGATTTAGAGCGCTACCCTAGCTGGGTAAATTCTGGAAAAGAGAAGCTGCCCAGAGTCGGCGCTGGACCAGGAAAGCTCTGCCGAGCCCTACAGCTAGATGACTCACTG
>JBAUIB010000330.1:0-4629 GCA_049680585.1 Phormidesmis sp.
GTACAGAGGACTTTAACGCTCAGCTAGGCGAACTCCATGATGAGCTCATGAAACTAGGTCAATGGTGGATCGGACAAGAAGAAGACGTCTTCTAAATCCCCAAAAAAACACATAGGAAAAGCCGCTAAAACAGCATGAGTAAAGCTTCTACCAACCGCAAACAAAGTTCTCAGCCCGATACTGGCTCTAAGGCCAAAACCCAGGGTAGATCTGACAATAAAAGCGGATCTAAATCCGACAGGAGAGCGGATGGTAAGTCTGAGTCCCAGACGAAAGACAGTGCGAAAACGACCGCTCCACCCCAGACTTTATTCGATGCCCAAGATCAGCTCAGCGATAGCCAGTGGTATCTGAGCCGTGAGCTGAGCTGGTTAGAATTTAACCGGCGAGTCTTGCACGAGGCGTTAGACGAGCGGACACCACCGCTTGAGCGACTCAAATTCCTCGCTATTTTCAGCTCTAACCTAGACGAATACTTTATGGTGCGCGTGGCTGCCACTAAGCAGCAAATTGACGCGGATGTCAGCAAGCGTACGCCCGACGGTCGCACCCCCACCGAGCACCTGCAAGCGATTAGCCAGCGACTGCGGCCGATGGTGACACAGATGCATCACTACTTCCAGACAGAGCTGCGGCCTCACATGCTGACAGAAGGCATTTATCTGCTCAACTACGCAGAGCTGGGCGCAGAGCAAAGTGCTTACCTCGACAAATACTTCATTGAGCAGGTTTTCCCCGTTCTAACGCCGCTGGCAGTCGATTCAGGGCATCCCTTTCCCTACATCTCCAACCTCAGCATCAATTTAGCCGTTGAAATCCGTGACCATGAATCTGCTGAGCCGCATTTTGCGCGAGTCAAAGTGCCTAAAGTGCTGCCCCGTTTCGTGCAGCTACCTGCGCACTTGCAGCCGTCTGGCAATGGCAACGTCCAGCCCACTGATGCAGACGCTGGGCCAAATAGCCCTAAAAAGCAGCCTTGTTACTGGGCCGCGATTCCAATGGAGCAGGTCATCGCTCATAACATTGCGGCTCTTTTTCCGGGTATGGATGTCAGAGACTGCTACACCTTTCGGATTACCCGCAACGCCGATCTCTATTTGGAAGAAGACGAAGCAGACGATCTGATGCTGGCAATTGAGCAAGAGCTTCGAAAACGCAGGCTTGGTGGCTCCGTTGTCCGCATGGAGCTAGAGACAGGCATGCCTTCAGCGATGCGGGTAACGCTGATGAATGAACTCAAAATCCAAGAGGAGGACATTTACGAAGTTGACGGTCCTGTTGGCCTGACTGATTTAATGAATCTGATGGCACTGCCGCTGCCGCAGCTCAAAGATCCTCACTGGTCACCTGTGACACCGAGCTCTTGGAAAGCGGCAGCCCAAGCCGAAGGAGAAAGCGTATTTTCGCTGATTCGAAGGCGCGATCGCCTTGTTCATCATCCCTACCAGGCATTTTCAGGCACCGTCCAGAGCTTTATTACGCAAGCCGCCAGCGATCCCGGCGTTCTTGCGATAAAAATGACGCTGTATCGCACCTCTGGCGACTCTCCTATCGTTAATGCTCTGATTAAAGCGGCTGAAAATGGCAAGCAGGTGGTTGCACTCGTTGAGCTCAAAGCCCGCTTCGACGAAGAAAACAACATCAACTGGGCGCGCACCCTTGAACGCTCGGGTGTGCATGTGGTGTATGGACTAGTTGGCCTGAAAACTCACACAAAAGTAGCCCTGGTTGTCCGTCGGGAGAAAGACACCATTCGCCGCTACGTTCACATTGGCACCGGCAACTACAATCCTAAAACGGCGCGACTGTATACCGATCTGGGACTGCTGAGTGCTCGAGAAGAGTTAGGTATCGATCTAACGGATCTATTTAACTATTTGACAGGCTATTCGCGGCAGCAGTCTTTTAGAAAGTTGCTGATCGCACCTGTGAGCTTGCGCTCTCGGATGACGCAGTTCATTCGCAAAGAGGCTGAGCTGGCAAAAGCCAAGAAAAAAGGCCGCATTATCGTCAAGATGAACGCTCTTGTCGATCCCAAAATTATTGCTGAACTCTATCAGGCGTCGCAGGCAGGCGTCGAGATCGATTTAATTGTTCGCGGCATTTGCTGCTTGCGTCCCGGCATCCTAGGTCTCAGCGAAAACATTCGAGTGATCAGCATCATTGGACGCTTTTTAGAACACTCTCGGATTTTTTACTTTCACAATGATGGCAGTGATCGCTACTACATTGGCTCTGCCGACTGGATGCCCCGCAATCTAGATCGCCGAGTGGAAGCGCTAGTGCCAATTGAAGATGAATCAATTCGAGCAGAGCTTACGCAGCTAATGGAGCTTTGTCTGGAAGATAATCGACAAGCATGGGAAATGCAGCCCGATGGCACCTACATCCAGCGTATGCCTAAATCAGGCGAACCAGAGCGGAGCACTCACAATATACTGATGGCAAAAGCGTTAGGCAGCACTCGATAGACCTTGATGGGTCTCCTGATCCGGCTTACTCGGACTGCCTGCTCAAACTCCTTACTCAAATTTTTCTAGCTGCTCTAGCTTCAGCCACATGTTAGGTGTCGGCACTCGGCCAAACTTGACGAGGCCGTAGTCGTCGCGGGTTTCTAAAATTTCGCCCTTGGTTTCAAATACGTATTTAGAAAGGCGGCGATCGCTCGCTTGTGCCTCTATGCTATTTTCAAATTTCTCTTGCACCAGACGGACGAAGTCCCCTTTTTTTACGGGCATAGCTTTCTCGTGGAATGGTTAGTAGCATTGTCGAATTCTCGCCTAATTGTATCGTGCTGGTGCGTGAGCGTTACCATTAGGCACGCTGACATTTTGGACAATAGTGAGCAGAACGGCCCGCCAACTGTATCCGGGCGATCTGATGACCGCAGGTTCGGCAGGGTTCCCCCTCTCGCCCATAGACCCAAGCCAGCCCACCGTAATTACCGTTGGTCCCGTGGACGTCACGGAAATCACTAAACGTCGTCCCCCCCGCCTCAATGCTGGTAGTGAGCACCTGAATAATCGACTCGTGGAGCCGAGCAATACGGCGCTTACCGAGGCGATCACACACCACATTCGGTCGAATCCCGCTCATAAACAGCGCCTCATCCGCGTAGATATTGCCCACGCCCGCTACCAGTCGCTGATCGAGCAGCGCATTCTTAACTGGTCGCTGACGACCTTTTAGCGAAGCTGCTAGATAGTCCAGCGAAAACTCTGGGCTAAAAGGCTCCGGCCCTAGCTTTTGGAGGCCGGTGACAATAGTCTCTACCGGTTCATCTGGTGGAATTAACCACAGCCGACCAAAGGTCCGCTGATCGACATAGCGCAGTTCGCGGCCACCCTCAAAAAACAGGCGCACTCGGCAGTGGGTCTGCACAGCGTCATCTTGATAAACCCACAGTAGCTGCCCCGTCATCCGCAAGTGCACCCCTAACCAGCCAGATGGAATAGCGTTTTCTTGACATTCAGGGTCAAGACGCTGCAGCTCTGCCAGCAGGTATTTACCACGTCGATGCCAGCCGGCGAGCTGGGAGCTGACAATGCCGGTTAAAAACTGCTCCGTCAGCTCAGGGTAAGCAATTGTCCGGGCCAGACGCACCTCCCCCCCTCGCACAGGCTGATTGAGCGAGACCCGATTGAGCCCTCGTCGAACGGTTTCTACTTCAGGTAGTTCAGGCACTGCGATCGCTCAGTTGGCTCTTGGCCTTAGGTGCAGCCTCTTTGGCTGTCAGCGGTCCACTGGATGGGTTGGTTTGACTAGCGCTGTTGGCTTCATCATCAGCCTGTTTGCCCACTGCCTGTTTGCCCACTGCCTGTTTGCCCACTGCCTGTTTAGTCGCAGTCGCAGGCTCACGAGCAGCTTCGGCGGATGTTTTCAGAGGTGAAGGCTTTTTACGTGTAGTCTGTTGACTAGGGGCCTCTACCTCTATCAGCTCAGAGAGAGCAAAATTATTAGTATTTATCCCAGCGTAATTCACCGTACTAAAGCGAACCACCACAGGATATTTTATGCCGCTTTGATCGACAGAAGCGACCGATCCGACTTCTCGATACCAGTAAGAGTCCGGACGGAGAATTCTGACTTTAGAACCGCGCTGGACCATAAAATAGAAAATTCTTATTTTGCTAGCATTTAAAATCAGTCCCAAACTGACGGATAGTCACCTCGGGACTGACGCAAACATCTGCGGCTAAGCACGTTTAGTCTTTCTTAGCTTTTTTGGCAGGGGCCTCTACTTCTACTAGCTCGGCCTCTGCGAAATTGTTAGTGTTTACCCCGGCATAGTTCACCTTACCAAAGCGCACAACAACAGGATACTTGATTCCGCTTTGATCGACGGAGGCGACAGAGCCCACTTCTCGATACCAATAGGACTCTGGGCGAAGAATTCTGACCTTAGAACCACGCTGAACCATGAATACTAACCTCTCAAAATGTTAGATAAAAGTAAGCTAATCAAAAAGCTACTCGCTATTTAGAGTACTACTCTGCCGGGGCGAACCCTCACTTTTGCGGTTTAAGTTTTATTGCTGCAAAAAGATAATTTTTGCAAAGGCCATACCGCTGGCAATCAATATCGCTCCCCAGGTTTGAATAGACACAAAAAAAGCCACCGAAACACTC
>JBAUIB010000331.1:0-1553 GCA_049680585.1 Phormidesmis sp.
GGAGGCGTGTGAGTAGCGGCAGCAGGTGCGATCGCAACTCGGTCAGATAAACCTCGTCAGTCGTATTTTCGGCTAGCGCCACGTCCAAATCGCTTTGCTGCTTACGCCCTGGAAAGTTAACGCCGCAGTGCATCGAAAAAGTAAACACGCTCGGATCGCCTTTGAAAATAAAAGCGGTGCCGTCGCCTTGATGCACGTCGAGATCGACAATCAGCGCGGTGCGGATGAGGCTCTGGTGCTGGAGGACTTTGAGCGCGATCGCCAGATCATTGAAAATGCAAAAGCCCGATCCGTAACTGGGAAAGGCATGGTGAGTACCGCCCGCCGTATTGCAGGCTAGCCCATACTGCAAGGCGAGCTTAGCGGTCAAAATAGTGCCCCCGACCGCTGTACAGGTCCGCGTGACGAGGCCCTCGCTCCAAGGCAGTCCAATTCGGCGTTGGGCTTGAGGCGCTAGCGTGCCCTGACAGTAAGCCTGGATGTAGTCGGCATCGTGCACGAGCGCTAACCATTCAGCGGGCGGCGCACCGGGCTGGTAGATTTGGGACTCACAGATGATGCGATCGCGCACCAGCAAATCACGCAAAAGCTGGAACTTCGGCATCGGAAAGCGGTGGCCGTCCGGCAGAGGCGTGACGTAGGCAGGATGATAAACAACGGGAAATTTGCTCAAGGCACCTCACTGTCTTATGGCTCAGCTTTGAAGACAGTTAAAGTGTCTCACCGCACCCGCGCCCCGCGATAGCGCATTTGACTTTTTGAAGCTGAGCGCTGAGCAAAATTAGGCATATCCCCCTGATGACCCATAATCATCACCGTATCACCTTCGTGCAAAGGCGTTTGCGGATCGGGATGGATCCGCATAGCGCCGTCAGCCTTTCTGAGCGCTACGACAATAAACGTACCTCTGCCGCGAATCTCCACATCGCCAATCGTCCGGCCCACTAAGGGAGACTCTGCCCCAACAGACAGCTCATTAATTTGAATATCGATTTCAGCGAGCATTTCATTGAGATTAGAGCGGCCATCTTCTTGCGCGATAAAGTTCACCGCATTGGGATGGCTAATGAGATGGGCCATTCGCAGCGCGCCAATAGTGGCTGGCAAAATTACCTGATTGGCTCCGGCTAGCCGCAACTTCTTTTCGGACGAGGGGAGCGTGCCGCGAGCGGCAATCATCAGCTGCGGATTGAGCTCGCGTGCCGTGAGGCTAATAAAAACGTTGGCTGCATCATCGGGCAACACAATGGC
The DNA here is from genome assembly GCA_049680585.1 of Phormidesmis sp. Taxonomy (GTDB): domain Bacteria; phylum Cyanobacteriota; class Cyanobacteriia; order Phormidesmidales; family Phormidesmidaceae; genus Phormidesmis. The sequence continues at coordinate 1,252 of JBAUIB010000331.1, forward strand.
CAGCGCCCGAGCCCGTTCAATGCCGACCGCCTGCAGATTGGTCTCATCGACCGCGTTACCTAAATATGCCAAGTGCCCCTGCGCTTGGGCTTCGCTAACTAGATCAGGTTTACGCTCTAAAATAATAAATTTTTGCTGGTCTGCTTTCAGCTTTTTCACCAGCATTTGCCCCATACGGCCATAGCCACAGACAATCACATGGTTCGAGAGATTCTGGATTTCTTGGGTCATTTGTCTAATTCTCAGGGCGCGATGAATCTCTCCTTCGGTCACGAGCTGCACAAAGCCAGCCACAATGTAGG
>JBAUIB010000332.1:0-5219 GCA_049680585.1 Phormidesmis sp.
GAGGAAGAGTGTGCAACTCCGTCAAAGCTACGTGAAGGTTGGAAAATATGCTGTTTCTAAACAAAGTCGCTATCGTGTTGCTCGGCAACTCAAACGAGCTAGAAAATATACTCGAAAACTGCGTACCTACTTCTTTTGCACAACCCCGCTGGTCCTAGATAGAACGCGAACATCTCAACTGTTCGCAGATCTGCTTTATTGTCAGCTCGCCAGCTTCGGATAATGCAATCCCAACCCTTACCTGGCTCTTGTCCAGCGACTTCGGACGACCACCCATCCGGCCACGCGCATGAGCTGCCGCCAACCCTGCTATCGCACCTTCTCACATTAGATTACGCTCATACTCTGCAGTCGCACCTATCACCGAGAAGACCATCTTCCCTGACGCGGCAGAAGTATCGAAGCCATCCTGAACGCTAGCGAAGTGTGCGCCTCGCTCTCTCAAGTCCTCGAGAATACTCAGCAGATGACTCAGCGAACGGCCCAGACGGTCTAGCTTCCAGATAACCAGGATGTCGCCTTTGCGTATCTGGTCTAGCGCTTTGTCCAATCCAGGGCGCTCTGTCTTTGCTCCGCTCACTCCGTGGTCGGTACAAATCTTCTCGCAACCGGCTTCCTTCAGAGCCTCCGTTTGAAGGTCTAGATTTTGGTCAGTCGTCGAAACTCGGGCATATCCAATTTTCGCCGTCTCATAACCCGTAAAGCATCTCTATTTTTGACACTTTGATTATGACATAAGTTCTGAAACACAAATATGGCTAAAAAAGCAGCCTTTTGCCGTTTCGCCCGATAGTGTCAAAAACGGTGGTTTACGGACAGTAGTACACCAAAAAACTACTGTCGCACATAAATTTTAAGGAGATGTGAGTATTTTTGCACGTATCTCGGACAGAGATCATCGAGACTTTCTTCTGTCAGAGAAAGAGTATTCAACCTCTGGGTCAGGGCACATAGCAGGCTCCTTGCATTTGCTATGCCGAGGACGATAACAATCCCTTGCAAACATACCCCATGCATCCTAGGCAGATAAAAAGGCTTCTCAAGTTGGATTTGCGCTGGAATTAACGGAAAGACTATAAACCATCTAAGCTGCTCATGCTGTAGATGCTAGCTGGTTTTTGTATCTTATTTGACAGTTTATTAGACTGAATTCAGTTGAAGAATCCAGGAGAAAACTCAAATGAGATCGACCCTCACCTATCGTCTCCCCAGCAATCAAGCCTATTGGCCTTTGCGCTTAGGCACCACCTCCAAACATTCCCGAAGAGGGCTAGCCCTGCAGCTACGAGATCTGCTAGAAACCCTTGCTACTCAGCTTAGAGGCTCTACTGAACCGTACGTTTGGGAAAGCAAAGACGCCAGCGGCCAGACCGTTTGGAACGCCGAAGACCGCGTTTCAGGCAGCGTTATCCGCCACGCATCAGAAACAGAAATCCGGATTTGGTTAGAAGAGCGCCACTATACTGCTTAGTTGAGACAGCTACCGGCACTCATCTCAAATGCCTTGACTTGCTCGAATAGCCTCTTCACCTTTGCGAGGTCTTTATCTCCGGGCGATCGCTCCACCCCACTCGAAAGATCAATCCCGTCAGGGCAAAGCTGAGATAGCGCCGTCTGCACGTTATCAGGCGTCAGCCCCCCGGCCAAGAACCAAGGGCAGCTAGGCGAAAAAGCCCGCAGCGCCTGCCAGTCCAAAGTTTTACCCGTGCCACCTAGCTGCTTGGGGTGGTAAGCGTCTAGCAGCAGGCCGTCAATCGAAGTGCTATAGCTAAGCGCCGTTTCTAAGTCGTTGGGCGATCGCACTCGTACAGCTTTGATCAGCTTCACCTTCTCTAAGTCTGAATGTGTCAGCGCATCTTGCAAGAGCTGACAGATCGCAGGCGTTTCGCCGCCGTGTAGCTGAATAACGCTAAGGCCAGCAATTTTAGTGACGGTGATAATTTCTAGCGGCGGCGCATCCGCAAAAACGCCGACATGCTCAACCTCTGGCGCTAGCTCAGTAACAGCAGCCGTAATCGGCGCAACATTTTCCGGGGTGATATAGCGAGGTGATGAGTGAACGCAGATGTAGCCGAGTGCGGTTGCGCCTGCTTGAGCGATCGCACGGGCCTGCTGCACGCTCGTAATTCCACAAATCTTCACCTGTATCATCTGCGCCGCTCCTACAAGGTTTTTGAGTGGTTGCGAGGACTCTTGCCAGCATAGCCGGTTATCCCCAAACGCCGCAGACCTTGCTAAATCAAGAGAGTCGGTACAATAAAGACATCAATTTCAACTTTAGGCTTCGACTATCAGCGAAGAATAGTGCTTATGCAAACCGGTTGGCGAGTAGGCTCCCTCTTTAATATCCCGCTATTTATTGACAATTCTTGGTTTCTTGTGGTGCTGCTCATCACATTTGTCCAGGGTAGCGATCCAAGATGGGCACAGCTAGTAGGGCCTGTCGGGGCTTATGTGGCGGGGTTATTGCTGGCGCTTTTGCTCTTTGCCTCTGTCCTAGCCCATGAGCTGGGTCACAGCTTGGTTGCCCGCGCCCAGGGCATTACCGTCAATTCTATCAAGCTATTTTTGTTTGGCGGCATTGCTTCTATCGAGCGGGAGTCAGAAACGCCGGGTGAAGCGTTTCAAGTGGCGATCGCTGGTCCTGCCGTCAGCTTTTTCCTATTTGTTGCCCTCAGCGCCCTGAGCAACCTCAGCAGCTTACCCCCCATTGCTATTGGCGTGTTCGGCAGCGTCGCAACCACTAATCTGGTCCTAGCGCTCTTCAATTTAATTCCGGGGCTGCCGCTAGACGGGGGGCAAATCTTCAAAGCTGCCGTGTGGAAAGCCACCAATAACCGCGCCAAGGGCGTTCGCTGGGCGGCAAAGTCTGGGCAAGTCTTGGGCTGGAGTGCGATCGCACTGAGTCTAACCGCATTTTTCTTCACGGGCAGTCTCGATCTACTGTGGCCGGGTCTCATTGGCCTTTTCATTCTGCGCAACGCCAGCGGCTACGACCGCATGAACAATCTGCAAGAAGGCTTAGCCAAGCTCAAAGCGTCCGATGCCACCATTCGAGACTTTCGCGTACTCGATGCCAATATGCCTCTACGACAGTTTGCGGACGAATGTTTACTACAAGATGAAAAAGCAACGCCGGTATACTTCGCGGCCTCTGATGGTCGCTATCGCGGCATGGTTTCACTCAACGACTTGCGGCAGGTAGAGCGCAGTGAGTGGGAAACGCGCAACCTACACAGCATTGCGCGCCCTCTGCTAGAAGTCCCTCATGTCAGCGAAGACACACCCCTGGTGGACGCTATCAAGATGATGGAAGCGGACCAAATGGAGCGCCTGACGGTGCTGACGCCTGCTGATGCGGTTGCTGGCACGCTAGATCGCGGTGAAATCGTGCGGGCTTTGGCCAAGCAGATGAACTTCCCGATCTCAGAAGAAATTATCCAGAAGATCAAGCAGGAAGGGGCCTATCCAAACGGTTTGCAGTTGGGCGCGATCGCTCAATCCATCGAGCAGGCATAAATCGAGCAGGCGTAAAATGAAAAGCAGTGCTGCCGCATTCATCATGCACCAAAAAAGCAGAGCGATGGTAGCTGATGACCAAAAGCTTACTTTTGAGGAATATCTGACGTCCGAAGAAGGCAGTGACACCCGCTATGAACTGGTCAAGGGAGAGCTTGTTCCTGTGAGCAGAGAAGCAGGATTACATGCCCTCATCATCGATTTTCTGATGGACCAGTTCGAGGCAGCGTTTTCTGATTTGGCAGGGACTTATCAAGTGCTATCGGGGTCGGTCGGGGTGCGATCGCCCAAGGGCGGACGTTGGGACACTTCTCGTATTCCTGATATCACTATTTTGCCTGCGGCTCAGATAAAAGCAATGGCAGATAGAGAAGCGGTGATAGATTACAACGAACCGCCGCCGATATTAGTCGCTGAAGTCGTCAGTCCCTCTACAAAAACGGCGGACTACCGAGCCAAGCGACTAGAGTACAACTATCTAGCCATTCCAGAATATTGGATAGTTGACCCGCTCAGCAGCAAAGTCACGATCTGTAGCTTAGAAGATGAGCTCTACAGCCTGCTCGAATGTCGAGAAGAAGACAGCATTTCCTCGCTAATATTTCCTAGCCTCAGCTTAACCGCTGATCAAGTCTTAGCGGGCGGTGTGTAAGGGCATCTTCAATTTCTGCCGGGGTCAGCGATCGCACCTCAAAGTCGATGTCAAACGACTGAGCAGCCGCTTTCTCCAGCGCTTTCATAATCTTGTTTTGAGCGTCTGGCAGCAGTAGAGCATTAGGTAGGCGGCTCTGCGGTCTCAGCTTTTCTTCAAACACTTTTTCGAATAGATCGCGATTAGGCCGCAAGCGCATAGAGCCATGTTGGAGTACGCAACCATCCCGATAGACCTGAGCGCTGCCAATCAGTTTGTAGCCATTTTCCATGATCAAGTCGGCGGCGGTCGCGGTGCCAAAGCAGTTGGGGTTGTGAATATAGCCGCGCCCGGCTGCACCGAAAGAAAGCGCTACGCCCAGATCGCCCCAGCCTTTGATCAAAAACTGACAGAGCTGCCGATAAACTGCCCGTCGCGATCCGCTCAGCCCAGATGTGATCAGCGCGTATGTCAAATCGCCTTGATGCAGTACAGCTCTGCCGCCAGTAGGTCTGCAGACAAGCTCTAACCGCTGACCTTGCCAGTGCAAATCGTTCCAATGCTCAGGAAACTGGCGCTGGTGATAGCCGAGAGAAATAGTGGGCCTAAGCCACGTATAGAACCGCAGAATAGACGGCTGCATCCCTTTTACATGCTGATCGAGTAGCCAGCTATCAATCGCCATTTGCTCAGCGCCGCTAGCTTCAATCAGGGGAATCAGCCGCCAAAATCTGTCATCTTTTATGGGGCGATCGCTCACGCCGCCGGATAATCCTTGAGCAGCCCTTCATCATTTTCATCGGCAATAGAGGCCACAATCGTCATCAGCCGAGAGATTTCACTAGCGTTAATATCCTGCAGCGTACGCGAAGCAAACACCACTACGCTGTCATCCATCAAGCCAAAGCAAGCCTCAAACGTGCCGCCACAGTTCAGCTCTAGCAGGCGACGCATCATCCCCGCCTCGTTCTGCACCGGCAGCTTATGTACCGGCGACCAGGTTGTCAACGTGTCCTCGTCCGTTTCACCCGAGAGCTGCACAAATACATCCACCGTACCGTACTTAAAC
>JBAUIB010000333.1:0-12509 GCA_049680585.1 Phormidesmis sp.
AAAACCGCGATCGCAAGTTGAATCATTTTGGATTAACGCTGATATGATGCATGCAAATTATGATTGCCTCGATTTTTGTAGGTTTGCATTCCCCTTATGAGTGACCCCATCTTAGATGTTCAAGGTCTCACTATTGAATTCTCAACGGCTGAGACAGACACTGACAGCGTCATTCGGGCGGTAGACGAGGTGTCGTTTTCGCTGAATCGGGGCCAAACTATTGGCATTGTAGGCGAGTCAGGATCGGGCAAGTCGGTCACAGCGTTGGCGATTATGGGATTAGTGCCCAGTCCCCCTGGGGAGGTAACGAGCGGACGCGTTTTGTTCACCAGCGCAGATAGCCGGGTACCGGTCGATCTTAGAGAAGTGCCAGCGCGTCAGCTACGGCGCTATCGCGGTGGCCAGATCGCGATGATTTTTCAAGAGCCCATGAGTTCCCTAAATCCAGTGTATACCTGTGGGTTTCAGCTGGTGGAGGCCATTCGTCAACACCAGAGAATCTCTAAAAAAGCGGCTAGAGAGCTGGCGATATCGCATTTGCAGGAGGTCAAGCTGCTGGCTAGCGATCCTGACTTATATGAGCAAATCAGCGGTGAGCTCAATACCGACAAAGTCGCTGTCATCAGCCGAGAGGTGAAGCGGCGCAAGGAAGCGATGCTTGATCGCTATCCCCACCAGCTCTCAGGTGGACAAATCCAGCGCATGATGATTGCGATGGCCCTCTCTTCTAATCCTTCGCTGCTGATTGCTGATGAGCCGACGACCGCGCTGGATGTGACGGTGCAAGCCACCATATTAGACCTATTGCGTGAGCTGCGCGATCGCCGGGGCATGTCGATGATTTTTATTACGCATGATCTGGGCATCATCGCCGAAATTGCTGATCACGTCGCGGTGATGTATCAGGGCAATGTGGTCGAGACCGGATCGGTGCTCGATATTTTTGAGCGACCTCGCCACCCATACACCCGCGGCCTATTGGCCTGCCGTCCTCAGCCGGACAAGCGTCTCAGACAGCTCGCGACGGTGTCCGACTACATGGAAGAAATTCCGGGACCAGACGGCGAAGTGGTGATTCAGGCGAAGCCGCAAAGCGACTACGGGGCTGGGCTACCGCCAGTTCGGGAAATCAGCCCCCGAGAAATGCAGATTCGCCTAGAGGAGCTTACTGACAAAGGACCGCTGCTCACGGTAGAAAATCTGAAAGTGGGCTATCCGGTGGCGGGTGTTTTTGGCGGTGTTTCGCGCTATGTGATGGCAGTTGATGATGTGTCATTTCAGGTGTATAAGGGTGAAACCTTTGGGCTAGTGGGTGAGTCGGGCTGCGGGAAAACGACTCTGGGCCGCGCCCTGCTACAGCTGATTAAGCCATTAGACGGGCGGGTTTGGTTTGAGGGCCGCGATCTGAGTCGGCTGGGAAACTGGCAGATGCGCAAGCGCCGCCGCGAGATGCAAATTATTTTTCAAGATCCCTATAGCTCGCTCAATCCACGGATGAGCATTGGCGATGCGATCGCCGAACCACTCAAAATTCATGGGGTCAACCGGGGCAGACGCAACCGCCAAGAGCGAATTGCGTATCTGCTCAGCCGTGTCGGCCTTGATCCAAGTGCGAGCAACCGCTATCCTCACGAGTTTTCGGGCGGACAGCGGCAGCGTGTCTGTATTGCGCGGGCGATCGCGCTCAACCCTAAGTTTATTATTTGCGATGAGTCGGTCTCGGCGCTTGATGTATCAGTGCAGGCGCAGGTGCTGAATTTGCTCAAAGAGCTACAGGCGGAGTTTAAGCTCACCTATATTTTCATCTCGCATGATTTGGGCGTTGTGAAGTTTATGAGCGATCGCATTATGGTAATGAATGCGGGTCGCATTGAGGAAATCGGCCCCGCCGAAGATATCTATCGGCATCCGCGCCGAGAATACACCCAGCAGCTCATTTCAGCAATTCCTGAAGGCACCCTTGAGCGCATTCAAACGCTGCAAACTCAGCGAGAAAGGGCCCGTAGCGAAGCGCCCCTTTAGTCTCTATTAGAACGAGCATTGATTAGAGCGTCTACTTTAAAAACATGTCCAATGCCTTCATTCAGTTAGCCTACCGAGGTAAAAATCAGGCATGGCGCTACTTGCTAGGATCGCTGTTAACGCTCTTTACCTTTCAAATCATCGGTAGCATTGCTAGCTTTGGGCTCTTGATCGCCTATGTTCTAAGTGACGGTAACCCGAAGACGATCCTGCTAGAGCCCAGCGAGATTGGCCCAGACGGCCTGATCGTTGATGGCGTTTCCCCGCTAATGCTCTACGTCTTTTTTAATCTGGCGTTTCCGTTCTTTTTGCTGGGCATTTATCTGGCGCTGAAGTGGCTGCACGGGCGATCGCTGCTCTCTTTGATAACACCCGCTGCTCGGATCAACTGGAAGCGCATTGGCCAAGGCTTTAGCGTCTTTTTTGTGCTCAAAGTTCTCGAAATTTTGATTAGCTACTGGCTGGTGCCGGCAGACTTCACGCTGACCTTTCAACCTAGCGCTTTTCTAGCGTTTCTAGGCGTGGTCATCTTTTTTACGCCGCTGCAAACGGCGACAGAAGAGTTGTTCTGTCGGGGCTATTTACTTCAGGGCATTGGCAGCAAGCTGGGCAAGTGGATGGCCATCATCCTGCCCTCTCTGCTATTTACCGCACTGCATCTGTTCAATCCAGAAGTGACCACCCAAGCAAACTGGCAGGGTGCCGTGAGCTTGTTGATCTACTACTTTATGATTGGCGCTTTTCTCGCTTGGCTCACCGTTAAAGACAAAACCTTAGAGCTGGCGCTGGGCGCTCACGCTGCTAATAATATGGCCACTTTTTTACTGGTCACCAGCCCCAACACCGTCATTCCTTCGCCAGCTATCTTTAGCGTCGCTGAGATCGAGTCTGACTTTACCCTGTTGTTTTTCACGGCGCTCTTTTTACTGACCTTTAGCCTGATCGTTTTTAGAGTCCTCAAGCGACCTACGCTAGCGGATTAGCCGCATCCAAATCTGCCGACTTCCGAATCTGATAAATACTGCCTTTAACTAGCCGATCTTCCGGGCCGTCAACCACCACCGCCCGGCGGCTAAAGGTCAGCCCAGATTGCTTGAGCGCATAGCGAAAGCCACCTCGAGTGGATCGATCAGGGTCGCTTAACAGGCACAGCCCGCCCGGTGCCAGCACTGCCTTGATAAAGGCTACCAGCGGCGCAATGTTGCGCTCCTCATAAATCACGTCTGCTGCCAATATGACAGGCACCTGCCAGTCAGGCGGAAATCGCCAGTCGAGCGGACACGTCTCAAAGTTCTCAAAGCCGTTGTCTCTAGCATTGCGAGCAGCAAACTCTACCGCGGTCGTGTCGTAGTCGCTAAAAATAACGTGCATTCCCAGAGAAAGCGCCACAATGCCAGGTAAGCCGACGCCGCAGCCAATTTCCAACGCTTTGCAGCCAGTTGGCCAGTCAGTCGGCCAATCAGTCGGCCAATCCTGCTGTATCAACGCCTCTCCTAACATTCGCGATGAGGGCCAAAGCTCTGCCCAGTAAGGCATATAATCGTCAGCGTCATTAGCGCGATGGATGCTGGCATGGTCGAGCAGCTGATCGACATCGCCTGGATAGGTGATGTTAAAGCGACGCGTCCCGACTGAGATCGACTGATGGGTGAGCTGTTTTAACGCCTCCATCGGACTGGTGTGTAAAAAGGGTTTGATAGTGCTTATCCCTCGCGTTTTGGCAATAGTAAGGTGATCGTCGTTGTGATGCCAACGCTAGGGGCCAGGTAACATGAGATCGAATCCGGTTGAGCGCGCGCTTAACCATCGGCAGGGACTGATGTCGGGTGCATTGTCCGCACTCCTCACGCTGGGACTGCTCAAGCTAGGCGTGTGGCAGGCGTTTGAATATCTCGCTTACACCAAGCTATTTCAGCTGCGCGGCCCCGTTGACTGGAGCTCTGAGGTGGTGGTGGTGGGAATTGACGATACCAGTCTCACAGAGATCGGTTCATTTCCTTGGCCTAGGCAGTACTATACCGATTTGATCGCGCGTTTGACACCAGCTGAACCCAGTGTGATCGCATTCGATATCATTTTTGCCGACCCCAGTGCAGCGGATGACGCGCTCGCCGCTGTCTTTGAAAACCAGGGCCGAGTGATCTTGGCGCAGGGCTGGAGCGCTCAGAGCCAAGCGATTGTCGTGACGCCTGTATTAGCCGAATCAGTCGTTACAACTGGCCATATTCAAAAAACGGAAGACTCCGACGGGCTAACCCGCTGGATTGAGCCGAGTATCAGGGGAATATCTGCGCTCGGTGTGGCTGCTACGAGCTTGTATGCACTCGTGCAGGCGCCCGTGCCCGGTGACTTTAGTGGGGCTGACAGACTCTGGGTAAATTGGCCAGCACCGGTCCAGCAGGCTCCTCACTACTCGTATGTTGATGTGCTTGAAGGCGCTGTTCCCGACGAGGCGTTCACTGGCAAAATAGTGCTGGTGGGCGCGACGGCCACCGGTCTAGATCACAATCTAGTCACGCCCTTTGATAGGAGTCCACCGGCTAATGGCGTGTTTCTACACGCGGCAGTGATCAACAATTTTTTGCAGCAGAGCTTTTTGCGGGTGCCGGATGGCCGCTGGCAGATTTTGATTTTGATTTTGGGCGGTCCTGTATGGGGCTGGGCGATGGGAAACTTTGGGCGGCGATCGCAGCTAGCATTCAGTCTTGGGATCGCCAGCAGTTGGGCCGTCACGAGCCTAGTGATGTTTCACATGAATTATTGGCTACCGACGGTTTGGCCAGTGTGCTTAGTCGGATTGACGGTTGGTGGCTTGGTCGTGGCCCGCTATCTGCGTGAAAAAAGGCAATTGCAGCATCAGCTCGTCGGCCTCAGTGCGTTGTATGACGCTTTGCAGCTAGGCGATCGCGCTGATCTCGACCGCACGACAGTCAACCCCAATCAACAGCCATCTAATTCCTCCGCCTTACAGGTAGCTTCCTATCTGACAGAGGTTGCCGATCAAGTCTCGCGGCTCATTTGGAAAGACGAACTCACACAGATTAGCAATCGTAGAGCCTTTGATCGCGGGCTTTCGCAGACTTGGCAGCGGGCTTTGGTCACTCGCAGCACCGTGGCTGTCTTGATGTGTGATGTCGATTTTTTCAAGCAGTTCAACGATACCTATGGTCACCCCGAGGGGGATAATTGCTTGCAGCAGGTGGCTAGCGCGATTCAGGCCACGGCTGCGCGTCGAGGTGATTTGGTCGCGCGCTATGGCGGAGAAGAATTTGCAGTCGTGCTCTGGGAGGCCGATGCGGCGGGCGCTCTTCGTGTCGCTTATCGGATCTGCGCAGCCGTCAGCGCGTTGAAAATTCCTCATGTGGCTTCTCAAGCCAGCGATTGGGTGACGCTGAGTATCGGAATTGCAGTTGACATTCCTCAGAGCGATCGCCTATCCCAACAGCTTGTTGATAAAGCAGACCAAGCCCTCTATCGAGCCAAGACATTAGGGCGAAATCGCGCTGTCCTATTTGACGAGCAGCTAGATGTGAAAGCGTTATAGTTCTAGAAGCAAAAGGCTATGCCTGTGGCACTGGCTCTGGTTCTGTCACGGGCAAAATTTCTTTAAAGCGAATGATTTCCTGACGCGGATCGGCAAAGCTCACCTGCACCGTAATCTGCTCACCGAGCGCGACTGAACGCTCAAAACGCATCGCAAATTCCAAACCCGTATCTTCAAAAATGATTAGCCCTAGCCCTTCGTGCTCCCGCAGCCAGCGCACTAAGATAGCCTCCCAAGTTTGGCCGCGATTTTCCTCATCGCATCGTCTTAGATATTCGGTGGCCCAGTAGCGTTTAGTCTGCCTTTCTACTTGCACCGCTTCATAGGCCGCGTTGCCAGCACTCATAATAATTTCAGGCATGTCCGCTGGTGAAAAGGGTGGCGTCTCGCCTCGCAAGTGGGCCTTGATCTGAAAGTGGCCCATCAGATCGGTATAGCGGCGGATGGGCGAGGTGACTTGGCTGTATCGATCTAAGCCGAGGGTGGCGTGACGTATCGGGCTCATACCCATTTCACTGCGGGGCATACAGCGGCGTATCGCTGAGTCTCGCACCCAGCCGCCTTCTAGCTGCATGAGTTCTTCTTCGGGCGGGAGCTCGGGCTGGGGCTGGCCTCGATAGGCGATGGGTAGGGCGTGTTCTTCGCCGTAGCGGGCGGCCACTTCTCCCGTCAGGATCATCATTTCAGCGACCATTGCGCGCGATACTGACGACTCTATTTTATCTATGGTGATGCTGTCATTCGCCACTTTGATAGACGATTCGGGTAGCTGAATGCTGATTGCCCCGTGAGACTTGCGCCAGGCCAAGCGGGTCTTGGCATACTCGTTGATTGTCAGCAGCTCCCCTTCCGCCTGTACGCCCAGCTCAATCATCTCATCCGCATCTTCGTAGGTCAGCCGGTATGTAGGCTTCACTAAGCTGGGCTGAATGCTGTAGTCCTCGACTTCACCGTTCGCAGAGAGGATCACCGCGAAGCTCAGCGCACAGCAGAGCTGTCCTTGCACCAGACTCATCGGACCAGCGGCTAGCTCAAATGGAAACATCGGCAGCACCCCGGTCGGTAAGTACACCGTGGTACAGCGCTTGCGGGCTTCGCTTTCTAGGGGCTCGCCAATCACCAGCCAGCGGGTGGGATCGGCAATGTGAATCCACAGTTTGTGTCGTCCGTCGGGCAAGGTTTCGCAGCTCAGACCATCGTCGATTTCGCGGGTGCTCTCAGCGTCGATGGTGTACACCTTCAGGTGGGTGAGATCCAGGCGATCACTCTCATCTACCGGCGGATCGCTCAGCACCGTTTCGACAGCGCTTTGAACCGCTTCTGGAAACTGGGTGGGAATCTGACGGCGGCGCAGTGCCAAGTTTTCATGCTCATCCCAAAGACCGAGATCGACCAGCAGTGTGAACGCAGCTTCTGGAAACTTGTCTCGATCTAAGGCGGTGAGGATGTCTTGGGCGGCGGCTTTTTGGTTCGACTCGTCGCCGAGCAGGGCGTAGCGTTCTATTATTTCTAAGCGGGGGCGATCGCTCTTTTCCCAACTGTTAGCGCTTTCTCCACCAGCGTCAGGCGCAGCGTCTTGGGATCTTGCTAAGATCGCTTTGGCCCGCTGCAAAAAGCCCTCCCACTCTTGCGCTCTAGCCGCCTCACGCGAGAGTTTGAGCTGAAGCTCTTCTACTTGGGCAGCGGGGCGCGGTTCGTAGCGATCGCCCTTTTGCTTAAAGTACAGCTTGTCACCACTCAGCAGCTGATGGGCCGCGTAGCACAGTGGCGGGCTCTGGTCAGAAAACAATAGCTGAGCCAAAGACTCAGGCGTAGCCGACTCCTCTAGCTCACTGAGCAGTTCCCAAGCAACCTCCAGGCTATCGGGATCGATATAGCCGGCCGCCTCAGCCGTAAAGCTTTCAATCTCGCCGGACTCGTACTCAGTCCCCGGAACCTCATAAATCACCTGACGCGGGTGGATCGTGTAGGACTGGCCGCGCTGATCGACCATCACCCAGTTCTTTTTTCCCTCTGGGCGATCAGCGATCGCAAGTACAGGCTCGCCTTTCAGCTTAAATTCAACCAGCCTTCCCTTTTCCACCCATCCCTCCAGTTGCCCGTTAATGCCTAAATCTCTACGCTTTGCTGTTAGTCAGTTGAGGCAACCCATAAGGAAGCTACCGGCCCTATAAAAAACTAACAGTTTTCTGTCAAGCGCCGATAGCTGATATGTGTAAGCAATGCGAGTAAGGTAGCCGACTTGGGTCTAAATCTAGCCGTCTTCGTTGACATAGGGGAGCAGGGCCACAATGCGCGCCCGCTTGATCGCCTTAGTCAAATCACGCTGCTGCTTAGCTGTTAGGCCGCTGATCCGGCGGGGCAAAATTTTGCCGCGCTCAGTGACAAACTTGCGAAGCAGGTCCACATCTTTGTAATCAATCTTTTCTTTGGGTGAAATGGGAGAAACCCGACGACGGAAGTAAGCCATAGTCCTTATGTATTATCTTTATCTACTTAATTTCTTTGTGGTTGGTGTGCTTGTTGCAATGGGTGCAAAATTTCTTCAGCTCTAAGCGAGCCGTTGTGTTGCGACGATTCTTTTGAGTCGTGTAGCGAGAAACCCCATTGGAGCGCTTATCGGGATTGCTCCGACACTCAGTGCACTCAAGCGTAATTACAAGACGGACGCCTTTAGCCATTATATTACAGGTTGTTTCAATGCAGTTTTCAATTATTACACAAGAAGGGCGGCATTTGAAAAGAGCGATCGCCTAAAGCATGCAAGGAGCTAGCAAGGGGGTGCCTAGCAGCCTGATCACTCCAGCTTTTGCTCTACACCAAAGCCGACTAGCGATAGCTCACTTAGCGGCAAGCCCTCGGGCGGACGCATGTAGTTAAAAATTCGGCGGATGCGTGTTTTAGGATTGATCAGCATGATCGAATCTACTGAGACGATATGAGTGTAGCGAGTCGTCATCAGCAACTCGCGGGTGCGGCTGTTAAAGCTGAAGTGGGAAATGATAGGCCGATCTTCTTCATAGGCGCGATCTCTGAGGTAGTCGCCTTCTAGCAGGTAGTCGTGCTCGGCGCTTTGGTCGCTAGGGAGAAAGGCCAGGTTGACTGACTGATCGACCACTTCACCTTTTTCTGAGACGGTGTGAAAAACCAAGTGGAAGCCTGGGCAGGTGTCTACTCGGCTTTTTTCTGCAGAGTAGCTATTGTCAGCGAGAACTTTTGCTTTTTGTTCGTTAGAAAGAGGGGATACACCAAAGGTGGTGTGCGATCGCTCTACCGAAGACCGGCTGAGATAGTGGTAGGTCCGCTCGGAGTCCCAGCTACCCACGCAAGTGTCAAAAAAACGATAGAAAATAGAAAGCGCTGACATAAAACCGGATTGTCCTGATCAAAGTTCTCTGGGTTAGTCGAATGCTCTAAAGGGCGTGCAACGGATACGTGCCTAGCCGATAAGAGAGCCAATTTCTGGTAGTTAGCCTACAGATAACTAGCTTACATAGTCTTGAGCTTTTCTTGTACTAGCCAGTCGAATGTGCTTAGCTGGCTCTGCGCCTGCTCGATCACCCGGCTAGCCGATGCAGGAGGGTGACCGTCTGTAGAGGATGATCGCAGCTTCTCCAAGGCCATCAATATCGCGTACTGCACATCCCAAATCGGCGCAGTTAACCCCTGATTGAGCTCATCAATCGCTCGAGCATCGCCTAGCTCACCCAGCGAAACAGCAGCGGCGACTCGTGACTTTTGAAACTGTGGCGCTTTATTATGCAAAGCCGTCACCAGCAGATCATAAGCGTCGCTAACCCGCAGCCAGCCAAACAGCCGCATGATGTGATAATGAGCGCCATAGTCGTTATAGCCCTCCGTCTCGTAGCTGTCGATCAGCGCTGCCGGAGCGGCCTCAGCATAGTGGTCTATCAGCGTCTGACTCGCTAAGTAGCAGCGACCAAAATCCGTACCATACAGATCTTGTACGAGCCGTTGGACATCGGGCCTTTGCTCATATTGATGCACAAAGGCGATCGCACTGGGGTGGTCACGCAGCGTTGTTTCTAGCGCAGGCTGCACATGGGCGAAGGTCGCTGCCTGATCTGCCTGGCTACTGTCTTGAATGGCGGCCTCCGCCAGCAGCCGTATGCCCCGCAGTCGAAACACCATAGAGACTGGGCACTGAGCAATTTTTGGAATTGCCTCAACGTAGCGCGCATCAATAAGATCTTGAATACTCCCTCGACGAGCATTCACATTAGGGCTTTGCAAGAAACTCAGCACCTGATGAATTGCCTGCTGATCGCCTTTTAGCTGGTAAACGGCAGAAAAAGCCGCGCTGGCAATCGGAGCTTGCTCACTCACCGTAAATTTTTCAATTCGCTCAGCTGCCGGCGCATAGCCCAAACTTGCCAAAGCATGAATAATGGTGCGATAGCTTTGCTCAGGGCGATCTAGCTGTTCAGCCAGCTTCTCTAAAATGGCAGTGTTATCTGTACCGATTTCCCCTAAGGCCCAGGCCGCATTTTCTACCAGGTAGCTATCGTCATCTGCTAAGCAGCGCTCAATCACAGGCAGCGCCGCACTGACCTTAAGACGGCCCAGGCTTTCTAAAGCTTTGCGCCGCACAATCCGATTGTCCAGATCAGGGGCGTCATGGTTTACTGCTCGCATTAGCGCGGCAACTGAGCGCTCCGTGTCAAAATTCGCCAGATGAGATGCGGCAATATAGCGGCTAGATGCCTCGTCAGAGTCAGTAGCGGGTCGGTCTAATATTTCAATCGCCTGCTCTTCAGTCAGATTAAACAGACTTGAAAACCGTTTGTCCATGAGCTGCCAGTTGAGAAGTGCTGATTGAGAAGTGCCATCTGAGACGACGTTAGTGATGACAACCCCTTCTCCTAGATTAGGATCGCACAGTCCATCCAATTCACGAATTGTCTGCTAAATGGCTATCTGAGCGCGTCCCAAAATGTGACGGATAGGCTGTGTCTGACAGGGGCATCCGTCATAATGTTGCCTTCGATTTCCCTCCAAAACAAGGCTCGAGCAGACTGTTAACCGCCGAGGCGTCTGCTCTAGGCGAAGGAGGCCCCCTGTGCCACTGATAAACCTGGAATAGCCGGCTTCATGTGGGGTAAATCAACCTGATATTTGTTCAACTAAGGCAGCGGAGCCAAAACTGTTGGTCTGCGCGCCAATTCAAAGCGATTTTGCAAGATGCCTTGGCAATGTTTCAGGAATCAGCCTTTGACCTTGTGAATACATTAAGCAGGTATTCCCGAGATTCTCCCGTTTGTTGGGTTTACTAGCGGTGAGTCACAGGCATCAAACTCAATTTTCTGAATAGCTATGCAGAAAGTTCGTACGCCAGCCCGATAGCTCTATAAGGAGCAGGGCACCCAAAACTGCTTTTGCTCATGGCCCCCATCGGCGGGGAACACTCTTTACCAAGGGGTGAGCCTTGCTGATTCTTCACCTGTCCCGCTACTTCACACCATCATGAAAGCTACATCCGACTACGCTGACAAACGCGCTGTGAGTGCTCCTTCAGAGAGCAGTACAGATGAGTTGCACGAGCCTTCTGAATTCGATCTGTCGTCAGCAGCTTCTGATGATGTCATTGGCGATGTCTATATCGACGGTCTGGACTCGGAGGCACATGCTAAGCCCCAAGCGACGAAGAGTACCGATTTAGTCCGGCTGTATTTGCAAGAAATTGGTCGGGTGAGCTTGCTGGAGCGCGATGAAGAAGTGGCCGAAGCTCAGAAGGTACAGCACTACATCGAGCTGTTGTCGCTGCGCAATCAGGCGGCTGAAGATGCGGAGGGCTCTCTGGCAACGTATGTGCATGTGCTCAACACACGCGATCAGCTCACGGCGCAGCTCAGCCACCGCCCTTCTTTAGAACGCTGGGCATTCGTGGCAGGTATTCCGGCTGCTGAGCTGAAGCCGACGCTGATAGAGGGTAAACGCCTGTGGGCAGAGATTGCTGGGGTGAGCGTAGAAGAGCTGATGGCAATTCAGGCTGAAGGGCTGCGGGCCAAAGAGCACATGATCAAGGCTAACCTGCGCCTAGTCGTGTCGGTGGCTAAAAAGTATCAAAACCGTGGTCTAGAGCTGCTGGATTTGATTCAAGAAGGCACCCTAGGACTGGAGCGAGCGGTAGAGAAATTTGACCCGACCAAGGGCTACCGATTCAGCACCTATGCTTACTGGTGGATTCGTCAGGGCATTACGCGGGCGATCGCTACCCAAAGCCGCACGATTCGCCTGCCGGTACATATCACCGAAAAGCTCAACAAAATCAAAAAGGCTCAGCGCAAAATTTCCCAAACTCAGGGCCGTACAGCCAAAGTAGAGGATATTGCCAACGAGCTGGAGATGACCGTTGCGCAAGTGCGCGAAGTGCTGCAAAAAGTGCCTCGCTCGGTTTCTCTTGATACCAAAATTGGTAAAGACCGTGACACTGAACTAGGCGACTTGCTAGAGACTGAAAATATCTCTCCCGAAGAGCTGCTGATGCGCGAGTCGCTTAAGCGTGATTTGCAGCAGTTGCTGACCGACCTGACTGACCGTGAGCAAGAGGTCATTTCGCTGCGTTTCGGTCTAGGAGATGGGGTTCCTTATTCTTTGGCAGAAATCGGCCGCACCCTAGAACTCTCTCGCGAACGGGTTCGGCAGATCGAGTCGAAGGCGCTGCAAAAGCTGCGCCAGCCCAAGCGTCGCAATCGTGTTCGTGACTATCTAGAGGCGCTTTGATAAGCCCAAAAGGCATCTCATTTGTATTAGCAGAGCGCTCGGATGCTGAGCTCCGGGCGCTGCATCCAGATTGAACAGTGTGTTTCCTAACGTATCCCCGCTGACAGTGTCAACCCTGTCACGGGGTTTCTTGTGCTTATTGCAGCAAGATATCCTACGTGGCTAGGACAGTTCCTATCGTACAGGCCCCGGTTAGGTT
>JBAUIB010000334.1:0-19805 GCA_049680585.1 Phormidesmis sp.
GAATTTCGCCAGAGCAGGTGCACTTTCATGAGGTGGGGGCGAGAGATGCCATTGTCGATATTGTCGGCACCTGCTTAGGGCTAGATTGGCTGAAAATCGACGGGCTCGTCTGTTCGCCATTGCCGACGGGCAGCGGCACCGTTTGGTGTGAGCATGGTCAGCTGCCCGTGCCTGCCCCGGCAGTGCTGAAGATGATGGCAGCCGCGCAGATGCCGGTCTATGACAATGGCATTGCAAAAGAACTGGTCACGCCGACGGGCTGTGCGATCGCGGCCACCTTATCCCAGTCGTTTGGCCCACCGCCTCGCTTTACCCGACAAAAAATTGGGCTGGGCGCGGGCGGACGCGATCTTTCGCAGCTGCCTAACATTCTTCGGCTTTGGATTGGCAGCGTGACGGATCTCAGTGAAGATCTAGCCACTATAAATCTAGACGCTACAGATCTAGCCACTACAGATTTAGACGCTATAAAGGAGGACCCAAAAGCAGAACCCGCCGCCGAAACTGCTCATGCTGGCCATAGCGAACCTATTGTGGAGCTACAGACCCAGATAGATGATGCGTCTCCTCAGGCGATCGCCTACACCTTTGAGCACCTCTTTGCGGCAGGCGCGGTAGATGTCTTTACGCAGGCCGCCCTGATGAAAAAAAACCGCCTGGGAACCCTGCTGACGGTGCTGTGCCCTCGCTCGGCGATCGCTCGCTGTGAGTCTATCGTATTTCGAGAAACAACGACCTTAGGAATTCGGCGCACGCAGCAGCAGCGCACTGTTTTATCTCGGGAAATGAGAACGGTGATCACAGCCTATGGTGAGATTCCGGTTAAGCTAGCGCGATCGCATCCGGAAGGCGCTGTGCTTAACCTGCAGCCTGAGTATGAAGACTGTGCCCGACTGGCGCGATCGCATCGGATTCCTTGGCATCAGGTTCATCAGGCCGCGATCGCAGCGGCGACAGAAAGCTGCGACTACGGACGCGATTGAGGCTTGCGCTTGTGATTGCGTTTTAAGCTGCGAGAAAAAATCCGAAAATCCTCCATTTCCTCAGAGGCTTGAGGCTGGCTCGACTGGGCTGCAACCTGCACCAGGCTATATTCCACATTTTTGCTATAGATCGCAAAAGCAACGGTACAAATTTCTAAAAACTGAATCACCTCTTTGCACTCAGCTTCCATAAACGATTTGTAATAGGTAACCAGATCAGCCAAGCGAGCTTCTAAATACAGCTGTGAGCCAGGTGAAATCAAGACAATTTTTAGCAGCAGAACAGCGACATTCATCGGATTGCCTTGATTGAGCAAGCGGACAAACAGAACAGACGGATGACTTTTATCTTCGGTTGTCAGATAGTCAATTAGCCGGTTACAGGTTCTTAAAATCAATGAAGAATCAACCGGCTCCGCATTCCGCTCTTGGTAGAGCGATCGCAGCTTTTGTCCCAGATGGCGATTAACAGTAGTGACAAAATCCGGCTGACTAATTGCAAAGCAGAGATACTCAAGCAGGCTCTCTTTGTAGTTTTGATAGTGAGTCTCTCGGGTCTGCTGCTTGAAAATGCGTGCTAAGTTGCGATGGCTATACTGCCCGCGGCGAATCAGCATCGCCTTGATCAATCGCAGCACCTCATCCCCCAGAACCGTAGGATTTAGGTACTTGTGATCCAGCCGTGAGCTGCTTTGCGAAAAAGCCGTATACATCGCTAGATCGTGCTTGAAGCGCCTTTTGAGCCGTCGTGACAGGGTGCGGGCAGCTTTGCGATCTTCTATAGACTTGCGCTTGTCTAAAGACTGCGCTGTGAGCTCATAGGAGGCATAGCGTGTGCTCCAGCTACTGGGCCAAGTGAGACCGACGCGCTGGGTTGCAAATAGCTCTAGCTCGTCAAAATCTGAGCTCTCGGAAAAATTCAGTAGCCACTGACGCAGGCGCTGTAGGCGGGTGGAAGGGGTAGGCTTGCGCAGGCTGGGCTGCTTGAATAATTCCAGCATGGCGTGGACCATATCACCCTGATGAGCGATCGCCCAGTTGTTCACAAAGATGTAGCAAACCCGCTTGAGCGTATTGCGAAATTCAGCTTCATCATCAGCGGCCAAAATGCTGTAGAGAAAAGGCGAAGTCTGTTCATCTGGCGGATGGCTGTGACCAAAAAAAAGCCATTCAAATTGGGTCAATGCCTCTATTGGAGACTGCTCTCTAACAGCGCCTAAAAGGTCATCGTAGAGCTGCTGCTGCGCTAAGTAAAACGATTCTGGCCGCTGACCTCTGTGGGCGATAGCGTTTGAAGCTGCCGCTGGCCCCTTGCCTTGAGGGGGCTCTGAGTGTTGAAACGTGCTATCTACAACCATCGCAATACGCACGCTAAGCTAAAAATCGTGCAACCTAGATCGTATTTAGATTGCCCGATATAAAGCCGAAAAGTCGGATTGAAGCGGCCCTTGCCAGTCGATGCAAGCGCATCTGGCTAAATCTTCCGGCTAAATCTGAATGGGGGCGGAGGGACTTGAACCCTCACGACTTTTACAGTCAACGGATTTTAAATCCGCAGCGTCTACCATTCCGCCACGCCCCCTTGCCAAGAAGTGAATAAAGCCATAGCCAAACTCACAGATGTCTATTCCACCACCAAGCGGGTCTGCATGCAACCAATTTTTGACGCAAATTAGAAAGATATGCTTGAACGGGAGCTTGGGGTCTACACTATATAGTGACTCTATTTAATACCTAAAAGATGACATTTCCCGCACTTGAAACCTCCACGCTGCTGGCATTGGCAACCTACGCTGTATTGGGCGGACTCTATTTGGTGATTGTGCCGGGAGCACTGATGTTTTATCTCAAGCGACGCTGGTATGACATCAGCTCAATTGAGCGGCTGGTGCTATATGGGCTGGTACTGATCTTTTTCCCCGGTTGCCTGTTGCTGAGCCCATTTTTGAACTTCCGACCTCAGCGCCGTGAAATTTCTTAGCCATGCGACGAATTGACGTAGTTGGAATCGGCGTCGGTGTATTTGCCGCAGGTGGCCTGCTGTACCTAGCATTCTCGTGGATGGGATTAGACGGACTATCGGCAGGTATTTGGAGCCAAGTTGTGTTTGTCGTGGGGTTATTGGGCTGGACGGCGACTTATCTGTCTAGAGCGCTCGGCAAAAAAATGACCTATCACCAGCAGCTAGATGAGTACGAGGACGCTGTCCTGCAAAAGCGACTGGAAGAAATGAGTCCGCAGGAGCTTGCGCAGATTCAAGCTGAAATAGAGCAAGAGCGGCTAGAAAAAGCCAACTTAGAAAAAACAAACTTAGACCAAAAAAAGACTCACACGGAATCGGCTGAGTCGGCGTCGTAGTTGTTAGCGGCTAGTGTAGAGTCTAAATGAGTCTTATACGCGTGTATGTTGAGAGCCGGTAGCCGACCGGTAGGTTTTTATGGTGTCTGTTACAGAGCAGTTTGAGCAGCTACGCAAGGCTGGAAAATGCGCGCTGATCCCTTTTATCACAGCGGGCGATCCCGACCTGGCGACGACGGCTGAAGCCTTGCAGGTGCTGGATCGCAATGGCGCTGATCTGATCGAACTCGGGGTGCCCTACGCTGATCCCCTAGCAGATGGCCCGACGATTCAGGCGGCGGCGACGCGATCGCTCAACCGAGGCACCACACTAGAAGCCGTACTCACCCTCGTCAAAGACATCAGCCCCAAGCTATCAGCCCCGATCATTTTGTTTACCTACTACAACCCGGTGCTGAATCGGGGCGTGGAAACGTTTTTAAAAGATATTTACGCAGCGGGCGTGCGGGGCCTAGTGATCCCTGATCTGCCCTTAGAGGAAATGGATGATTTGCTCTCGGCAGCGGCGAGTGTGGGGATTGATGTGATTTTGCTGGTGGCACCGACCTCACCAGAAGAGAGAATCAGGGCGATCGCTCAGCGTTCACAGGGTTTTGTCTACTTGGTGAGTGTTACGGGCGTCACGGGCGTACGGCAGGAAATTGCCAATCGAGTAGAAGGACTCCTCGCTGATTTACATAGCCTGACTGACAAGCCCATTGGCGTGGGCTTTGGTGTTTCAGAACCGGCCCAAGCGAAGCAGCTCAAAGACTGGGGCGCAGATGGGGTGATTGTCGGCAGTGCCATTGTCAAGCGGCTCGTAGAGGGAACACCCGCCCAAGGACTGGCGACGGTCGGCGAATTCTGCGCTCAGCTAAAAGCGGCGGTGGAATAAGGTTACTCAATGACCGAGGACGCCAAGATTTTAGGACACAGTACTTAGTTCGAGACGTCACTCTTAGCGTTCGACCAACGGGCAAAACCAGAGACCCCGGTACTCTACGGTGACTACGAGTGATAGACACCTTGCAGTCCGATGCAGTTCGATCAGTCTCTTCGTACTGAACACAAAGTGTTGAAAGAGATTAAGCTCTACAGCATCTCGATAGGGATAGATAAGCTGCTATCAATTTTGGCCAAGATCATTCATTCGAACCCTGTTTTAGCCTGGCACCCCCCTCAACTTATCTTTTCTTTATAAAATTCTCGTAAAGCGTACTGACCAAGAAATTATGGTTTGAAGAACGTCATAGCTGAACAGATATAGAAGATAGATAGCGTCACAGCCGTGAGCGCTCGGAGAGTGCATTTGCCATTGACCTCCTATTTTATGAGACATATGCAGCTTTCTCTATTGCAACCTTCTAATCTCAACAACTATGAGCATCCTTCTATCCGGAGCAAAATAAAGCGACTCATTGATATTCTCGGCGCAATAGTGGGCCTTGTGATTACCGGTATTCTCTTTTTACCCCTCGCGATAGCGATCAGACTCAACAGTCGCGGGGCTATTTTGTATAGCCAAATTCGCTGCGGTCTCAATGGAAAAGAGTTTCGTATTTGGAAATTTCGCTCAATGGTGAGCGATGCTGACGAGCTGAAGCGCCTTGTTGAAAACGAAGCTTCTGGCCATATCTTTAAAAACCGCAACGATCCTCGCGTAACCTCTGTAGGGCAGTTTCTCAGACGCACCAGCTTAGATGAGCTACCTCAGTTTTGGAATGTATTAAGAGGCGATATGAGCTTGGTGGGGACTCGTCCGCCGACGCCAGATGAGGTTGAAAACTACACAAGCTATCACTGCAAGCGACTCTTCGTAAAGCCGGGTATGACGGGAGAATGGCAAGTTAATGGCCGATCAACCGTGAACAGTTTCGATGCTATCGTCAAGATGGATTTGTGCTATCAGCACAAATGGTCTATCAATTACGACCTGGCGCTGATATTCAAAACCATTCAAGTTGTCTTTAAGAAGAAAGGTGCTTATTAGGGACAATCAGGAGATGATTGACAAGATTTTTCCAACTATTAATCCGGCAATTAAACAGGAGAAGCTTTGTGCATTCATCTCTGTAGAGCAGAGGCTAAGGTCCTTACTCTCGGTTCTGTTTCATTACCGGGTAATCAACCGATATCAACAACTACAGCTTTAGCGTCTTCGCACTCAGTCGGATTGTAGTGTTTCAGATTGTGGTGTTTTCAGCCGTTATTTTTGCCTTGCTCAACAGCGACACGAAGTGATAGAGGATTAGTAATACAAGAAAATTTTGCGTCGCCCGGACTCTTTATCGGAGTTTATCCTAAATTATAGACGCTAATAAACTTTTCCGATGCTTGTGCTCAATCACGATGAGAATTTCAATAGCGTTACCTGCTTTACTTTTGCTTAATACAAGCTAATATCGATATGTCCCGCACCGAGAGCACAAATACTCATGCAATTAGTGCTAAATCTTAATGGTGTTGGAAGGGTGATTTACACAAACAATTATTTACGAGTAGTAGTTTACAAACGTTGCTACTTACCAGCCTGTTAATCCTGAAAGTCGCACTGCATCATAGATTCCTGTGCTATGGCTCGTGAATCAACCAAACAAAATGAAACAGCCTGTGCTTCCCTGATTGCACAATCCTGGTCACACGGCCCCATCCCACAACTCTACTGATCAGGGCACTCAGTATTCTTTGTGGCAGTCATCGCTTTTGTGGTTTCGCTTACTACATCAGTAACTGCTAGAGCGATGGGATTGTAAGAGCAAAGCTGCTTACTGTCGTTCCAATAGATTCGAACCGTGGCTGCATATTAATTTTTCTGTTACACAGACATTGTGTGTGCTGTTTTTGGTTGCGGTGAAACCTATGTTAGGCAGCAAGTCTAACATTCGTCATCCTACTATTTTATCCCACCCGCTTCTTAAAAGTGTTGTTTCTGGCTCATTTGCTTCTAAACAAATCGCCGTGCGAAACCTAATTCTTTTCAACTGGTTATACTAGCCGATTTCTTCCACTAACAAATCTCTGACACTGCTATCAGACCAAATATGAGTATTCTTACAGTAACAACAATTTCTGACAAAGGAAGCGGTTCATTACGCAATGCGATCGCCGCTGCTAAGTCGGGAGACACCATCAAGTTCTCGAATAAACTAGCCCGTAAAACCGTTGCGCTTAAGAGTGGGCAACTGACGCTAGATAAAGATCTCACAATTGATGGCAGTGGCGCATCTGGCCTGGTAATCAGTGGCAACAATAATAGTAGAGTCTTTTTCTTGAATAAAAAGAGAAAAGCAACGCTCAAAAACTTGACTATTGCTGATGGAAAAACAAAAGGTGCGGGCGGCGGTATCGATACTCGCCATGAGAGCGAGATAACGCTAGACAACGTAAAGGTGCGCAATAACACCTCTGAGCTAGGTGGCGGTATGCGAGTCGGCCACCTGGCTAAAGCCACCATCCTCAACAGCAGCTTTACAGATAACAATGGCAAGCTCACTAGCAAACACAAGGGATTCAGTGCGGGCGCCATTTCTCATAATGAGTCGCGTGGACAGCTGATTATTAAAAACACGACGTTTGCTAACAACCAAGGATACAACGGTGGTGCGATCTACAGCTTTAGCGGCGTCTCTTTAGTTATTGAAGACTCTACTTTTCAAAAAAATGTTGGAGAGAAAGGCGGCTCTATATTCACTGATGGTGTCAGTTCGAAGGGGTACAATTCTAGGCTCTCCAATGACGGTAAACTCATCATTCGCCGTAGCGAATTTATAGGTAATAAGGCAAAAGGTGGCGGTGGTGCAATCTATGCGTGGGGATATACCCGTAAACAAGGCTATAAGGACGACCGAGCGATCATAGAAGACAGCAAGTTTGTTGATAACGCTGTTACTTTAGACAAAAAGGGTAAAGCTAGCGGGGGCGCTATTTGGGCTAAGATGGGTTTGGATATTCGCAACGTTACCTTTGCCGATAATGTCGCAGACAAGCAAGGCGGCGCGCTTTGGACAGAGTCTAAGCTGCCTATCAATATTGTCAACAGCACGTTCTCTGAGAACCGGGCGGTTAAGGATGCGGGCGGTGCGATGTTTCTCAACAACCGCTCTACGCCGGTTACTATAACAAATTCAACGATCTTTAAAAATACAGCGGGTCGGGCAAACGGTGCGCTGTGGTTTACTAAAGACCATAACCTGACGCTGAAAAATTCAATTGTTGCTTTTAATACCGCGCGCGATCGCCGACAAGATCAGGTGGGCTATCAGCCTAAAGATGGTGGCGGAAACTTAGAGTTTGCCACCTCTTCTAAGGCACTTAAGCTGTTCAAAAACGGTCTAGTTGCTGATCCTCTATTGAACTCTTTGGCCTCTGTTAACGGCAGCCTGGTTCATTCGCTAAAATCAGGCAGCCCTGCTATCGATGCCGGGGTGAATAAAGGTGCCCCCAAAACCGACCAGCGCGGTATCCAAAGAGATAGCAGAGCTGATATCGGAGCATTTGAGCTAAAGACTGCTGGATCTAAGCCTGTAGCTGATGTTACGTCAGCAGCAAAGCCTATTGTCAAAAGTGTTTCAATGGCGGGGCCTACGTTTTCTTCAGGAAAAGGAGAGGAAGCTAAGAACAACAAAAAACTGGTAGCCTATTTAAATTTGAACGAGGGGAAAGGAAGCCGTGCGAAAGATCGTTCTGAGGCTGGCCGTCGGAATGATGGCAAGCTCAGCGGCGGTGTCAAGTGGACGAAGAAAGGCAAGGAAGGCGGTGCGCTCGACTTCGATGGTAAGAATGACCTTGTTAAAATAAAAGACTCCAAAGATATCAATCAAGGTATTCATAAAGAGAGAACGATCTCGCTATGGTTCAATGCCGATAAGATCAATACCGGCAGCAAGAAGCAGGTCATTTATGAAGAAGGCGGCGGTGATCGCGGTCTGAACATATACCTCAATAAAGGTAGGCTCTACACAGGTGCTTGGAACCGAGACAGCAAGCAGAGCGACTGGTCAGGAACCTGGCTGAATACTAAAAAAATATCTGCGAAGAAATGGCACCATGTCGATATCGTTTTGGACGGGGGGAGTACAGTTAGCCAAAACGCCCTCCGTGGGTATATAGATGGTCAGCAGTTTGGCAGTGGAGCCGGCTCTCAGCTATGGAGCCATACTGGAGATATAGGGCTGGGCAGCATTAACCAAGGGACGCGCTTCCACGATGGAATAACGGTTAACAGCGGCAGTGGCTTTGCAGGGATAATCGATGAAGTGATGATTTCTAATGATGCACTGATAGGTAGTGACAACAAAGCTTTCTTGTAGAAACTTGCTTCTGAAACCTGGCCTCTGAAACCTGGCCTCTGAAAACTGATCTCTGAAAAACTGGAAAGAATGCCTCTACCCTCACTGTTAAGTTGAGATAAACTAGCTTTAAAGTCTGCGTGAAAGTATGTGCTGACTTACGTGTTGACTACTGATGTCTTAAAGTTGTTGAGTAGATATGAGAGAACGGACAGCTGGCTGGAAGCTTTGGCGCTGCTAATATCTTTTGGAATGCTCTCTGGCGATAGTTAAGCCAACCTTTAAGTCAACAGTCTAAAACAATCATGCCTTCCCAATCGTTGCAGATGTTCGAAAGCTCTATCATCTCATCAGCTCAGAGCCAGATATCGTCCGAGCTTGCTGATGAGGCTGTCATCCTAAATCTAGATTCTGGCATTTACTACGGGTTAAATGAGGTAGGTGCTCGCGTTTGGGAGCTTATTCAGCAGCCTCGAAGCTTTAGCGAACTGCACGAGACTCTCCTCGAAGAATACGATGTGCCGACAGAAACCTGTAAACAAGATCTGGCGAAAATTTTATTAGATCTAAAAAGTGCGAGCTTGATCGAGGTGCGCGATGAGGCGCCGTGATAAGTTGCGATTGCTGTCATGGCAGCAACGGCGAGTGCTGTTATATGCTTGCTTTTGGTTGAATGCAATTCGTTTAGCGCTCTGGCTATTTCCTTTTGGCACTATCAGACGCCTGTTAAAAAACGTGATGAGCGTCTGGCTCTATGAAGAAGCAAAGCCTGTTTCTGTGGATTTTATCGTGTGGACTGTTGCGATCGCTGGGGCTTACGCACCTGGGGGGGCTAAATGTTTGGCGCGAGCTTTGACAACACAGCTATTGCTTCACCGGTATCAGCATCATTATCAGTTGCATATTGGCGTTGCTAAGAATGCCGCTCAGGTCTTAGAGGCCCATGCCTGGATTGAATATCAAGGGCGGGTTGTTGTCGGTGGATTAAGTAATTTGGGTCAGTTTAAATCACTGTCCCCAGCGGGAGTGGGCAAATGAGTGGCATTGTAGGACTTTACCATTTTGATAAAACTACGGTGAATGCTGAAGATGTGCGCCTGATGGTAGATACCATTGCTCACCGTGGGCCTGATGGCTCTGACGTTTGGGTCGAAGGTTCGATGGGTCTAGGCCATAGAATGCTATGGACCACACCAGAGTCTTTGGTAGAGAATCTGCCCCTGACCAAAGCAGGCTTGACCATAACTGCCGATGCGCGCATAGACAATAGGGATGAGTTGATTCTGTTGTTGGGTTTAAGTGCTCGCCCAGCAGAAACCCTAACGGACAGCGATATTATCTTAGCGGCCTACGAAAAATGGGGGAGTCAGTGCCCAGAAAAGCTGTTAGGCGACTTCGCCTTTGCTATCTGGAATTCGGCTAGCCAGACGCTATTTTGTGCCAGAGACCACTTTGGGGTGAAGCCTTTTTACTACTACTATCAGTCCGGTGAGATATTTGCGATCGCTTCTGAGATAAAAGCTTTGCTGTGCTTGGATCAAGTCCCGCAGCAACTTGATCCAATTAGGATTGGGGACTATCTAACACTGGCGATGGAAGATAAAGCTATCACTACTTACAAAGCCATTCTTCGTCTACCACCCGCTCACAGTATGGAAGTCTCTGAGTCGGGAACAAAGACACAGCGCTATTGGCAGCTAGATCCGCATAAAGAGATTTTGCTAGATTCGGATGAAGCTTACGCTCAGGCGTTTCGAAAAGTCTTTACAGAATCAGTGAAGTGCCGGCTGCGTAGTGCTTTGCCGATAGGGGCCCAGCTCAGCGGCGGCCTAGATTCTTCTTCTGTAACCTGTGTCGCTAGAAATCTGCTGCTAGAGTCGGGTCAAAATTCCCTGCATACGATTTCGACTATCTTTGATGAGGTATCGGAGTGCGATGAGCGTCCTTTTATCAATGCTGTTTTGGCCCAAGGCGGGCTAACCCCTCACTATATTCACGGCGACCAGACTAGCCCGCTGGCCCACATTGAGACTATTTTCCAATACGAAGATGAGGCTTACATCGGGCCCAATCACTTCTACCCGTGGATTGCGAATAAAGCGGCCAATGAGCTAGGGCTGAGAGTTGTTTTAGATGGGTTTGATGGCGATACCACTGTCAGCCACGGCACTACGAGATTGATGGAACTGGCTCATCAAGGGCGTTGGAAGACTTTAGTGAAAGAAGCTGAGGCGATTGCCGCGCTGCACAAAATTGAGCCCTACCCGATTGTCCGTCATTACGCACTGCCTTATCTGCATCGACTGATCATGCAAGGACGATGGATCGCTTTCAGTAAAACGGTGCAGCTACTCCATACCCGCTTTGGACAATCGCGCAAACTTATCGCGATAGATTTTGGCATTAAGCCCATTTGGCGGCGGTGCCGTCATGATAGTCACACGTCAGATGAGATCGCTCCGCCCACGTGGATTAACCCCACCTTTGCCGATAGAGTAAATTTGAAAGAGCGCACTCAGGCGTTTAGTCTGCCGACCGCACCGACCGCGACCCTTAGGCAAGAGCATTTGTTGGGGTTAAACCAAGGCATTTTTGCTTATACGCTAGAACAGGTTGATCGATATGCGGCGAGTTTTTCACTAGAAGTCCGTCATCCATTTATGGACAAACGCATAATAGAGTTTTGCTTGGCACTGCCTGCCGAACAAAAGCTATCTAACGGATTTGGCCGCATGATTATGCGCCGTGCCCTAGCTGGCATTCTTCCAGAAGCCGTACAGTGGCGATTTGATAAAGCAGATTTATCGGCTAACTTTGACCATGGCTTTTTGAAGCGTGATCGTCAGCTAGTGGATAAAGTAATGGCTGATAAGATTCAGCGCCTGAAAGACTACATCGAGCTGAAGCCCGTACAGGCCGCCTACCAACGAATGACATCGGCCTCCGAACAGGCTAGCAACGACGACTGTATGACAGTTTGGAAAGCGGTTATCCTGACGCTGTGGTTAGAGTCTGTAGAATCTCGTGCAATAACAGCTAATGGCTGACAAGGATCTTGGCAGACGTATGTTCAACAGCGATCAAATAGCGTAATCTCAGCGCATTGATCGCCAGTCTACGTTGTAAGTCCAATAGGGGCACTACTGCAAGTCTAGACATGCTAACAACTGATCAACAACTGAGACCTTCAAAAGGAGACCAGACATGAAAAAACTCTACAACGCCCCTGAGCTAGTTCGTCACGGTAATGTTGGCGAGATCACTCAAATTTTGGGTGGTGACGCACGCACTGACTTTGTTTTTAATAGCAGCGGCGCAATCGTCAGCGACAGCAACGACCTCGGCTCAGTTGACCTCGATCTTCCTCCTGCAACTAGGAGATAGAGCTTCAGTAGGGACACTACCTTAAACGCAAACACAACAACTTAGACACTCAACAAGGAGACTACATATGAAGAAAACCTACCATGCCCCTGAGCTAATTCATCACGGCAATGTGGCTGCAATCACTCAGATTTTGGGTGCTGGCTCGCGAACGGATTTCGTTTTCATGGGCGGTACTTCCATCAGCGGTAATGATGATCTTGGCTCGACCGACATCACTATGCCGTCTGCATCATAGGGTTTCTGTCTGTCACAGAACTGTCTGTGCCTTTAAGAAAGCCGCTGTGACATCGCACGGCAATTAGGTAGGTGAATCAGACAGGCAAGTCTAATTTAGACTTGCCTGTCTGCCCAGTTCAAAGTCTGATAGTCCGGGCTTGAATATTACAAGCACAAAAACATATAGCTATCTCTCAGCAAGATATCTCGGTAGACAAATCATATGCACTTCTACAAAGTATTTAACTTTGGTCTAGCTTCAGAGATAGAGCTTCCAGCTTTAGTTCGCGCCGAAGGAAAGGCAGATATCTCTGTAAGGCTCGGAAAGGTAGGCACCCATGCTGTAGACAGTGAAGATAGCGAATGCATCGTAGGAGAAATTTCCAAGGTTGCTCGCTTTTTATTTTGCGGTGGAGAAGAGATTACAGTTGATCCGATGCCTGGAGCAGATGAGTCACTGCTGCAAACCACGATATTAGGCCCAGCGCTGTGTTTACTGCTAGAACAGCGAGGGCTGCTTGTTTTGCATGCTAGCTGTATCAACATTGACGGCTATGCTGTTGCTTTCTTAGGAGGCTCTGGTTGGGGAAAGTCAACCTTGGCGACTGCGTTTCATCGTCAGGGCTATGATGTTTTAACAGATGATGTAATGCCTGTGAACATCGCCGCAGGTCAAGCGGTTGTGCTGCCGTCGTATCCGCAGTTTAAGGTGTCGCCAGAGGCGCTGGTGAGTTTAGGACAAGATGTTGAAAGGCTATCGCCCGTTTATACAAACTCTCATAAGCTGTCCTATGCTTTTACGAAAGGGTTTCAGGAGAATCCTTTACCTCTCACAAAAATCTATGTGCTGAAGAAAGGAATCCGGCATGAGATTGTTTCTATTGACTCTCAAGAAACGTTTAGTGCTTTAATTTGTCACACTCGGACCATTAATTTGCTGAAAGAGCACAAGCCGTTGATTGCTCGTCATTTTCAGCTGTGCACAGAGCTAATGAGCACTGTTTCTTTTAGCCGCTTTACTCGCAAACCTGCTTTGGAAGATTTGCCGGCGTTAGTTGAGCTGGTCAAGGCAGATATTGCTACAACAAATAATCGCAGGTCGAGGCTCGAACTGGCACTTCCAGTTCAGTAGATAGCGTTTATAGACTCTATCTATCCAAAAGCAGCTCGCGACTTCATCTAACCCAGCATTTTTTCGGGTGCATCTTTTACAGATTGCCATAAAACGTATGAGAGCACTCAAAAAGCTCAATCGGAAGATTAGACGAACTTGGCTTTTTCTACCTACGCTACGTCTGGTATGGAGGAGTGGCCCTAGCTGGACGCTGATCAGGTTTGGTTTGATTGTGCTGCAAGGGCTGTTGCCGTTGGCGTCTATTTATATCGTTAAGCTGCTAGTAGATGCGCTGAGTGAAGGGGTTGCGATCGCAGATCAATCTCTTTCGCTGCGACAGTTGACGCCTCTACTGATTGCTGTTGTCATCGTTGCGCTGATCACGCTGCTCTGTAGCGCCTTCTCGGATCTGGTCAACACAGCGCAAACGCAAAAAGTCTCTGACTACATGCGCAGCATCCTGCATCGTAAATCAGTTGACATCGACCTGGAATATTACGAAGATCCGCAATATCACGACACGCTTCAGCGAGCCCAGCAAGAAGCCACCTATCGTCCGGCGCAGCTGCTCACCCGTCTGGCCCAAGTTGGCCAAAACGCGATTTCCTTAGTCGCCATGATCGGCCTACTGTTAACCCTGCATTGGGGAATTACCGGCGTGTTGCTAGTCGCGGCTATTCCTTCGGTGTGGGTACGGCTGCGCTACACCAAAGCGCTCTATCAGTGGGAGCGCATCTGGACACCCATCAACCGGCAGTCGATGTATCTCTCTTTTTTGCTAACCGGAGAGCAGTTTGCCAAAGAGATTCGGTTATTTGGTATAGGCCCGCTGTTTAGTCAACGGTTTGATCGGCTGCGGACTCAGCTATACAAAGCTAAACTAAAGCTAATGGCCAGCCGCTCGCTGTCGTTTTTAGCCGCTAATGTAGTATCTGGTATTCTAATCGGCGGTATCTACCTTTTTATTCTCTATCAGGCGCTGCAAAAACAGCTTACGCTGGGCGATCTGGTCCTTTATCATCAGGCGTTGCAGCGAGGACAAGGCGCGCTCAAAACGTTGATGTCTGGCCTTTCAGGACTCTATGAGGACCATCTTTTTCTCCAGAACCTGTACGAGCTGCTGGCGCTAAAACCGACTATCACCACGCCTGCATATCCTAAGAGTATGCCTAACCCGATGCAGAAGGGCATTGCCTTTCAACACGTAGACTTTCAGTATTCAGGAACGACGCGTCAGGCGCTAAAAGATATTTCACTGACCGTGCGCCCAAAGGAGACGATTGCGCTAGTAGGTGAAAACGGCTCTGGCAAAACTACTCTGATCAAGCTATTGTGTCGGCTTTATGACCCGACTCATGGGAAAATTACCATTGATGGTATTGATATTAAAGAGCTATCAGTAGATCACCTGCGCGATCAGATTAGCGTTATTTTTCAAGACTATGCCAAATACAATCTTTCGGCTCAAGACAACATTTGGCTGGGTAACACTCAGCTACCGGCGCAAAGTGACGCGGTGATCTCGGCTGCTCGGCGCTCTGGCGCTCACGATGTGATTGAACGGCTGCCGCAAAAGTACGATACGATGCTCGGCAAATTATTCAAAGGTGGCGAAGAATTGAGTATTGGGCAGTGGCAAAAAGTCGCCCTAGCGAGAGCTTTTTTGCGAGACTCTCAGGTAATAGTGCTAGATGAACCTACTAGCGCTATGGATCCGAAAGCGGAATACGAAGTCTTTAAACGATTTAGAGAACTGATTGAAGATCAGGCTGCTATTTTGGTGACTCACCGATTGTCAACGGTGAAGATGGCTGATCGAATTTACGTGATGGACAGAGGAAAGATTGTTGAAAGCGGTTGTCACGAGGCTTTGATCGATCAGCAGGGGCTGTATGCCAACTTGTTTGAAACGCAGGCTAGAAGCTATCGCTAGCCGCTAGCTATCTCGACTAAACTATCTCAATAAGTTGCTATCACGCGGGTGTTTTCTCATCTTCAAAGCGGCCCTTTAACAACCAGTAGACGAAAGATTCTGCATAGGCTGCTTTGTCTTGCCAGCGTTCTCTAACTCGCACTTGGTATCGGGTGGTCGAAATAAATCGCCTGGGCTTTTGCTCAATCGAAAACATTTGATCTTTTACACAGTTGGCTAGCTGAGGAATTGCCGGATCTGCTGCTATTTTTTGAGTAGCGATCGCACATAAACTAGCCCCTAGCCATTCACGCGCTAAATATAGCCCCACGCAGAGCATCCTGGTCGCACCCCACTGCTCTGCCTGCGAAAATACCCGCTGCCAATCTAGGGCTGGATACTTTTCTAGCAGCATAGCAATGTCGCATAGCCACGATAGTCGCTGCCAAACGTGCCTCGAGCCGTGCATACAAAGAATAATCAAATAGTCTTCTGTTGAAAAGGTAGAAACTTCTTTATCTATTAGCTTTGTCCGCTCGCGGCGAGGCCAAACTTCACTAGGGTTTACTGCTGAAAAATACGGCGGCCAAAACCGCCAGTGAACCTCTACGAAAATATGCTTGCCACTGTGATAAAAATCATAGGTATGCTCATTTTTCGAGGCCATATACTCAGCGAGCTCTGCGGCTGTCTTTTTGCCAAAGTAAGGCCGGTAGCCTTCTGCTATCAGCAGCTTTTCAACAGACAGCATGTCCTGTGGCTGAATGATAATGTCTAGATCGCCAAACGCCCGTCGTTTCAGGCTGCCATACAGCATCTGAGTGAGTACTGGGCCCTTGTAAGGTAAAGTATCGATTCCCGCTGTGCTCATCAGCCCTAACAGCCGACGCAGCTCTGCTGTCGTAGACAGATTGCGCAGCGCGATTTTGTGTGCCTGCTGGCGAAGTGCCGCCATACAATCGGTAGGAGCGGCCGTCGGTGCCACTGCTTCGAGCCGATAGTAAAGCAGGGCCACAACTCGGTGCTCGTAGGCCAGTTGCACCAGTGCAGGCCAGTCAATCTGGCTTTGAGCGATCGCTTCTATTTGCTGAGCGATTTGTTCATTGGGTGCTGAAGAAACACAGCGTAGCAATAGGGCAATCGTTGGATTGTGGTCAAAAGCTTGGGCAGAGGCAGCAAGGGTCGTCATGTATAGTTGGTTAGCTTCTTGCAAAAGAAAAGTTGCAAAAGCGAAAGAGTACTAAAGCGTTTAGCCTGGCAAACCTGTGAAATCCGGAAGATTCATTCAATGGAGTCTATCTAGAGAACTCCATTGAATGAATCTATCTGGAAAATTCACAGAGCCTACCAGGCTGCACAATCTATCTCGTTGGCCTATCTTAACGGCCTATCTTAATAGCAGCTCACTCGCTACTTTGTTTAGACGACGCTCATTTCCCAATTGAGAATGTCTTGGGCATTGGTCAGTCCCCCAGTGCCGCCGCTAAAACCTGCATAGGCAGTTGAACTTAGGATCGCATCTAGATTGATATTGTGACTCAACAAAGATGCGCCTGGTTTGTTGGCACTGCCCGAGACGAATACCTCTAGCAGGTTGGTCGCACCATCATAGTCAATCCAGGCATTTAGGATATCGCCGCCGTTGAGGTCCAATGTAGGGGTTGCGATCGCTAAATGCTTGCTCTTATTACCGTTCTTTAGCACGGCTACATGGTTATTATTAAGCTCTTTCCACTTGTAGGTGTCGAATTCAACCGCAACGCTTTGGGAAATTCCGTCATAACCCAAGCCACTGCCTGCCGCACCAAGGGTAGTGAGATTGTCGCTTTGCAGCATGAAGGTAAACCCATCCGCCCCGGCGATGCCATCGCCGTCACTGAGCTGGAACTGAAACTCAGTAGATAAAGAAGTATCTGGGCCGATGTTGATCGCTTGATTGTAGAAGGCACTGCCATTTTGCCAGTTTTCAGCCGGTGTTAGCTGAAGCACTCCCGCCGTAACATCAGCAGAACCGTTCAACCTTAAGCCTGATGCATCACTAAAGTTTGCAAAGGCAAATCCGAAAGAATTTTCTACAGGCA
The DNA here is from genome assembly GCA_049680585.1 of Phormidesmis sp. Classification (GTDB taxonomy): domain Bacteria; phylum Cyanobacteriota; class Cyanobacteriia; order Phormidesmidales; family Phormidesmidaceae; genus Phormidesmis. The sequence goes on from JBAUIB010000334.1 coordinate 17,319, forward strand.
GGTAGTTAGCCTGAAGAGCAAAGTCTTGGTCTGGAACAGTAAGTTGGATAGTGGAGGTGGTTTCTCCATTTGACCAGCCGTCAAAAGTATATTGAATACCGTTGTAAACAACAGTTTCTGACGCTTTGAGCTTGTGGTTGAAGTTAATTGCCGTATCGTAGGTGAATGAACCAGAAAAGGCTTCGTCTTCATCTAGAACATAGGATACGCCGTTAGGCAAGTTGCTACTGACGCTTAGATCAACCTTATCAGGCTTGATTTGGATGACTTCTGTATCTTTGAGCCCATCTGCATCGGTGACGGTGAGCGTTACCTCAAAACCCGTCTCATCTGCAAAGCTATGCCCAGAATCAGGAATGTTGAAGACGAACGTGCTACCGGTTTGGTCGCTGAGAACCGGATGGAAGTGATCGTTGTGAACGAACCTGACGTCCCACTCATAGCTTTCATTGGTCAGCGTACCATCGCTGTCGCTACCGCTGCCAACAAACGAAATTTGATCGCCCGCTCGGAAAAGATAACCATCTGCATGAGAGGAAATCGCAGCCTCGGGCGGCTGGCCAACGTTGATAGTGATAGGCGTAGAGCGAGATGTTGCAGACCCGTCACTGACTACTAGCGTGGCTTCGTAGGAACCCGCTTGATTGTAGACGTGATTGACATTAACTCCGGTTGCTTGGTTGTCGTCGCCAAATAACCACGTATACGTTAGCGGATCGTTATCTGGGTCGCTGGCAACAGCGGAGAACGAGACCGTCAAAGGATTGCCGCCTTGCGTTACGTCTGCATTGGCCTGGCTAATCGCCGGTGCTTGGTTTCCTACGCCAGACTCATAAACAATTCGCTTGAGCTCTCCTTCGAAGATATTCAGATAGTAAATCGCGCCGTCGGTCCCTTCCTCTAACGAGACCAAGCTCCCGGTCAAAAACTGGTTACCTGAATCGAAATCGTTACCAATATCACCGGTGCTGCTAACTAGCTCAAAGGCATCGACTTTAGCTGTAGAAGGGTCGGCATCAATAACGTCACCGGTTTCATCAAAGCGCAGATAGCGAATCCAGCCCTGCACAAAGTCACCGAAGACATAGGCGCCTTGTAGCTCTTCAGAGAACTGGTCACCTCGGTAGACCATGCCGCCCACAATCGATCCACCGAAGGGATCGACTTCTTTGTGGTCGTAAGCAAATAGAGGATTGGTGAACTGAGACTGATCAGTGAAGCCTTCGTTATTCGGCCAGCCGTAGTTAGCCCCTGCTTTACCTAAGTTAATTTCTTCTCTAGCAACTTTTTGAACATTACCACCAACATCGCCAATGAAGAAGCGTTCTGTAGGCACATCCCAGCGGGCCCGGAATGGATTGCGGGTGCCGTAGGCCCATATTTCGTCTAAGTTAGGCCCCTCGCCATCGTAGAACGGATTGTCATCAGGAACGACGATGTCGCCGTCTTGATTGAGGTCTTTATTGATGCGGAGGATTTTTCCTGCGGTATTATTAAGCTTTTGTGCTGAGTTAGGTTTCTTACGATCACCCAAAGAAACGTAGATTTTGCCATCAGGCCCGAAGTCTAGTCCACCACCCTGGTGAAATGCTTCAGTACCAGATAATTTGAACTTGTCTTGCCAGATGACCTTTTCGGTAGAGGCATGAGCATGGTCAGTATGACCGTCTTGGCCAACGGTAAAGCGAGAAACCTGTAAACGGTCGGTGGCTTTACTAGAATAGAGCACATAGAAGTGACCATTGCTCTCAAATTCCGGGTCTAGCGTGATATCGAGCAGGCCACGCTCACCGTTGCTATCCACTTCAGGAATCTTTAGAAAGATGCTGGTTGTCGGCACTGACGCTTGAGGGTCAGTAATCCGGATTGTGCCAAACTTCTCAAGAATCAGCATTCGCCCATCAGGCAACGCCGCCATAGAAACAGGTGCTCTCAAGTTGCCAACAACTAGCTCATCGCGATAGCTAGGACTGCCTGACTGGCCGCCATCGCCATGGCCGTCGTTGGGGACATCTTCAGTTCCACTACTGCTGCTAAATTCCCAATTGTAGATATCTTGATTGTTGGTGAGCCCGCCGGTGCCGCCGCTAAAGCCAACGTAAGCATCTTCTCCAAGGACTGACGCGATATCAATAGTGTGCTCGAATAGCGCAACTGTAGGCCGCGTGTCACTATCAGAGATATACACAGAGAGTTTATCGTTCTGACCGCTGTAGTCAATCCAGGCCGTGAGTGGTCCACTGCCATTCAGGTCAAATCCAGGAGTGCCGAGCGATAGGTGCTTAGACGTATTGCCGTTGGTGAGTAGAGCAACATGGTTGCCGTTGACTTCTTTCCAGTTGTAGGTATCGAACTCAATAGCCAAACTTTGAGAGATACCGCCGTAGCCTAGCTTGCTACCGGCAGCCCCTAGCGCGTTTGAGCCGCCGCCATTGAGCAAAAAGGTAAAGCCATCTGCCCCTTTCGCGCCGTCCCCGCCGCTTAGCT
>JBAUIB010000335.1:0-7778 GCA_049680585.1 Phormidesmis sp.
AAGCGGGATAGCCCCTGATAGCATTGCTCAAGCGCTAGCAGATACCCCTACCCTGATCACAACAGAATCGACCTTTTCCCAAGAGGTAACTGCTCGCCAAGAGATAGACCCGGTTCAGCTGCCTTTAAACGATGTTGATATCTTTGCCGAACATGCTGTTCGCTGGGTGATCAAAGATTTGGGACTAGCGGCAGCGACCGCCAACCTCAATAGCATCGAGCCCAGCAGCCCTCACCCCAACAGCCCTCACCCAAACAGCCTTCAAACAAACAGCAGCAGCCTTAAACCAAATAGCGCTAAGCCCAGCGGTCCCAACCGTACCCAGCTAGCCGGGGCCAGACCTAACAGCATCATCCAAAGTCGCCCAGCAGCGCCGAGTCGTCAGGACTATGCGCATGCCCACAGCGCCCAGCCCAGCCGCCCCTAGTCTTTGGATTATGATCATCAGAGCGTAGCCAGATTGAGTCGATTTGCTATAGCCTTTAGCTATCACACTCTTCTTTACTCTTCATGGCCGTCTCTCATCGCCATCCGTTTCAGCGCCTGTTGGCCTATGGCCGTCGGTACCGAGGGCGAGCTTGGCTGGCGAGTCTTTGCTCAGTGCTCAACACAATCTTCGATCTGGCTCCCCCGGCTTTGATCGGCATTGCCATTGATATTGTGGTGGACCAGCAGGACTCGATTTTGGCACGGTGGGGCATCCGGGAGCTGCGATCGCAATTTATCGTGCTCTCTTTACTCACCCTGCTGGTGTGGCTCCTGGAGTCGGCTTTTCAATATGCCTACGAGTGGCTGTGGCGAAATTTGGCGCAGTCGGTAGAGCACGATCTGCGCATGGATGCTTATCAGCATGTGCAGGGATTGGAGATGGCGTATTTTGAATCGCGCAGTACGGGTGAGCTGATGTCTATTCTCAATGATGACATCAACCAGCTAGAGCGATTTTTGGACGTCGGGGCGAACCGGATTTTGCAGATGAGTGCGACTGTTCTCATCATCGGCACCGTCTTTTTTGTGTTAGCGCCTTCTCTGGCGTGGATGGCGGTAGTACCGATGCCGTTCATTATCTTCGGAGCGATCGCCTTTCAAAAGTATCTCGCACCGCGCTACGCCAGCGTCCGTGAGCGAGCAGGTATGATCAACACGCGCCTAGCCAACAACCTCACTGGCATTGCCACGATCAAAAGCTTTACGGCCGAAGGCTACGAGCGCCACCAGCTCAGCCAAGAAAGCAATGGCTACCGGCTCAGTAATCGCCGAGCGATCGCCCTGAGCGCTGCTTTTATTCCGCTGATTCGCGTGGTTATTTTGATCGGCTTTACCGGCATTCTTTTTTATGGGGGGATGGCCACTGCGGCAGGCCAGCTAGCAGCAGGCACCTATACGGTGCTGGTGTTTCTCACGCAGCGACTGCTGTGGCCCCTGACTCGCCTGGGCGAAACGCTTGATCAGTACCAGCGGGCGATGGCCTCTACCCAGCGCGTGATGAATCTGCTCGATACACCTGTGGCGATTCGCACGGGCAGTGTCGCCTTACCGATTACTCAAGTGAGCGGTGACATTGTTTTTGAAGAGGTCACCTTTGGCTATCAAAGCCGTCAGCCGATTCTCAACCATCTCTCTCTCAAAATTCCAGCGGGTAAGACCACGGCGATTGTCGGTGCGACCGGATCGGGCAAAAGCACGCTCGTAAAACTGCTGCTGCGCTTTTATGAGATTGATTCAGGGCAAATCACGCTCGATGGTCTAGATTTGCAATCCCTGGCACTTAGGGACTTAAGACGGGCGATTGGGCTGGTCAGTCAGGATGTGTTTTTGTTCCACGGCTCGGTCGCCGCAAATATTGCCTATGGTAGCTTTAACGCGACGAAAAGAGAGATTGTGGCGGCTGCTAAAGTCGCGGAAGCGCATGACTTTATTACTCAGCTGCCAGAGGGTTACGACACGATTGTGGGTGAGCGCGGGCAGAAGCTTTCTGGCGGACAGCGGCAGCGGCTGGCGATCGCCCGCGCCCTATTAAAAAATCCGCCGATTTTGATCTTGGATGAAGCCACCTCAGCGGTCGATAACGAGACGGAGCTCGCCATTCAAAAATCGCTAGAGAAGATCACACAGGATCGAACGGTGGTGGCGATCGCCCACCGTCTATCTACCGTTCGCAATGCCCACTGCATTTACGTAATGGATCAAGGTCAGCTGATCGAAAGCGGCACTCACGAAGATCTCTTGGCCAAAGATGGGATTTATGCATCGCTGTGGAAAGTGCAGACGGGTGAGCGGGTAAGGTAACGTGCGATTGGGCATCTATTAGGCATCTATTGAGCAATTGGCTTGCCTAGCAGTCTTTTCTTGGGGTTTGCTTGCTTAGCGGCGGCGCGGGCCTGTCTCTCCTGTCTCTCTTGGGCTAATGCTTCTCGGCGCTGGCGAATTTGCGCCATAAAGAATTCTTCTAGGGTGGGTCTAGCCACCGCTAGCTTGGCAATATGCGCATTCATCAGCTGAGCTGTGGCCATAAACTCAAACGGATTGTCGTATAGAAGTCCCTGCCAGTAGCCATTTTCAAAGGTGATTTCTCTGAGCCACTGGTCTAAGACATCTAGACTGCCGCCGTGTCCGCGGACGCTGTAGTAAGTGGGATTGCCCAGTAGCTGGTCGATTGCGCCGATGCAGATGATCTCGCCGCGATCTAATATGGCAATGCGATCGCAGATCATTTCCACATCCGACAGCACATGACTGTTGAAAAATAGCGTCTTACCCTGTTCTTTGAGCGACAAGATGATTTCACGCACCTGAAATCGCCCAGTCGGATCTAGCCCCGACATCGGCTCATCGAGAAACACAATCTCTGGATCGTTAATCAGTGCCTGAGCCATGCCCACCCGCTGCAGCATCCCTTTTGAGTAGCGGCGCATTTGCTGCTTTTTGGCCGTGCGGCGATCTAGCTGAACTAAATCCAGCAGCATCGCGATCCGTTGGTTTTTAGCCGATCCGGTAATGCCAAATAAGCCAGCGGTATAGCTCAAAAACTCCCAGCCCGTTAGATAGTCATAAAAGTAAGGATTTTCAGGGAGGTAGCCGATGCGGGCTTTAACCCCCTGATCGCCTGCAGGCTCACCCATCAGCGTCGCCGCTCCCGCCGTTGGGCGAATAATCCCGAGCAACAGCTTCAGTAGCGTTGTCTTGCCCGCCCCGTTGGGGCCGAGTAGACCAAACGTTTCTCCTTTAAAGATTTCCAGCGAGCACTGCTTTAGTGAGGGCGGTGCAGCGCGTAGCCAAAAGCCTGTCCGATACACCTTGCGCAGATCTTGGGTGGCGATAATCGTAGGCTGATGAATAATTGCGGTAGGTGGCGGATCTAACAAAGAACCGGATGGTAGGCTCCGTGATGGAGCAGCGTTACCAGAAAAGATGCGGTGAGAAGCGGAAGAGACCACGTTCATAAGGGAATAGCGCTACGGGTGCAGGAGCGGGCAAATGACTCAGATCAAGCAGCGAATGACAGCCACAGCTAAAATAATCCTACTGATAAACAGGAGAACCCTATGGATCGCTCAAAAGCTGTCGCAATTATTACAGGAGCACTCTCTGTTTTGCTGGCGATCGCCTACCTTGTCATTGTGCAGATACTCGATTTTCGCGGCGAGATGATTCCTGCACCAGTGAGTTTTCTGGGTTTGTGAATGTATGATTTGTCACCAGCGATGAGAAATATACGCAGTTTTACTCAGCCCCACTCCTTTTGTCGTCCCTCTTTCTCCTGTTCGCGTTGCCCTAATTTTCTTCACGCTCGTCCGGACCCAGCAGCGATTTAATCATCTCTAGCAGCATCTCTGCCTGCGGCGGCTTGGTTAAAAACTCAGTTGCACCTGCTAGTCTGGCCCGCAGCCGATCTAGGTTACTGTCTTGACCGGTGAGAATGATGATAGGCGTTTTTTCAAACGCAGGGGTTTCTCGCAAGAACTTACAGATGCTGTAACCATCGGCATTTGGCAGCATTAGATCTAGCAAAATCAAATCGGGGCGATGCTCAATTAGCTTAGAAAATCCCCGCATCGGTTCTGGAATGCTTAACGTGCGATAGCCTGCTGAGGTCAGAATCTTCTTTAAAAGCTGGGTGAGGACTGGACTGTCGTCAATACAAGCAACCAGCTTTGGTTGAGAAGACTCTGAGCTGGTGGAAGCCACTAAAGCAGAAGCGGCTCGGCGAGTAGTGTCTAGGGGCATTCGCTGTGATGATGAACTCACAACAGTATCCGCCGGACGCTGAAGACGGGTCGTAGAACTTTGTGCGGCAGGGTTCTGTGTAGCAAGATTTTGTGCAGCAAGATCGTCTATTGGCAGAGGCAGATCCTCAATCTCTCGAAACTCAATGGCCTCTGCTTTAATCATTGACAATAGCCGCTTGCTCAGCTTGGGAAGCGAAGGCTCTACGTTTTGAAGCAGATCCCAAAGCTCGGCATCGCCTTTTAGGTATCGTTTAGAGGTCGGTGGCCAATCGGCCAAAAGGCTTTGAGCGGCATTCTCTTGATCGGCTTCTGAAGACGATATCTCTGGAGATAATACAGGTGAAGCGCTGAGTCGAAGATCGCCCAGCCAGTTGTCCTGCCAGTTTTGATAGAGACTTTGCGTTTTATGCCAGACGCGCCGCACTTCTGAAATCGATAGCGCTGCCGAGCGGTATGCAGAGGAGGCTTCCATATGGTAGGGGTGCCATTCGCTTTCAGCTTCAGGGTCATACATCAGCTCGAATAAGCATTCTTGCAGCACCATTCGCAAAATCAGCTTGACTTGAATGGTACTGAGCTGAGCGTGAACGAGGGCCCATTCAATCAGCAGAATTTCCCAGGGTCGCTTCTCTGAACACCATTGGGGGCTGACAAACCATTCCCAACCGGGCCGATGCGCCTGCACAGCTCGCCGAAAGCGTCTGACAGCTAGCGTCTCACTTGAGGCGTAGATGAGCTGACCATCTAAGATATGAAACTGCCATTTTCCAAATTTGCTCAGCACATGCAATTCACCGTCGCTGAGCTGCTCTAACTTCTCTAGTAGCTTGTCAAACCCTTTCATTCCAAACCTTGAATCACGCAGTAGACCGCAGTAGATAGCGGCATCGCTCTACCCATCTACTTCTACGCTACAAATCAGAGCGCTCAGTACAAGTCGCCTGCAAAAGCTAGGGCTAGTGAGGCAACATTTCCCTCTTTCTTGAAAAACGATCCAGTTGGCGGGCATCTACATGTGTAAGGGATTGTAATTGCTGACATATTTTTGTTGGGTAGCGGCCTCTTCAATATGTCAGCTGAGTTTACAACCCTGCTCTACTATCCCTCCTCGCGATTCTTCTATGGCTATTCGCATTCTGAGTCAGTTTTCGGCCTTTAAGCTTCGAAAACAACTGCTTTTGCTACTGCTGCTGAGTACGATACTGCCAATCGTGGTACTCGGCGCTTATGGGGATCGGGCCCTGAGTAAACTAGCCGCTAGTGCTGTTGACAATGTCGAAGAAGAAACCGCTAACGAAGCAAATTCCATATCAGTCTTTCTAGACTCTGTTAAAGAGGACATGCGATTCCTCAGCCATTTGTACGTGCTAGAGGGTTTTCTACAAGCGCAGAATGGTGGCTCTCAAAACGGCTTGGATGTCGATGTCTGGAAGGAACAGCTAGTTGGAGATATCACCTCGCTAGTCGAGAACAAGCAAGACTATCAACAAATTCGATACATTGATGAGGATGGGCAGGAAATTATCCGAGTTCATCGCGAGAATGACGATCCTGAGCAGATTAGAGTTGTTCCGTCCTCAGCGCTTGCCGATGCGAGCGGTCTTCCCTATGTTCAGGCGGCTTTAAAGCTTGAACCGGAAAAAATTCATATCTCGGAAATTTCTCTGCGGCGAAATTTGGGCCAGCCGCTTGTCGCTCAAGGAGGTATCGTTCACTACTCGGTGCCTGTTTTTGACCAGGCTGGCGATCGCCGAGGTATCGTCGTTGTCGATTTGCTGTTTGATCAGATTGTCGATTTGCTCAAAGTAGGCGAAGGCGAAGACGAAGTAGATTTTGATGCAGAAGAATCAGTCTTTATTATCAACGCTGAAGGCGATTACCTAGAAAATCCGGTAGACAGCGGCAAAGAATGGGGCTTTGACTTAGGTCACGACAATAATTTTCAAGCTGACTATTCTGAAAAGACGACGCAGACGATTCTCTCCAGTCAGCGGGGTGTCGTTGAAGCTGGCAACGACTTTGCGGCCTATGTCCAGATCGATCCGAACCCTGAGCAGGACGGGGAGCATTTTTATGTGGTGGAAGTGCAGCCGAGAAGGGCTATCTACGGGGCGATTGATACCTTTAGAAACGTAGAGCTGCTGGTTGCTTTGTTGGCATTAGCGACGGCCTTGCCAATCGGGATTTTGCGCGGCCGGCAGCTAATAGGGTTGGTCGAAAGTTTGATTAACAATATTTCTACCTCTAGTCAGCAAGTGTTTTCTACGGTGTCTGAGCAAGAACGAATTGCCAGCCAGCAGTCGGCATCCGTCAGCGAGACGAGCACCACGATGGAAGAGCTAGAGGCATCTTCTCGGCAGTCGGCTGAGCAAGCAACAACAGCGGTCGAGGCGGCTAAGACGGCCTTAGCGCGTGCTGAGGTGGGTAGTCAGGCGGTAGATGAAACCATCGCAGGAATGTTCACGCTAGATCAAAAGGTCGAGGCGATCGCCCAGCAAATTGTCAAACTCAGCGCTCAGGCGGGAGAAATCGGCAGCATTTCTCAGCTAATGAATGACTTTGCCAGCCAAACCAACATGCTGGCCCTAAATTCTTCGGTAGAGGCCGTCAGAGCCGGTGAACACGGTAAGGGCTTTGCCGTCGTCGCCAACGAAATTCGCAAGCTCTCTGAGCAAAGTCAGCACTCGACAGAAAAGATCAGTGCGCTAGTTGCTGAAATTCAAAAGCTGATCAACACAACCGTGATGGTCACAGAAGAGGGCAGTAAAACTGCGAAAGCGGGTGTAAAAGTTGCCAAGCTGACAGAGCAGACTTTTGACGATATTAAGCAGGGAATTGACGCGGTTGTGGTCAACAATCAGCAGGTCTCGCTGACCCAAAAGCAGCAGGTAGAGGCGATTCGACAGGTTGTTGCGGCGATGGAAAGCATTAACCATAGCTCGAAAGAATCTGCCACGGGCCTCAGCCAAACTCGCATAGGAACAGAGCAGCTCTATGCAACGGCCAACTCTTTGCGGAGCATGATTTAGGTCGGTTTTACTCAGTTTTGCACTGCTAGTGCCCCGTGATTTCACGCCTCCAGGATGCTAAAACCGATAAGTGATTTACGATGATTGAAGATGAAGAACTCCGCAGTCTATACCAAACCACTTGCCAAGATCGGCTGCGTATTTTGGCAGATGGGTTACTGGTGTCGGAGGCTCCTGGTGAGGAACGGTTAGAGACGCTGCGACGGGAGAGTCATAGTCTCAAGGGAGACTCTAGAGTCGTTGATCTCGAAGGGATTGCAGCCATTGCGCGTCAGCTAGAGCTTTTGACCAAATCTTTGCAGCAGCAAACGCTTGACTGGGATTTACTGCCAGCCGATTGTCTGGTACAAACGCTGCAAGCGCTCGAGCATTTGGTAGAGTCCGCAACGACCGGGCTGGCCGTAGAAGTAGACGCGCAGCAGGTGAGCGATCGCCTCCAACAAGCCATCGCAGAAGCCACGACAGATCCGCCTGAGCCAACTGCTGACTCCACACCTGAGCCCGCCGCTGACTCCACACC
>JBAUIB010000336.1:0-2424 GCA_049680585.1 Phormidesmis sp.
TTGAAGCCTACTATCAGGTCGCCGTGAATGAGTTCTTCACCTTTACCCCTGCGGTTATCTATGCCGATAACGATTCGGGCATTGGTTCACAGGATAACTTCTACGGGGCTCTTCGCGCGACCCTCAGCTTCTAAGGTGTCAGCTCTCGTGTAGCAGCTACCCGTGTGTCTTTGTAGACACGGTGCTTAGCGGCACAACTCAACTGTATAGGAGGAGGACTTTTTTATGAGAGAAGGTCCTCCTTTTGCCTTTTAATGCTTTATTTTGCGAAGACATGAGGCAGTTACTGCATTAAGCAATCCCCACCGTAGAACCGGGATATAATGAGAATGTCGGTCTTATTCATTGAGCAACCGATACATATTTTTTGATCTATCATCCCTTTGGGACGAATCTGTGGAACTATCGTGCAAAAGTGAGTATGCGCTGCTGGCCCTCATAGCGCTGAGCCTGCACTACAGCAAGGGTGAACCGCTTAGAATTTGTCAGATTGCAACCGAGCAGAGTATTCCTGATCGCTACTTGGAGCAGCTGCTAGCGACCCTAAGGCGAGGCGGATTTGTGAAAAGCCAGCGGGGGGCTAAAGGCGGTTACTTGCTGACTCGCGAACCCTGGAAGATGACCTTGCTAGATATAGTGAGCTGCATTGAAGGATTTGAGGCCAAAGCAAAGGAAGTGAAGTCGCCTAAAACGACTGAAGGCTCAGTGGTTTGTGAGATATGGCAAGAAGTGCGGCAATCAGCCGAAGCGGCCTTAGAAAAATATACACTGCAAGATCTTGTTGACAAACGAAATGCTCGCCAACAGGTCGATTTGATGTACTACATATAGTCTGATGGACTATATGTAGGTAATAAGGCTAGATAGAGCTAGAGAAGAGAGACAAGATTCAGATAAACAGAGCCGAAGGGCCGAGACAGACCGAACACAAGACCTATGCGAATTGCTAACAACATCACTGAGCTGATTGGCCATACTCCTTTGGTAAGGCTGCACCGTATCCCCAGCAGCGAGGGCTGCGTGGCCCAGATTATGGTGAAGCTAGAGGGAATGAATCCGTCAGCCTCTGTGAAAGATCGTATTGGCATTAGTATGATCGAGGCCGCAGAGGCAGCGGGCGAGATTGTGCCGGGTAAGACGACGCTAGTAGAGCCCACTTCCGGCAATACGGGAATCGCGCTGGCGATGGCGGCGGCAGCCAAGGGATACGAGTTGGTGCTGACCATGCCAGAGACCATGAGCTCTGAGCGGCGAGCAATGCTACGAGCCTATGGTGCAAAACTGGAGCTGACGCCAGGAATGGAAGGGATGAGCGGCTGCATTCAGCGGGCAAAAGAACTGGTCGAGGGCCTGCCAGATGCGTATATGCTGCAGCAGTTTGACAATCCGGCAAATCCGGCAGTGCATCGGCGCACGACAGCAGAAGAGATTTGGCAGGATACGGAAGGGCAGGTGGATTTTTTGGTGGCAGGTGTCGGCACGGGAGGGACGATTACTGGCGTTGGAGAGGTAATCAAGCAGCGCAAGCCGAGCTTTCAAGTGGTGGCGGTAGAGCCGGTGAATAGCTCTGTGCTGTCGGGCGGGCGGCCAGGACCGCACAAGATTCAAGGGATTGGAGCAGGGTTTATCCCGAAGGTGCTCAATCAAGACTTGATTGATGAGGTGGTGACGGTGCTGGATGATGATGCGATCGCCTATGGCAGACGACTTGCGAGAGAAGAAGGTATTCTCTCGGGTATTTCTAGTGGCGCGGCGCTGTGCGGGGCGATAAAAATTGCGAAGCGCCCTGAGAATGAAGGCAAGCTCATCGTGATGATTCAGCCGAGCTTTGGGGAGCGATATTTGAGTACGCCACTGTTTCAAGATCCAGAACCGATGGGGTAGAAATCGGTTTAAAATAGCGTCATGGTCAATATCAATGGCACCGATACCAACCACTACGCGACGCTAGGAATTTCGACTGATGCTAGTCAGACGCAGGTGAAGCAAGCCTATCGTAAGCTGGCCAAGCAGTTTCACCCAGATGGGCAAAACCGAGAGGCGGCTCACGACAAAATTGCCCAGGTGAACGCGGCCTATGAGGTGTTGGGTGATGTCAGCGAACGGCAACGGTATGATGACGCGCGGCGATCGCAAGTAGCTTCAGCAGCCAGCGATCGCGCAAACCGCGCCGCCAGCGCTCAGGCTTATTACAAAAAGCGCCGCTCTACTCCAGGCCATGACACCACTATCGAGCAGTGGCTACGCAGTGTGTACAATCCAACGGACCGGCTCATTGGCCAGATTATGAGACCGCTCAAAGCTGAGGTAAAAGCCCTCTCAGCCGATCCATTTGATGATGAGCTGATGGAGGCGTTCCAGACGTACTTAGAATCTTGCCGGGAGACCTTGGAGAAAGCTCAAGCTAAGTTCAGATCAATGCCT
>JBAUIB010000337.1:0-10660 GCA_049680585.1 Phormidesmis sp.
GGCGATCGCGCTCAAGCTAAAGGAATTGCCCTTCATGCCTGGGAGAATTTTCCCGATGTCGGCTCGCCTGCTGTCCACTTTCGGGTGAGCGACGCGATGGCTACCCCTTTCGCTGACAGCTCGTTCGACTTTATCTGGTCGATGGAGAGCGGTGAGCACATGCCCGACAAGCAAGCTTTCTTGAAAGAGTGTTATCGCCTGCTCAAACCAGGGGGAACATTTTTGATGGCGACTTGGTGTCACCGTCCTATCGATAACTTGGCCGGGCCGCTGACTGAGGGTGAAAATTTTCATCTAGATCAGCTCTATCAGCTGTACCACCTGCCCTATGTAGTTTCGCTGCAAACGTACCAAGAGCTAGCCGCAGCGGTTGGATTTAAAGAGCTAGCGATCGCCGATTGGTCAGCGCAGGTAGAATTTTTCTGGCAGGATGTCGTCCGCTCAGCGTTGGATCCGCAAGTCATTGTGGGGATTTTTCGCGCTGGGCTTGAGACAATTCGAGGGACAGCGGCGATCGCGCTGATGACCACTGGCTATCAGCGCGGTCTCATCCGCTACGGTATTTTGCGCGGTTCAAAATAAGACAGGCCCGAAGCAAAGCCCAAAGAAAAGCCCAAAGAAAAGCCGCAATCTACAACGGGTAAATCACGGCTCTAAGATCGGTTTCGATAATGAGGGAGGCTGATTCCTTCACGCTGACGCGATGAAGATCAGCCGGCTCTTCTACTGGGCAGGGGGATTGGTTTGAGAGCAGTCGAGCAGGCGGACCATCGCTGCTGCCGCATAGTTCCGTAGAGCCGACTGGTTCGGGAAGAAGCTGCTACCCGTTTCATTGAGTGGAGTTGCAATACCGCAGTAGCTAGAGAGGCTAGAAATTGTGCTCTGAGCCCAATGGCCACTGGTATCGCTGAAGTTTAGGCCCGTTTGGTTAGGCGTTAGCGCCGTCACCTGATTTTTGTACTGCGCGGCCTTATTCATAATGGCGATGAGCTCGGCGCGAGTGACCGCCTGAGTGGGTCTAAAGGTCCCGTTCGGATAGCCACTGATCAGCCCTAGACTCTTAGCGCGCTCAATCTTAGTGGCACTCCAGCGACCCGCCGGGACATCTGGATAGGGGCTAGCCGTTGCCGCCCCTGCAGCCGGTGCCTGGCCTAACCCTTCTACCACGATGGAAACGACCTGCTCACGCGTCAGTGGGGCTGTTGGCCGAAAGGTATTGTCTTCTTTGAAGCCGGAGATAAATCCAAGCTGAACCGCACGGTTAATCTCGTTGGCGTAGGTATCGCCTTGAACATCAGGGAAGCCTGCAGCTGGCGCGGGTGGTGTGACGGGCGGTGTCGTTGGGGGCGTCGTGGTGGGTGGCTGAACAATGACCGTGCCCCCATCTTGCTGAATGAGCTGAGCTGTGGTGAGGTCATTTGCCAGATAGGTCCGGCCGGTTAAGCTGCCATTCGCCAACGTTTGACGTGCCAGCCGCCAGCCTGGCTTTAAGAAAATTTGAGTGTATCCGCTCGGTGAAATCCCATCAGTTTGGCCCATGACAAACTTCTGAGCGCTTGAACCCGCGAACGGGGTTGGCTTAGCGTAGAGTACCAGTACGCCATTCTCTTCTTCGAGGACGGGGTCGTATTTGATATCCTCACCCGCTGCGCGAATCAGGTAGCCATTGGTATCTGTACTGCGACCGCAGATGCCGGAAAAGTCAGGCAGCTGGGCCAACAACGGCAGTACCACAGTGGGGTTCGATCCTACCGTAGAAAAGCAGGGAGGCTGCTGGGCTTTCTGCTCAAGGATCATTAAGCCGTAGCGCTGTCTGCCGCCCAGACTGCTCGTTGGATTGGTCGATAAGATGAAGCGTGACTGATCGGTTTCTTGCATCCCGAAGGGAGAGGCTTGGGCAAGCTGCAGTACTGCGCGGGTTCCGGAGGGAGATGTCGATGCATCTTGCGCAGCTACTGAAGTCGTATGACCGACTGTAACCGCGAGGCCCGCAGCTGCGAGGGCAGCAACTGTTAGGCGAAATGATTTCATCTTCTGTATGTCCTTATAAGTAGATTTCACGATAATCGGCGATAGCATCAGCTAGTGCACCTAATGAAGGCAGAGTTTCAAACCAATCAATTTATGAATTAAGTGTGTAGATTGGGTCAGCGGTTTGAATTTTCTTGATTCAACTAACTCACAGAATACCCGTGAAATTAGCTAAATCACCTTAAAAAAGGTTGCAAGTTGGTCCGTAAAACGACTGTGTGAGTAGCGCTTTGTAAGGACTGACTAGTTCTCCGGAAAGAGCAGGGGCGAAACTGTACAGTAAGTTGGAGCAGTTTTTAAGCTCTCTTGCCACTCTCCTACGGCATCTGACACCATAGAAAAGAAATCTTGGAGGTCGCTTTCGCGTCTATGTATATAGAGATAGTTGATTTAATTCGTAAGTGCGATCGCCGAAAGGTCGCTTTCGCGGTCGGCACACTTCTCTGTGGAATTGCGATGGTTAGCCCTCTAGGCACCCGCAGTGCTCAAGCCGCCGATGAAGCCGCTATTACAAAGCTGATCGAAACCAATGAATGTCAAGGCTGTGACCTTCACGGCGCGGATCTCAGGCGGCTGGATCTCTCCGGCGCGGATCTCACAGAAGCCGACCTAGAGGGCGCAAATTTCTACTATGCCAATCTGGACGGTGCCCAGCTCAACGACGCCAACCTAATTGATGTCAACTTTGGCTATACCAGCGCTCGCGGGGCACTGCTCAACGGTGCCGATTTGCGCTACGCCATTTTAGACAATACCGACTTTACGGGCGCGTCCCTGATTGAAGCGGACCTGCGCGAGTCTTATCTTAACGATACCGTTCTCACTGGGACGATTTTGAACAGTGCAGATATGCGAGATACGCTGTTCTTTAGTGTGGATTTTTCTCAGGCTAGTCTGTGCAGCGTACGCACTTGGGCCGGGACTGAATATCGCCGTGGCTGTAACGTAGCCGTTCCCGAAGAAATTGAATATAGAGACAAGTAATAAGAGACGCAGGTCCTTGCTGATTGCTTAATTCTCCGGTGCCCTAGCTGCGGTTGTTCAGCGCTACTTGAGCCTTGGCATGTGCCACCAATTTTGCAGATCCGCTGAAAGTTTCACGGTGTAGAGCGTCATCACCACAGGCTCACTGCGGTAGCTCTGGCCAACAATTTCTACGCAGTAGGACGGATGCTTGCGGGTGGCCATATCCGCAATCAACCGACGTCCAATCCGTCGCCAGCTTGGCTCTTTGCTATGCCACTGAATACGGCAGCAGGGCCAGGGTAGCTGCTGGCGGTCATACAAACGGCAGCAGGGGCCAACGATGCGATAGGTCAGGTGAGCCCCTAAGCTCTCAAATAGGTGGCCGGTAGGCCAAGGATGGGTCAGTGGCCCCAGAGAATGGGTGAGCGGATGGGCTAGCGAATAGACCGGTGAATCAGTCAATTGCCCAGACGCATGAATGTCTGAAGCAGGAAAATCGACGGTCATGAGGCGTTTGTAGAAAAAGCAGTATTGTCTAGAATGAAAAGGCCCATCGATGAGGCTGATTAGCGGGGTCCATTGGAAGGGCTGGGCGACTGCTGAAATGGTAGGGGTTAATTGTAGGGTTTATTAGGGAAGTTATGTCAGAGAACGTATCAGAAAAGGCGTCAGAAAAAATCACTAGCCAAGTGAGCGATCGCATTTGTAAGCATATGAACAAAGATCATGCGGAAGCGGTACTGACCTACGCCCAGCGATATGGCCATCAGACCAGCGCAACGGCAGCGACCCTAACGGCAATTGACGAGACGGGCATGGATCTCAACGCAGACGTGAATGGTGAAATGCGGCCTGTGCGGGTAGCCTTTGACCATCCACTGAAAGACGCTAATGATGCGCACCAGACACTGGTTGCGATGCTGAGAGCCTAGGCCAAGCGTGAGGTGAAAGCCCACAAATGATGCTAGCAGGCGAAGATTGTGTTAACAGACTGTGTAAATTGTGACTGTAAAAGTTCGTTTCTTGCCAGATGATGTCACCATTACAGCCAGAGCGGGTGAGCCCTTGCTTACCGTTGCGGCTCGCGCAGGGGTTCATATTTCTACCGGTTGCTTAGCAGGCAGCTGTCATGCCTGTGAAGTAGAACTAACGGGTGAAGAAGAGCCTATACTGGCTTGTCTGAGCGCCATTCCCAGCGGCCCAGACCAGATAGAGGTGAATCTGATGGATGATCCTAGCTGGTAAGTTCTTCTAGCGTAAGTTCACCCACAAAAATAGGGTCCGGAAAAAATGGCTGTTCGGTTGTCATTCGGTTTCAACTAATAGGCGTAGATAAACCGACTTGTTACATTAGTGATGTCGGCAACCCTATTCGGTTCAGCCCGATTGAGTACAGAGCATTGAGTAATACAAGAGCGAGACCATTAGAATCGCATTCTATCCACTCAAGGAAAGTTATTAGCATGGACGATGTAACCGGGAGACTCCCAGAATATATGGACGCCAAATCTGCAAAAGACAATAGCTTGCTGCGCTACGTGCAAACAATGGAGCCGGAGACCATTACTCAGCTATCGCGTCCCGCTTCTTCGGAAGTGATGCAGGTCATGGAGCATAATGTGATTGGTCTATTGGGTGGCCTTCCTTCTCCCCAATTTGACGTAGCGGTCACCACCAATCGTGAGAACCTAGGGCGTCTGCTCGCTTCTGCAATGATGAGCGGCTACTTCCTTCGTGGGGCAGAGCAGCGGCTGGCGTTTGAAGAGCAGCTAGGTGTCTCTCTTGACGGCGACGACCCGGCGTAGGTTTGATGACGCGCCGCCTGTCTTTAGCTCACAAAAAATCCCCTTTAAGCTCGGTGGACGTTAGTCTACCGGGCTTTGTTATGTCTGAGGAAATGGTGATTGATTTGAGGCGATCGCTCCTCACCTGGTACGGCGCTCAAGGTCGAGACCTCCCCTGGCGGCACACCCGAGATCCCTACGCAATTTGGATTTCGGAGATTATGCTGCAGCAGACCCAGGTAAAGACAGTCATCCCCTACTATCAGCGGTGGCTGACTGCACTCCCCACCGTACAGATCCTGGCCGCTGCCGACCAGCAAACGGTGCTGAAGCTTTGGGAAGGACTAGGCTATTACGCGAGAGCCAGAAATCTGCATCAGGCATCTCAGCAGTTAGTGGCTGACTACGGCGGTAAGTTTCCGCCAGATTTGGCCAATGCGATCGCCCTTAAAGGCATTGGCCGGACTACCGCAGGCGGCATTCTCAGCGCTGCTTTTAACCTGCCAACTGCGATTCTCGATGGCAACGTCAAACGGGTACTCGCCCGCCTGATGGCTTTACCCGTACCCACCCGCAAAGCTTTAAATCAGCTCTGGGCACTTTCAGAGCGCCTTCTAGATCCTCAGCAGCCCAGAGACTTTAACCAGGCCATCATGGACTTAGGCGCAACTCTGTGTACCCGCCACAATCCGGCCTGCCTGCTCTGTCCTTGGCAAGCGCACTGCGCAGCGTACAATCAAAAAGCAGTATCCGACTTTCCTATGACTGAATCGCGTAAGCCCCTGCCCCACAAGCAAATTGGCGTTGCTGTAATCACCGATACACAAAGCAATATCCTAATTGACCGGCGCAAACAAGAAGGATTGCTCGGGGGCCTATGGGAATTTCCGGGGGGCAAGATCGAGCCGGATGAAACGGTAGAAGCCTGCGTTAAGCGCGAGATAAAAGAAGAGCTAGGCATTGAGATTGAGGTGGGCGATCGCCTGATTACTATTGAGCATGCCTACACTCACTTCAAGGTGACGCTCAACGTATTTAACTGTAAACACCTCAGCGGCGAGCCTCAGCCGATTGAATGCGACGAAGTAAAATGGGTCACCCTCGCTGATATTGACGAGTATCCCTTTCCTAAGGCCAACAGTCAAATCATTGCTGCCATTAGAAAGCAAGCAGACAAGTGAAGCGATTGTCTGTGACTTTTCTGTATAGAGCTGTCGGTTGCTTAGCAAGCGGTCACTATCGCTTTGCACCATCTTCTGGGATATCAATCGCCACGTAGATTTAGATACTTGAGGGTCAATTAGCACTTGACTTTAGCCTTTTCGATGTTCAGACCAAAGTGGCAACTGCTATATCTGTAAAAAAAATTAGAGTAGGTACCGGTAAAGTACGGATTAATGTCCAATTAACTTGAGCAGGCTTGTGTGAATAAGCTGACTGTTCAAAAAAAATAGAGGGGTACGTTAGGTTCGAGCGGAAAGCAAGCAATTTGACTTTCAAGAGCATACGCAACTGACCTCAAACCCATCGGAGACCCCTTTCATGACCTCTCAACTCAAAGCAAAGCTGCTGCAACACTTCGCAGGCAAAAAGACCAACGGCGGCTTTACTCTCATCGAACTTCTCGTTGTTATCATCATTATCGGTATTCTGTCCGCGATCGCCCTACCTTCTTTCCTCAACCAAGCCAACAAAGCCAAGCAATCTGAAGCCAAAACCTACGTCGGTTCGATGAACCGCGCACAACAAGCCTATTACTTAGAAAGAGGTGACTTCACAGCCACAATTTCCGATCTAGGCTTAGGTATTGCAACCTCTACTCCAAACTATAGCTACACCATTACTAACACTGCGGCTACTGCTCCCGGCACTGGCAATGTAGCCACAAACAAAGCGCAACCTTTGAGCGATGCGCTTAAGGGCTATGCAGGCGGTGTTGCGTTGACAAGCGTAACTGGTACTACAGACAAGACGACGGCAGCAATCTTGTGTGAAGTTGATGCTGCTGGTCAAAATGTTCCCGCCGATGCAACGGCAAACGGCACAGCGGTCTCGTGTGCTGCTACTGGCCAGACGCCTATTAACTAAGCGCATTTGTCAAATTTTTTAGGATTGCAAGATCCTAAAAACTCACCCGATGAGCGTATTTATATGCTTATCGGGTCTTTCTTTAAAGAAAACCTTAGAGGTAGAGAATGCTTTGACAATGAACTTATCAAGAAGAAAGAGTTTCTGCTCTGGTAAAACAATTGCTTTTTGTGGCTTCTTATGTGCTGTTTTAACTACTGCACTCCAACTAGGTGAGATCGAGCAAACCCGGATGGATGCCGCAAATCGACCTTTGGAAGGATCTTTGGAAAACAATGTTGTTTTGAAGCAGCAGCTCACAACTCTCAAAAATATACCTACTCTAGGGTTCAGAAATGTCTTAGCGGATAGTGTATTTTTGAACTTTCTTCAGTACTTTAGCGATATATCAGAACAGAGTAATATAGACATAGATCAGAACCTAAGTCCTGCATTTTTCGACACAATAATATCGCTTGATCCGTTCTACCGCAATTATTATTTGTTTCTCTCTAGCAGCACGACTCTCTACGCTGCACAGCCCCAAAGGACCGTAGAGCTGATGGCGAAGGGGCTAGCGGAAATGAATCCAGATATAATGCCTAACAGCTTCTATGTCTGGCGATATAAGGGTGTCGATGAGCTGTTGTTCTTAGGCGATAGTCAGTCAGCTCAAGACTCGTTTGAGAAAGCTGCTGATTGGGCAAGTCGCTCAGATGCTCCTGAAAGTGAGCTAGTAGAGAAAGCCTCACGGCAAACCGCTGATTTTTTGGCAGCTGATCCAGAAAGCCGCTACGCTCAGATTGCAGCGTGGAGGAGTGTGCTATCGAATGCTGTGAACGAGGCTATTCGCGATCAAGCCGTTGAGCGAATTCAACAACTGGGCGGGAGCATAGACATGCTAGAAGATGCTAATGAACAGACGGGCTCTATCCAAACAGACAATTCCGCCCAGACAGAAATAGATAGAGGTTAGATTTCAGTATTTGTTTCGCGTTGTGCTGTAGAGAAATGCAAAATATTCGGTGGCTGAGCTTAGTCGAAGTCAAAACTCAGTCAGTATTCTAAGTTGCGATCCGATCCAGGGTTCGACTACGCTCACCCTTCTGTTTCTGATCGCGCTAAACGAATGCAGGTTTCGACCTAAACTCTTACTGGATTTGGCAGGTTCTTTTTGCTTAATCAATTTCTAGCTGTTGCGTGCGGACATTGCGCATGTAGTAATCTAGCTGCGGATATTCTCTAGGCGCATTGACAAAGAGGTTAATGGATGTCGGTAAGACAGGTATTTGAATATCGCCAGGGTATAAGATATCTCGAATGTTGTTAGCGGACAAATTTCGATACGCGAATACGAGGCCGTAGCGGATTTGACCGGGTGCGATCGCCGTAACCTCACTCAGCCAAGCTTTCATAGATTGGCTACTTCTAACGCTTTTTTCTAGATGCGCTTTTTCTTCATCTGTGCCACTAAGCTTGTCTAAAAGCTCTGGCAAATACTGCTCCGGTGCTAGACGTGCCTGAACGAGGTGTAGATCATTTGAGTAGCTGTTTTCTTTGATATGTTCATTGAGAAGAGCGATCGCTTTTTGAGGACTGTCATCAGCAACGAGCACAGCTTTTACAAGCGCTCTCGTATCTTCTAAATCTTCGTTAGCTACTGGGTACCCATACCACCACGATAAAATCACCCACTGCTCATGTAGCCATTGATATTGAATCGATGCTTTGTTCGATGCTGACAGTAGCTGACGATAAGTCTTTAGGGTTTTATCAATTACAGCGTCTTTCACAGAGAGAAGCGGCTCACTTTGCCAATTGTTTGCTGTCAAGAAGATTGGGTTGCTCAGAGCTTCTAAAACGAGTGCATCAACCGCTTTGTCAGTTTCTTCTTTCTGTAGAAAAGTGAGCCCTAGCGTGTAGTAAGTGTAATTGTCGTTGCTTCGAGGAGAAAGTTTGGCAGCTTGCTTGGCGTGATACTGCGAATCTCTATTGTCATTTTCTAACAGGAGAACTGCCAAGTTCTGATGAAACCAAGGATCATTCGGTGTAGCCTTGATGGCATTTTTGAGATAGTCAATTGCTAGCAGCCTAAGCTCTCGCAGGTCCTTTTCTGACTTTGACTCGGGAATGAGCTTTAACACGGCTTCAGAGGCTAAGGCCGGGTAAGTCGGATCCCAAGGAACTAGAGCGCCAGCCTTGGCCCATTTTGCATCAGCGCTGACAAAATTTAGCTCTTGCGCCTCGCGAATGCCTGAGTAGGCCAAATAGAGACTCACATCTACCCTGGTCCACATTTGAAAGTTGGCACAGAGCAGCGCAAGCAGGCATAAACTGCTGAGTCTTCGATTGCGGTTTGACAGATTAAGACTGCGCGTTTGCGGTTTGTAAGCGTCAGCAAGAGAAACTAGCAAAGCCGTTGTTATCACTAGGGTCGTGCTAATACCAATATTCTCTAGCTGGTAGTCAGATAAGCTGGAAACACTGTAGCCCAGCCAGCTAGCGCCAATGCCGTACAGTAGAATGCGATCGCCTCGTTGAGAAACTTGCTGGTGAAGCTGAGTGCCTAATTTTAATAAAGCGAGTAGCAGTGAAGCATATAGGATGAGACCTAACCCGCCGAGTTCTGCGGCTAGCTGAGCCGGTGTATTGTGCAACTGCTGCACTAAGTTAAGACCCGTGCCAGCTTCGATCGGGCGGTAGATGTTATACACGCGTGATAGATTTCCTGGGCCGATGCCTAAAAAGGGGTGCTCTTTCAGGATATTCTGAGCACTTTCCATCATAAAAAAGCGATCTTTCGTGGGCCCATCGGAAAGCGAAACGACAGAGACTTGATTTTCCTCAGCGGCAGGCGATGTTAAAAAAAGTGTTCTGATCCGCGGATTGCTAAAAAGCGCTAGTGCCATCACCAATACAAAGCAGCAGCCTGCTAGTGCCCAACGCCGACGAAGCTGCCCGCCGCTCAGCAACAGCCCTAGCAAAACAGAAACGATGCCAAGAGCTAGTAATCCTATGAGCGCACCTCTAGAGCCACTGACGTAGAGTGCAACTATCACAAGCGCTGAGGCTACAATCATTCCCCACTTTCGCCAGCCTGTTTGCGTCGTAGCAAAACTGATGACGATGGGCAGCAGCAGCAACTCATAACCGCCGACAAAGTTGTGATGACCTAACGGCTGCGCGTTGCGAATAGCAGTATTAAAGTTCTCAGATAGCCACATATCGAGATTAGGACGCCACATGGCCAAGCTAATAATGCTGGTAATTATCCCAGTGGCCGATAGTAGCAGCCATAAGAAGTGACGTGTGAGCTTACCGCTACGCAACCAGTTAACTAAAAAATATAAGCAGACTGCATAATTAATAATTAGCAACAAGTTCCAGCAGGCAACCGCTCGAAAGAGCGCGTTTAGCGTTGAGAGTGTCGCCGTGAGGATTGTAAGACCAACAACAGCATCTAAGCCGTAACCGAGTCGGCTGAAGGGAACAGAGAACTGGCGGCATAGCCACAGCGTGTAGCTGCCCAGAATGAAAAAAGCCCCTTGCCATATCAGAATATAGGGCCAGCCCACCATATAGGCGTAACTATTCGGCAACCAAGTGAACGTCAGTAGTGCTAAAAATCCTACAGCTCCAATCCATTGACTTTTTTGTAGTATTGATGGGACTGAATCAGACGCCGAATCAGACTGCGGTGCAAATGAAAGGTTACCGGTGGTGTCCATACGTTCTGGGCAAGTGTTAATAGCTGGCCCCTAGTATGCCCCTTTCCCCAAACAAACTATTTTGATGGTTTCTAGCAATATTTC
>JBAUIB010000338.1:0-9421 GCA_049680585.1 Phormidesmis sp.
GTTCTATCGTATCCAGCGCCTGCTCCCTCATGCCGATCAAGCCAACTCATCTCGGCGGTTGATATGTCGTAAATGGCGACATGAACGCTACTATGCGAGCAAGGAACGATATTGCACTTACCCGAAAAGTCCCTGTAGCCACGCTTGTGGAAGCGTAGCGCCATGTCGGCAATCGCCCCAGTACCCAAAAGCTTTGCGCTCGGCGTCCGCTGCTGGATGCGAACCGGATGGAGATTAGAACCGTAGGCAGCGTAGAGCATATTATGATTTGAGCGACGATATCGAAAAGCAGCGGGTGCGCTGCCCCAAGGATGCCTGCAAGCCATGAAAAAACTGATCGATCTCAGCCATAGCGTAGAAGATGGAATGGTGACCTACAAGGGATTGCCGGCTCCTTTGATCTGTGATTTTCTCACCCGAGAGGCATCTAAGGCATATTACGCTGAAGGCACGACCTTTCATATTGGCAAAATTGAGATGGTTGCTAATACGGGCACCTACCTCGATTCGCCCTTTCATCGCTACGCAGATGGAAAAGACTTATCTGAACTTCCTCTAGATTCAATCGCTGAGCTAGAGGGCTTGGTATTTCGAGCGGATTCGGCGCACAGCAGCATTGGCCCAGAGCTGTTTGAAGGTAGCGATGTTAGCGGTAAAGCCGTTTTGGTTCATACGGGTTGGGATAGGCATTGGCGCAGCGATCGCTACTTTGAAGGACATCCCTACTTAAGTGCCGCCGCCGCCGAATGGCTCAAAGACGCGGGCGCAACGCTCGTTGGCATTGATTCTTACAATATAGACGCTACCTCCACTGGCGATCGCCCTGTCCATTCAATTCTATTAGGCGCTGATGTTCCCATTGTTGAGCACCTGTGCCATTTAGACAGGCTGCCTGAAGCAGACCAACCCGGCAGTCCATTCATGTTCAATGCGGTGCCCGTCAAAATAAAAAAGTTTGGGACATTTCCGGTGAGAGCGTATGCCGTTGTTTAACCATCGTCATGAGTGGTTCAGCTAGCCTTTGCAGTGATTGCTAGTGAAACAATCATCGTGATTGTGTTTACAGGACTCCGTTGAACGAGGCTAAAGCGTGTCTGCGCCTAAAACAAAGCCCTAAACCATTTTGGTCTAGGGTTACTTTGATCATCTGAATGCCAGGAGGCGGACTTGAACCGCCGACACGAGGATTTTCAGTCCACTGCTCTACCAGCTGAGCTATCCCGGCTTGAGCGCTTTTTTGCGCTTACCCAAAGTAGCAAAATAGGGGGACGCCTGCAAGAAACTTTTTTCAGGGAGAGTCAATTTGGGAGAAATGAGCTGCCTGAAATTGACTCAGCCCTTAATAACAGTGACTAGCGTACAGCGACTAGATAGGACGCAGACGAGCTAGCTTAATTGAGAAGGGGCCTGCGCCTTCGCCAGCATAGGAACGGATGCGGATGGTGTATTTGCCAGATTCGCTGATACGCGCAAACAGCAGTGAGTTGGTGCTGCCATCAGGGCCATCGTCGTTTTCGCTGACCGTGATGCCGTTAGCGTCCATGAGCGTGACAAGAGTGTCGAACTCGGTGGAAATCGCATCAATAGTAATTTGATCGCCTGCTTCGAGGTTGACGACGTAGTCTTTGGCGAATCCACCGAAGCCTGTAGGAATGTCTGTTGTAGAAAGAGAGTCACTAATTTCCTCAGAGCCGATAGCAGCAGGATTATACGCTTGGGCAGCTGCTCTACCTGGGGTGAGAACTGTTGTTAGCCCTGTTGAAAGTACAAATGCAGGCACTAAAAATGATAGAAATCTGGTGATTTTCATAGGAGAGAGTAGATAGAGTTGGGCGGTACAGGAGAAGGCAGCATTTGTAAGATCAGGTCTGTCAGCCGAGCTGGCTTGAGAAGGAAGAGCTAGTCGATGCTGAACGTCCGTATTATGGCCTAGTTAGTGATTACGCGTCACCCGCAGGCGTATCGGGCTTGTAGTAATCGTCGGCAGTGATGGTTTCATCTTTCCCCTGTTCGTTGATGCAGCCGGACTTTTTATTAAACTGACAAACTCTGGCCCAGAGTCTGGCTCGGTTACCTTGTGGCCCTGAGGTAAAGATGACGCGATCGCCTCCGGCGCTGCCCACTAGGATTTGGACGCTGCAAATGGGACATGTTTGAGTAGTCGATTCTGCCATGACACGCTATGGAGGGCTTCGAAACCCTTTCAAGAAAGCAATGGGCCAATAATGGACTAGCGTATCAAACCATTGGGCAGCCATCCTCTAATATCTTTTTATCTCTACAGTTTTTCTCTGTGTAGGGCTGTAGCGACAGTGACTGAAATCAATCTTGTGGCCATGTTGGCTTAAACCTATGGTTCGTCCCTCTTATCCTTCGACAACGTCTTCGCTAAAGCGCCTTAAGCAACTGAGTCATCTGCTTGATAATGCGATCGCTATTCCTGGTTTGCGCTACCGAATTGGCTTAGATCCGATTTTGGGTGTGCTGCCCGGTGGCGGCGATATCCTTACGGGCCTGCTCTCTGTCTACATCGTATTTGAAGGGGCCAGAATGGGCCTGCCTGCACCGACGCTGGGTCGAATGGGATTTAATATTTTGCTTGATACGCTGACGGGACTGGTGCCTGTGATTGGCGATCTGTTTGATGTGACTTGGAAGGCTAACAGTCAAAATGTGGCCCTGCTCGAAAAGCACCTTGCGAATCCAACGCCAAGCCGCGCGGCTGATCGGATATTCGCAGTTGGGGTGATTGTGGCGCTGATTGCTTTGGTCTTGGGGATGGCAGCGCTGTCTGCGTGGGTGCTATTTCAAGTTGGTAGGCTGCTGTTTGGATAGTGATCGCAATCAAGCCGCTGTGGCATAATAATTCGGCTCCTTGCCGCCAGGTTTTAGATGACAGCTAAGCAGTTTACTGCCGATATTTCTGGGCCCGATCAATCAGTTGAATTAGAGGTATCGTTGCCCGATGCTGAAAGCGATCTGTCGGACTATGAATTTCATCAGCAGGTGGATGTGGCCTGGCAGGTGTGCGATCGCTTTGACTTACAGACCGATATTTGGCGTGGGCGCATATTGCGGGTGGTGCGCGACCGGGAAAAGCGCGGCGGTGAGGATGGAAACGGGGCGGGCTTTCTCAACTGGCTGAAAGATAGAGACGTTAGCAAAAGCCAAGCCTATGTACTGATTGATTTGGCCAACAGCGCCGATCAAATGCTCGAAGACGGCTTGATTGAAACCAAAGATGTGAACTGCTTCAGCAAACGCTCCTTTATGGAGACAGCACAAGCCTCACCAGAAGTGCAGCAGATCGTCAGCGAAGCTGCCCGACGCGGTGAGCAGATTACGCGCAAGGAAGTCAAGACGCTTTCCGATGACTGGACGGCGATGAACTCTGAGCTGATTCCTGAATCGGTGCGTGAAAAAGCCGCTGACAATACCATTCCATCGCGCTATCTGACGCCTTTGGTGCGAGAGATGGAAAAGCTGCCGCCGTCTCACCAGCAAACTTTAAAGAATGAAGTAGACGAAAATCCCGATGTTGATACCTTGAAGCAGGTGACCGCCGAAGCGAAGTATCTTTCTCGCTATATTGCCGCCGCCGCTCAGGTACAGTCTCTCGACCCGGAGCAGATTAATTTAGAGCTAGCCTTAGATGAAGCGCTGCGCGTGGGCTGTCTGAATTCAGCCGCCGATCTGGTGAATCAGGCGACTCAGCTAGAGCAGGCTGCGACTAAGCTCTACACCGCTTGGAAGCGGATGAATAAACTTTCTGAGCGGGTGTATGTAGACAGCGGTGAGAGTACGCCCCATTTGCGATCGCTCTTAAGCGCCCTAAATCCGCTGTGCAGCGAGCTGATTGAAGTGCAGCTCGGAGATATCAACAGCACCACCTCTAGACGAATCCGCCTAAGAATGCTCCCTGACGAAACGGCTGACGCTGAAGCCATCATCGAAGTTCCTAGTGAGGTGGTATAGCCTTGTCAGATGCGGCATTCCGTCGTTGTACGTAGGTGCGTCAATAAGATTTACCGATTGATCGGCCCCCCATTGATTTGCTTGGCGGCTTTACCTTTCTCTTAGTGAGTCTGATACGCTATAAGGAAAGATAAATTGGTAAGAACTATTAAGAATCCTTTTGCGCACAGTTTGCGCGCATGCCGCCATTTTTACTTGAGCGTGTCGGCGCGAGCTAGTGGTAGGTTATCAGCTGGTAAATGCCAGTCGGTAACCGTTAGAGGGTTTTTGAAAACATCGACAGCCAGTTTACCGTAACCCAGGATAATACAGTTATGCCAACCCTTGAAGCCAGCCCAGTGATGGACTTCCAGAGTGAAACCTACAAAGATGCTTACAGTCGCATTAATGCGATTGTGATTGAAGGAGAGCTAGAAGCCAACGATAACTATAAACGGTTAGCTGAGCATCTCAGTGAGCACGCCGATCAGTTAGTCAAGCTGGCCCGAATGGAAGCTCGTCACATGAAAGGTTTTCAAGCCTGTGGTAAGAACCTGAGTGTCACGCCTGATATGCCGTTTGCCAAAGAATTCTTTGCTCAGCTGCATGACAATTTTCAAGTCGCCCTAGCTGACGGCAAGATCGTCACCTGCTTGCTGATTCAGTCTTTGATTATCGAGACATTTGCGATCGCTGCTTACAATATCTACATTCCGGTCGCTGACGACTTCGCTCGCAAAATCACCGAAGGCGTCGTCAAGGATGAATACATGCACCTCAACTTTGGCGAAGAGTGGCTCAAGGCCAACTTCGAGTCTGCCCGCGCCGAGCTAGAAGCGGCCAATCGTGCCAACCTACCTCTTGTGTGGAAAATGCTCAACGCCGTCGAAGCTGACGCCGCTGTTTTAGGCATGGAAAAAGACGCCCTCGTCGAAGACTTTATGATTACCTACGGCGAAGCCCTTGCTAACATCGGCTTTTCTAGCCGTGAGGTGATGAAGCTGTCAGCCCAGGGCCTCGCGGCTGTCTAGACAATTGCTAAGCAACCTCACTGGCTGGGGTTGCTTTTCTCTTTTAGCCCGCACTTACCGTCTGAGCATCTCTGCTGTCTGGTCATACTGGTTTTTCCTCCATACTGGCCATTTGGCTTTACTGAGCTGTGCTTCCTACCTCAGCCATTTGCACTTGCAAGCTGAGGACAAACTAGGGAGCACAGTGTCTGGTATCTATCCGATCTTTACTTTCTCTATCCCGTTCCTCTCAACGTGCAAAACGTTAGAACCCCGAATGTTTGGTTTAATTGGTCACCTCACGAGCTTAGAACACGCAAAGTCTGTCGCCCATGATTTGGGATATCCCGAATATGCCGATCAGGGCCTAGATTTCTGGTGTAGCGCGCCGCCGCAGATTGTCGATCACTTTAAGGTGACCAGCGCAACCGGCCAAACGATTGAAGGGAAATACGTCGAATCATGCTTTTTGCCAGAAATGCTCGCCAATCGTCGCATCAAAGCCGCTACTCGCAAAATTCTCAATGCGATGGCTCATGCTCAAAAAAACGGCATCAATATCACGGCGCTAGGTGGATTCTCATCCATCATTTTTGAAAATTTTAAGCTAGAGCAAATTAAGCGCGTTCGCAATTTGGATTTGGATTTCAAGAAATTTACAACGGGCAATACCCATACGGCTTACGTCATCTGCAAGCAGGTGGAAGAATCCGCTCCCAAGTACGGGATTGATCTAGCCAATGCCACGGTTGCTGTCTGTGGTGCGACCGGGGATATCGGCAGCGCGGTCTGCCGCTGGCTGAGTGGACGCACGGGCGTAAAAGAGCTGCTGCTAGTGGCGCGAAACCAAGAGCGATTGAATGATTTGCAGGCAGAGATATCGTTTGGTCGAGTGGTGCCAATGGATGACGCGCTGCCCCAAGCTGATGTTGTAGTATGGGTTGCGAGCTTGCCTAAGGGCTTAGATGTCGATGTGACCACGCTCAAGCAGCCTTGCCTGATGATCGATGGTGGCTATCCTAAAAATATTGATGTCACCTTTGCCCATCCAGAGATTCACGTTCTCAAAGGGGGCATCGTAGAGCATTCCCTCGATATTGACTGGCACATTATGAATATCGTGAATATGGACGTGCCGGGACGTCAGCTTTTTGCCTGTTTTGCAGAATCAATGCTGCTGGAGTTCGAAAAGCTGCACACCAACTTTTCTTGGGGCCGCAACCAGATCACCCTTGAGAAGATGGATCTGATCGGTGAGGCATCTCGCCGCCATGGCTTTAGACCCTTACTGACCTAGCTCTTGGGTTTCTCATTTTTCTCTTTGGTATCGCTATGGCCTTGCTGGAGTCGCTGAGCGCTCACACCTTGTCGTCATTAATTACGGTAATCTGGTTTAAATGATTACTGAGCCTTTACCCACTCATGGCAACGACTGAACGTAGGCCAATTCTGCTGGATTTTGAAAAGCCGCTGGCCGAGCTGGAGTCTCGCATTATTCAAATTCGAGAGCTGGCTGAAGATAACGACGTTGACGTTTCAGACCAGATTTATCAGCTGGAGTCGCGAGCGCAGCAGCTGAGGCAGGAAATTTTCACTAGCCTCTCGCCCTCACAGCGTATTCAGGTGGCGCGCCATCCGCGTCGGCCCAGTACGCTGGACTATATTCAGGCAATTAGTGATGAGTGGGTAGAGCTGCATGGCGATCGCCGCTCCGGCAAAGACGATCTGGCCCTCGTCGGTGGCATTGCCCGCTTTGAAGGTCGCCCGGTGATGATGCTCGGTCATCAAAAGGGACGCGATACTAAAGACAACGTCGCTCGCAATTTCGGTATGCCGGTTCCGGGGGGCTATCGCAAGGCGATGCGGCTGATGGAACATGCCAATCGTTTCGGCATGCCGATTATGACGTTTATTGATACGCCAGGGGCCTGGCCTGGGTTTGAAGCCGAAGAGCTAGGTCAAGGAGAGGCGATCGCTTACAACCTCAGAGAAATGTTTCGCCTAGAAGTGCCGATCATTTGCACGGTGATTGGTGAAGGCGGCTCGGGTGGTGCTTTGGGTATTGGGGTGGGCGATCGCCTGCTGATGTTTGAGCATTCGGTATACTACGTCGCGAGCCCTGAAGCCTGTGCGTCCATTTTGTGGAAAGACGCTGGGCGATCCGCTCAAGCCGCAGAGGCGCTCAAGGTCACCGCTTGGGACTTAAAAGGTTTAGGCATTCTCGATCAGCTCCTGCCCGAGCCGATTGGCGGTGCGCATGCGGCTCCGATTGAAGCGGCTAACACATTGCAGCAGGCACTCGCCCAAAACTTGACCGTGCTACTAGAAATGAGCCCAGAGCAGCGGCGTTCTCAGCGCTACGACAAGTTTCGAAAGATTGGCGTTTTTAATAGCTAATGCGGTACATCGCCCTGCCATACGTAGCCAATAACAGTTAACATTTGTTTACGGTAGAATTAATTTTTCTTATATTGACACCTGCAAAGGTTGTCAGTATGGGTTTGACCTTCTGAGCTGATCATGTCAAATCACACAAAAGCGTCTCCCCGACGGCGAGCGCTGATCACAGGCGCTAGCTCCGGCATCGGTGAAGCCACTGCCAAAGCCTTTGCTCAGTCTGGATTCGATGTGGCGTTAGTGGCTAGATCTGAGGCGAAGCTAGTGGCCCTCGCAAAAGCGCTCTCTCAGCTCGGCGTAACGGCTAGTGCCTTTGTGATTGATCTCGCAGACATCGCGCAGGTGAAGCGGCAAATTGCCGGTGTTATTGGGCAGTTTGGTCCGGTTGATGTGCTGGTTAACAGTGCGGGTATGGGCTATACAGGTAGTCTCGGTGAGATGCCACTGGCTGACTGGCAGCAGGTGATAAACCTCAATGCAACGAGCGTCTTTCAGGTGGTGCAGGCCGCACTGCCAAGCATGCGTCAGCAAGCAGATGGGCTGATTATCAATATTGCTTCGATTGCTGCGCAGCAGACGTTTGCGAGCTGGGGTGCGTATGGGGTGAGTAAGGCCGCTTTGGTTGCGCTGTCAAAGGCGATCGCAGATGAAGAATCGGCCCACGGCATTCGTGTCGTGACCCTATTACCGGGGGCTGTGAATACACCCATATGGGACAGCGCGACCGTTCAAGCCGATTTTGATCGTACGACCATGCTCAGCCCGGAAACCGTTGCTCAAACTATTTTGCACACAGCGCTGCTACCTTCAACTGCGGTAATTTCTCAGATAGTAATGACGCCTAGTCAGGGTGCATTTTAGGCAAAGTTGAATTATTGATTTATTGGAAACATCTTTTATGACTATCTCCGACGGGATTCCAGGGACAAAAGGTGACTTGAGCGATCGCATCTTAGGCACGGGTGGCAGAGACATCTCCAAGCCTAAAACCCGCCCCGCCCGCGAGACCAAGCACGATCAGCCTCGCGAGTGCGCCATTCCAGACCCGAACGGCCCGATGATGGATGCGGTGCGCACCATGCTGGTTGCCGTCGGCGAAGATCCGGATCGCGAGGGCCTACTCAAAACGCCCTATCGCGTTGCTGAGGCCATGCGCTTTCTCACTCAGGGCTATTCTCAATCGCTAGAAACCATTGTCAACGACGCCATTTTTGACGAAGGCCATAACGAAATGGTTTTGGTGCGCGATATCAACTTTTTCAGTCTGTGCGAGCATCATATGCTGCCCTTTATGGGCCGCGCTCACGTTGCTTACATTCCCAATCAGCGCGTTGTGGGCTTAAGCAAGCTTGCCCGTATTGTTGAAATGTACGCCCGCCGCTTGCAGGTACAAGAACGGCTTAACCGCCAAATTGCGGAAGCCGTGCAGGAAATTTTGGATCCGAAGGGGGTAGCGGTGGTGATGGAAGCGAGCCACATGTGCATGGCCATGCGCGGTGTGCAAAAGCCGGGTTCTTGGACGGTAACGAGCGCGATGGTGGGCGTATTCGACGAAGATGCAAAAACCCGCGAAGAGTTTTTGAGCCTGATTCGCCACCAGCCCGGTTTCGCAAATTATTAGACTTGTTAGAATTTGACGAGCAGCTAGCAGCGACATCACTGTGCCGTAGAACAGCCCAGCAGGCTCTTCCCTTTTCGAGACGCGAGCGATAGAGTTGGGGTGTTCTGTTTACTGCCCATGCAAACGACCCAATACAAGTATTGCTATGACCACTAACGCACCGAGCGCCTCAAACCTCTCGACCTTGCCAGATGAGGGTGAAGAAACGTCTTTTTCTACCAGCTATGTAGAAGTGATTGAAACGGTCATTTCTAGCTTGGAGCAGGACGGTAGCGCAATGGTTAACCACTCGGAGGAAGGCCACCTGTGGAAGTTTAAGTACGGTACGGTGGATGTATTTGTGCAGCTCTCGGGTGAAACGGACGAGGACACGTTGACAACCTGGTCGCCGGTACATAAGCTGCCGGTGCAGAACGAGGCGGGGATGATGCGTCGCCTG